>NZ_AOGZ02000014.1:760000-1115000 GCF_000332515.2 Leptospira wolbachii serovar Codice str. CDC
AAAATTGGGCCTAGCACTAAATTGAGAACCAAAAAAATAAAGATCATCAACTGTGTGCGAATATTAAGAGAAAAGAGTCTATGAAGAGTTTGCTTTATCATATTTTTGAATGTTATAGTTTGATTTAAGAGAAAACAATAACACAGCACGGAATGAAAGTAATTTTTTCGGAATCTCCGTTTTTAGTAATCCACGGAAAAATCCTAACTTTCCATTCGTCGCAACTTCTATAAAATAAACCCATAGATATGAAATCTTTTGTAAATAAAAGATTTACTAGCGTAGATTCTCCTTTACTGGATCAGGAGACATAGGTTCTAAACAAAGACCAACGTTCAAACACCGATCTCTTACAAATAGTAACTATTTCAATTCTTTTGCAATGATCCTAAAGGTAGTTGTATCGGATGATTTTAAAATCGGAACCTGGAAACAATCCTTTCCATAGAATCAGATACCTTTTGCAGACGGTTTGCTTCTTCGGAAATTTCGCTGAAGGTCGCAGAAATTTTGGAATGATTTTCCCATAACGCTTGCAAGTTGGTGTTGGATTCTTCGGTATAACCGGTTTGCAATTTCATTTCGGCCGTGATTTGTTCAGCATCCCTTTGGAATTCACCCACAAGGCCTTTTAAGGATTTAACATTTTCGGAACTGGATTCGCTTGTGCGACCAAACATCTGGACCACTCTTGAAATTTCTTCAAACTTTGATTTAACATCTTCGTTGGTGGAGATAATTTCCTTCATGGATTCTAAACTTTCTTTGGAGGCTACTTGGGATAACTTCACCACTCGTTTGATGTCTTCTATATTTTTTGCGGTTTCATCAGCAAGGCGAGACACTTCCCCCGCAACCACAGCAAAACCTCGTCCCATAGAACCGGCTCTTGCTGCTTCTATGGATGCGTTGAGGGATAGTAAATTTACGCGGTCAGAGATATCTTCTACAATAGAGATGGTGGCTTTGATGTTTTCACTCATTTGGTTCATGACCTCCACCTTTTCATAAGCAGATTGGATGGCATCTTTTGCTACTTGCACCGTGCCAATCGAATGGACTGTGTTTTTTGCCAATTCGTCTGCTTTTTGGGAAAGGTCTGTCATCTCATCAGTGACTCGTGTGAGTTCTAAAGCTAAAAAATTAGTTTTATCTTTTTGAGAAAGAACACGTTCATAGGTTGCTTTGGATAAACTTTGGATTTGGTTTACGGACTCAAAAGTAGAATCGAGTTTTGTTTTTTCCGAACTGACTTGAGAATCAATCACACCCCCTTTATCCAAAATTAATTTGGATGTTTCCAATAGGGAAATTGCTTCGTCTTTTGCGGTTTGAAAGTATTGTCGCAGAGATTCCATAAATAGATTTAGTTTTGTAATCGTATGACTCAAGTTTGTTGCAGAGAGTTGAGGAATTGTTTCCGATAGTTCTCCTTTGGATAACTTTTCAATGGAATGGTTGAGGTTATCAATATCTTCTTTTAAAGATTTACTTCCCACATAAGCCGCATAAACAATAATCACAACCATCATAACAAACACGACGGGCATTTGATAAAGCCAATAGGGAGATCGAAACTCTGTCATCAGAATCAAAAACAAATAATAACCAAAGGTTAACATTGGTAAAAGTGCCACGGCGATCATGGTAAATAGATTCCTCTGAAAAACACCGAAAATACGTATTTTTGTTTCATCTAAAAGGATAGTAGATAATTCTTTTGCCTTGAGGACTGGGCTTAAGTAAACCTCTGTTTGAAAATAGAAAGCCAAATAGATAATTGGTGAGAGCATCACACAAGCATAGGGTAAGGCCACAATTTCCTTCCACGGAAGACCGAGTAAAGTCACAGCCATAAAAGAAAATCCCAAAATGGAAACTGTCCAACGAATGAGAATCACTCGACCTTCCCAATGTGGGTGTTCCAAAAGTCCTTTTTTAAAACCTTCGAGTGTTTTTATATCGGTGTCTTTGGTATAACTTAAGAGCGTCCTGAGCCTTTTGTTTCGAAGACCTATCCCAATCACCAAAGGAACCAGGGAAAGGAGAGTGCCGAGGATTCCCAATTGAATGAGGGTATCCGTAGCAAAACCTGAGGCAAACAGACAAAAGTTGATAAAGTAAGGAAAGATGAGCAAGTATAAGGGAGCTTCAATAGCAACTGTCAACTTCCTGATGAGTAGATTCTGATTCATTTGCTTGGTATCCGCCGTTTAGTTTGTCAATATTCTAGAAAATCCAAAGAGAGTTCACCTACTTTCGCAATTTTTTTCCTATACGAACAACCCTCTGCCAGCGTTCAGGATGCAGAAATCAGGATTCATCCTAATCATTAGAAAAAATCAAGCAGATTGGAGTTCCAAAATGGAGATCTCAGAGGGGGCACCCAACCGGAACGGTGGCCCCCAATACCCAGTCCCCCGACTAACGTATATTAATGAGTCTTTATACTTATGTAAACCTGCGACAAATTTTTGCGCAAAATAAATAAGTAAATTGCCAGGGAAAAATTGGCCCCCATGGGTATGTCCTGAAATTTGTAACTGGAATCCGGCTTCACTTGCTTCGTAAATACTATTCGGTTGGTGTGCGAGAAGAATCTTATAATCGCTATTCTCACCGCCTTCCATCGCTCGTTTAGGGTCTGTTTGGTGGGAGCGAATAATTTTTCCTGCAGCCAAATCGGTCACACCTGCCATTAATAATTTGGCTTTGCCAATGTTTAGAATTTGGTTTTGGTTGAGTAGAATATGAACACCTAACTTTTGAATTTCAGGTAACCATGAAAGAACTCCCGAATAGTATTCATGATTTCCTGTTACGTAAAAAGTCCCATATTTTGACTGAATGTCGGCCAAAGGTTTTAGATGTTGTTTAAGAGTGGATACCGGTCCATCTACCAAATCTCCTGTTATTACAACGGCATCTGGCTTTTGGAGATTGATTCGCTTTACTACACGTTTTAAAAATCTTTCTTTAATCGTAGCACCAATATGCACGTCAGAGATTTGGACAATCTTAAAACCTCTCAAATCTGGATGTAAATCTTTTACAGGGATGGAAACTCGTTTGTATTGTAACCGCACATGAGCATTGAAAAATCCAAGGGAACTAAGGGCTGTCGCCACCACAATGGTAGAAAAAGCCAAACTAAAGTTTTTTACTTCCGTCACTCCATCCAGAGGAAATCCAAAATGAAGTAAGGTAGAAAACAAAACTTGCGAATAATGAGTCACAATTCCTAAATCCACCAGACGTAACAGATCCATAAGAAGAACCAACGTAAAGAGAATAGAGAAAAATCCAAAATTAGTGAAGGTGAGATAGGCAAAAAATGTCTGGGTTTTTTCTCGTTTCGAGATCCGACTTAGAGCATAAGTCAATGGGACAAGCAAAACCAAAGCCCCAATCCCAAATAAAATCACTGTTACCACCGGCCCATTCAGTGAAAGTCCTGAAATCAAACGAAAGGTAGAATAATAATAGATAAATCCAAGCAAGGATGTCAGAACGGACAAAAATAGGAAGAATGCTTTCAATCGAGTAACCCTATTCTTTGGACATGATTTTGATTGTGAAAGTTGTCGATAATTAACCAGAAGGTAGAGGATGAAAGAAAAAGATACAGTTAGAACAAAATCCGACGTAATTTTGATAGGTGCAGGCATCATGAGTGCCACCTTGGGTATTTTATTAAAAGAACTCGCACCCCACCTAACAATTACTGTATTGGAGAGGTTAGATGCCGCTGCAAGAGAAAGCTCTAACGCCTGGAACAATGCAGGCACCGGACACTCTGCTTTCTGTGAATTGAATTATACAATCGAAAACGAAGACGGATCCATCCAAACTAAAAAAGCCCTCCAAATTGCGGAATGGTTTGAAATCTCCAAAGAATTTTGGGGATACCTGGCTGGCACCAAACGGATCCTAGATGCTGATGAATTCATTCATTCGGTTCCACATTATAGTTTTGTCTGGGGAGAAGAAAATGTTTCCTTTCTTCGTAAACGTTATGATGCTTTAAAAAAGTATGAACTCTTTAAAGATTTAGTTTATTCAGAAGATAAAAAAACCGTAACAGATTGGCTTCCTCTCGTGATGAAAGGTCGGGATGATTCGGAACCAATTGCCGCAACCAAAATGGAGTTAGGAACTGATGTCAATTTTGGAACATTAACAAGAGCTATGTTTCGGTATCTGGAAAGTTTTCCAGATGTTCATGTACATTATTTTGAAGATGTGAAGGACTTGGAACGTGGAGAAAATGGATTTTGGCACCTAACTTCAAATAATATACAAACCCACGAAAAAGAACACCATGAAGCCAAATTTGTATTCATCGGTGCTGGTGGTGGTAGCCTTCCTCTTTTGGAAAAATCCGATATCCCGGAAGCCGCTGGGTTTGGTGGATTTCCAGTCAGCGGACAGTGGTTACGATGTCGCAACAGAGAGGTGATCAAACAACATTTTGCTAAAGTGTATGGAAAAGCCAATGTGGGTTCTCCTCCCATGTCTGTTCCTCATTTGGACACAAGGATCATTGAAGGCAAAAAAGAATTATTATTTGGACCTTACGCTGGCTTTACGACCAAGTTCTTAAAAAAAGGATCCTATTTAGATTTGGTGAAGTCATTAGAGTTTGATAATATTTTTCCAATGTTATCTGCCGGAATGCACAACCTTCCGCTGACAAAGTACCTCATAAGCCAAGCAATGCAGTCCCATGAAGATCGAATCGCCGCACTGCGAGAATACTTCCCTGAAGTCAAAGCTGAAGATTGGGAATTAGTTGTGGCTGGCCAGAGAGTTCAAGTCATCAAAAAGGATGAAGAGGAAGGTGGGGTTTTAGAATTTGGAACTGAAGTTGTGGCGGCAAAAGATGGGTCCCTTGCCGCACTCCTCGGAGCAAGCCCTGGTGCGTCTACATCCGTTTCCATTATGTTAGAAGTATTGGCAGATTGTTTTCCTAAAGAGATGCAATCAAATGAGTGGAAAACCAAACTAAAAACAATGATTCCCAGTTATGGTGAGTCGATGAAAAACAACCCAGATATTTGTACAACCAGCAGAAGGAAAACTGAACAACTTCTGGAACTAAACCAAGGAACAAGTATTAGCTCCAAAGTATAAGTTTTAATAAAGCGATTGGGCTTAGGAAAAATTATCTATTTTTTTTTCGAAGCTCAATCACTACTTTTTCTTTAGAATCCACATTATACATCGCAGAGCCTTGTGTAGAATCAGTAATCCTTTTGGGTTTCACACCCTTTTCACGAAGCACTCGAGAGATTGCCTGAGAACGTTCAAATCCAAGATCATAGTTTTCATAATTTCCGGGAACCTCTTCTCTGAAAGGTGTTGTGTAAGTGATCACCTGAACATCATAGTCTTTGTATTCATTTTCTAAACTACGAGCAATCGCATCCAATCTTGCTCGACCTTCTAAGTGGATACGGCTAGAAGGGAGATCAAATATCTCACTTGCAAGAAATACAAAACGTTCCAACTTAGTTTCGACTGATGGTTCTTTGATTTGCGATGGAATTTCAGGACCTACAGATTCAATTACACTCGTTTGTTTGTTCTCCGGTTCAGGAATCGGATTTGTTGATCCAAGAAGCGAAAAATTAATTCCCAAACCCAACTTTAGAAAAGTCTCTTCATAATTTCCCCGATTTCTATGTCCTGAATTTGGAGCTTCATACTTAACAATGTAAACGTTGGAATGTTCTATTTCTGTACTTAAGAAAAACTGGGAATCAAAATGATACCTAAGACCGAGTGCACCAAAAACTCGATTTGTGGTACCACCAAACATCTGTTCATATCCAACTCCACCACCTATCCGAATATACGGATCGATTAGTTCATTCGGTAAAAAATGAAAGAACAGATTCAAGTCTCCTGAATTTGCACTAAAAACAGTTCTTCTACTTTGAACTGCAAGATCATACGTATCACCTAAATTCAGCTTTTCGAGCTGCGAACTTGTATTTGGTCCCAAAAAAGAAAGTAAAACAATATTTCTTGCCTCTAAAGCACGAAAATAGGATGCACTAATCACTTGATTGGAATAAGAAAGCCCAATCCCAAAGTATCGAAATATACCATACTCGAACCCTAATTCCCCTCCATGACTGGAAAGCTCAGTACGGTTTTTCGTAAATTCTGCAATCAAAAGATAATTACCCGCACGATAAAGGGTATCTACATACGGTGAGTTTAACATGAGAAAATTTGGTTGGTTTGTGGTTTCAACGGTTTTCTCCAGACTTCCCGAGTGATTTCCTAACCCGGTAGATCCAAAACCATAAAATATTAAACTCCCTTGATCAAAACCTTGTGCAAATATAGATGGTGCCAAAAAAAATAAAAAAGTTCCAGTCCATAGGAAACGACATTTCCAATTCATTTTTTGCATTGATGATCGTTGTTTCTCTTAATTGTTTAATCAAGTCGAATTTTTTTAGAAACACTGTCACAAATACCAAGACCTATCTCGTCTTGGTAACGAGGTGTAACAATGAAACCAAAAATATTAATCCTTGGGGCCGGATATGCAGGAATTTTGGCTGCAAACCGTTTAGACAAACAATTGAAAGATGCCGAAATCATAATCATTTCTGAATCGATAGGTTTTAAAGAAAAAATTCGTTTCCATGAAATGGCTTCAGCGGGTCAGAAAAAGGAAATAAAAATCAAAAAACTTCTGCGAACAAGGATTAGTTTTTTACAAGGAAAAGTTAAGGATATTTTCCCCAATGAAAAATCAGTCGTAGTCGAAGGAAATCCAGATCGAATCAATTACGATTATCTTGTTATTGCTCTCGGAAGTTCTCAAATTCGTCCAATACAAACCTCAGAAGCATCTATCCAATCAAAAGAAGCTGTTTCTGATTTTTTGAGAAAAAACAAACAAAGAGAAATTCAAAAACTTTGTATTATTGGCGCGGGTCTTACCGGAATTGAGATGGCATCCGAATGGAAATACTTTCATCCCCATTCAACAGTTACTATCATTGACAGAAACGAATTAGGATCTTCGTTTTCAAAAAGAGCAAAAGATTATTTAAGAGTCTTTATGTTGGAAAACGATATCAATATTTTGGAAAACACCCACATTAAAACGATAAGCGAAAATGAAATCACTCTCGAAAACCAAAACAAAGTATCGTTCGACTGTCTTTTAAATTGCACCGGATTCAAAGGCCCAGATCTACTAAAAGAAGCAGGCTTTCAAACAAATTCACTAAATCAAATCTATGTCGATCCCTTCCTCAGATCTCGTCAATACCCCAATGTTTTTGTTGCGGGAGATTCAGCTTACCTAGAAAACTCAATCTTACGTATGGGTTGTGTGACTGCACTACCAATGGGAGCTTATATTGCCGACCAACTCGCAAACTTGATTAATGGAAAAAACCTATCACCTTTTTCATTTCAATTTGTTGGCCGTTGTGTTTCTCTTGGTAGGAAGGAAGGTTTTATTCAATTTACCTATGGAGATGACAGACCAAAAGAATGGATCATCAAAGGAAGATGGGGGGCAATGATTAAAGAACTAGTCAATCGATTTACTATTTTTTCATTGAAGATGGAAAAACAATCTCCCTTTCGATTCTATTTTTGGCCAAAAGGAAATCCTTTGCGAATGGAAGAGATCGATTTAGCAAAAACAATTTCTATTAGGACATGAATACGTGAATGATATAGAATTATTTTTAAAATGGAAACACTATATTTTCTCTATCGCATACCGAATTACTGGTAGTTATGTGGATGCAGAGGATATTGTTCAGGAGAGTTATCTTAGATGGCTCTCCGCAGAAAAACTCTCTATCCAAAACCATAAATCTTATTTAGGAAGCATATCAGCAAGGCTTGCTTTTGATCTTTTGAAAAAAGCCTCACGGAAAAAAGAATCTTATATTGGACCTTATTTACCTGAGCCAATCCCTGAAACCGCAGAGTCAATGGATGATGAAAAAATCAATTTTGCTTTTCTTGTGATATTGGAAACACTCAATCCGACAGAACGAGCAGTCTTCATATTACGGGAGTTATTTGATTTTGACTACGAATCAATTTCAGGCATCGTAGGTAAAAATACTGACAACTGTAGACAAATTTTAAGTCGTGCTCGGACTGCCATCCAATCTCGAAAGAAAAAATTTGATCCAGATCCCAAACTCCACTCTAAACTTTTAATGGAATTTAGTTTTGCATGTTACAACCAGGACACAAAATCACTAACCCATTTACTACGCGAAGATGTCATTGCCTTCTCCGATGGAGGTGGAAAGGTTCATGCAGCAAGGATTCCCATTCCTGGGATACAAAGAGTCATTTCTCTACTCGCAAGAACTACGAAGAAAGCCGCAGGAACCACAGAAATATTTTTCGGTTATGCGAACGGCTCACCAGCCATCATCGGGTATTCCAAGGATGGACCAAGTATTGTCCAAATTTTTACTACCCAAGGGAACAAAATCGATACAATATATAATTTAGTAAATCCTGATAAACTAAAAGGGTTTCAGAACAAAGAAAACCTTATGAAACTAGGATTTCTACGGAAACCAACGGTTTTTGAATGGTTTTCGTCTTATTGGAAGCATTTTATTTCCTTTTGGTAAAACACAAAGATTTACTGACTTTCCTTCGTCTCATAACATAAAGGCAATGAAGATATCAAAACCGATCTTCCTTTTGATCCTGCTCATCACAACACTTAGTGGTTGCGATCCCAGTAACATTGCTGCTGTACCTATCGCCAAAAAAGCAGTGTTAGATCTTCGTGGTTGGAACTTTGAAACCATGGGGAATGTTCCACTCAATGGAGAATGGCGAATCGACTGGAAGGATTGGACCCCAAAAGAAGATGCTCTGAATCAGGAATTCACCGTAGTACCTGGGCATTGGGCTAACTCAAAATCAGAAAAATATCCAACTGGTTTTGCCACACTAAGCCTAACAATATTAGTTTCTGATAATGCAGAATCTTTGTATCTTCAGAATGGAGTTACTCGCAATGCTTTTGAAATTTCTGCCGGTAATGAGACCATCTACAAATCAGGGACTATTGGAGAAAATTATTCCTCTGAGATTCCCAATCTTAACGTACAAACTGTATCTTTACCAAATTCGCCAAACAACCAGATTCATCTCTCCGTAAGAATTTCCTGCTTTCATTACCATATTTGTGGGATTGCGACACCATACATTTTAGGAACCCATTTAGGAATCAATAAGTCATTTTTAGAAACCATTGGCCGAGATGTTTTTGTATTAGCATCCCTTCTTACCTTAGCCTTCTTCCATCTTGTTTTATATCTTTTTTGGAGAGATGAAAAAACTCATATCTACTTTGCATCCGTTTGTTTTTTAGCCGCAATTCGCTTATTAAGCACAGGCGAAACTCGATTAATCTACAACTACCTTCCTCCTGGAATCTACGAAACCATGGTAAGAATCAATGGAATCAGTTTTGTTCTATTGTATCTTTCTTTTGTCCTTTACGTGAGAGAAATTTATAATTCAAAAGAATATATTTTTGTTTATAGGATCAACTTCTTTGTGGCATTTTTATTATTCTTTGCATTACCTCTAGATATACTTACCTTTTCAAAATTTCTAGCACTACATCTCATCCTCTCCCTCCTCGCACTTTTTGGATTACTCTATCCTATCATTCACGGAGTGATTTTAAAAAAACCGGGTAGCCGATTCTTTTTATTTTCAGTGATTGCAACTATGTCTTTGTTCTCCTTAGACATCCTAACTGAATTTGCAAAAAAAGGGACCGCTTATCTTGCACAATACGGGTTTCTTGTATTTGGCCTTTCACAAGCACTCTTCATTGCAGATAGGATGATTGAGAACTTTAGAAACAAGGAAAGACTCAAACAAGAAAAAGAAAATGCAGAGGCAAAGGTAAACTTCAAAACCGCTTTCCTTTCCACAATGAGCCACGAAATCAGAACACCCATGAATGGAATATTGGGAATGACTCAAATATTAAAACAAACAGAATTATCTGAAGAACAAAGAGAATACTTAAATCTCATTCAATTTAGCGGAGATAATTTGTTACTACTTGTGAATGATATTTTGGATTTAACAAAACTAGAATCTGGACAATTTGAGTTACATTTAGAACCACTTCCTCTTCCTAAATTTTTAAATGATTGTATCCATCTTTTTAAATCACAAACAAATTCAAATCAACTGAAGATTGAATTAGATTTTTTAAACAAACTACCTGCGTTTCTGATCACAGACCAAAGACGATTTGCACAGATTTTGGCTAACCTACTCAGCAATGCGGTAAAATTTACGGAGAAAGGAACCATCTCTGTTTCAATAGAATCAATTCCTTTGCCAGACAACCATGTTCGATTGGTGATTTCAGTCAAAGACACTGGGATAGGAATTCCTGAAGATAGGATGGGAATTTTGTTCCAACCATTCTCTCAAGTACATTCCCATCTTACTGAAAAAACAGTGGGGACAGGACTTGGACTTGCTATCACGAAAAAATTAATCGAGGAAATGGGAGGATCCATTTCTGTACATAGTATTTACGGAAGGGGTTCCAATTTCACATTTCAATTTGATTCTCAAATTCCAGAAGAATCCTTTCAGCCAAATCCATCTACCAACGAAGGCGAAACCATTCCCAAAATCGAATGGGATTCTAAGTTATCCGAAAAATATCCTTTGAAGATTTTAATTGCTGATGACGATCCTATCAATCAAAAAGTATCCAGCCTTTTCTTAAAGAAACTTGGATACACCGCCTTACAGGCTGAAAATGGAGAAGGAACATTGGATATGGTTCGATCAGAATTGCCTGATCTTGTTTTTATGGACATTCAAATGCCGGACATGGACGGAATCACTGTGACTAAGTGCATTCGCCAATCTCAGGCCATTCCCAAACAACCAGTAATTATAGCTCTTACTGCCAATGTCCTCGAGGAAGAAAAACAAAGATGCCTTTCCAGTGGAATGGATGATTTTATGACAAAACCACTCTTGTTACACGACCTTGATTTTATGATCCGAAAATGGGCCAAAAAAGATTTAGCGCCGTCCAATACTTAAAGGACAATACTTTTGGCTACAACCCTCGGCAAACTTCCCCACGGCGATATCCTCAAACGCATTTCTCAGTCAGAACATTTTCAGTCAGGTAGCTTTCAGAACCTGGAACATACCGAGATGTTAGCACCTAACAGCTCCTATTGGAAAATGGCAATAAAGTATTGGCAAAAACCAAATTCGATTCGACCATCATCTCCCATTCCCTCTTCGAAAATCAATTTAAAAGAATTAGATGCCACGAAGCCGCAATACATTTGGTTCGGACATTCTTCTTATTTACTGCTTGCTGAAGGTAAAAAAATCTTAGTTGATCCTGTTTTTTCCGGTTATGCTTCTCCTGTTCCCTTTGCAGTTCAGTCTTTTGAAGGAACAGATGTTTATTTACCAGAGGATATGCCTGATTTAGATATCTTACTCATCACACATGATCATTATGACCACCTAGATTATGAAACTGTAATCAAATTACACCCACGGACAAAAACCATCATTGTTCCGCTAGGTGTCTCTGCCCATCTTCTTTCTTGGGGTGTTCCTTTACAGAAAATTGTGGAGTTAGATTGGTTTGAATCTAAAGAAATTGTTCCTAACCTGACTGTCACCGCCACTCCCACTAGGCATTTTTCTGGACGAAGTGTACTGCGAAACAAAAGCCTCTGGTGTTCCTATGTATTAAAGGTTGGAGAGTACAAAGTGTTCGTGGGTGGTGACTCTGGATTTGGGTCGGTATTCGAAACCATAGGCAAAAAGTATGGACCCTTTGACTTGGCATTCTTAGAATGTGGACAATACGGTGACGACTGGCCTTCGATCCACATGCGCCCAGAAGAAACAGCATTGGCAGCAGAAACCATTGGGGCCAAATCTTTTGTGCCAGTCCATTGGGGGAAATTCATTCTTTCCCTCCATCCTTGGAATGACCCAATCAAACGAGTTCTCATTGCTTCCCAAAACTTAAAACTCAATTTACAGGTTCCTAAAATTGGAGAAAGTTTTTCCTTCACTGGATCCGGTAGTGTGGATGGCTGGTGGAATTTTCAGTGACAGAGAAATGGTTCCTTAAATATAGTCAGATAGATTTTATTTAGGTCTTTAAAATGAAACATGCCTTAGTTGTTGGCGCTACTTCCGATATCGGAATCCATATTGTAGAATCCCTTGCCAAAAGGGGATTTTCCTTGTCTTTAACAGGAAGAAACAAACAGAAGTTAAATGAAATTCTAAAAAAACTAAGCCACCAATTCCCAACGATAACCATTGATACTTACCAATGGGATATCACTGATTTTTCCTCTCATACTTTATTTTATGGCTCCCTTACCACCAAACCTTCGATTGTTTTTTTTGTCGCAGGGTATTATGAAGACCAAACCAAAGCCAGGGAAGACCAAAAAGAATTACTAAAAACAATCAATACCAACTACACTGGTGTTGTTTCTCTTATCAATACAATCTCTTTGGATATGGAACAGAGGGGGAACGGAACCATTGTTGCCATTAGTTCTGTGGCTGGAGAGCGCGGAAGACAAATGAATTATATTTATGGGAGTGCCAAAGCAGGCCTCACTACCTATCTTTCTGGCCTTAGGTCTCTTTTGTTTCCCAAAGGAGTCCAAATCTGCACCATCCAACTGGGACCAGTGTATACTAAAATGTCAGAAGGCCACAATCTCCTCCCGTGGCTCACCTTACAGCCGGAAGTTGCTGGTGAACTTATTGTGAAAGCGGGCCTTGCGAAAAAAGATTTAGTTTACATTCGTTGGCCTTGGCGTTGGATCATGTTAGGGATTCGCATCATCCCTGAATGGATCTTCAAACGCCTTCCACCTTTTTAATCATTGGAAATAAACCAGAACCGACGACTCGGTTAACAAAAATCCGTTTTGCTAATTACTTTAACTTCTGATACTGTGTTACCAGGGTATCGGTATTGGAACCTATCCCTTCGATCCGAGAGACAACGATTCCTTCTTTAGAAACCAAACTATAAACAGCAGAATGGTTAAATTCACCATTCGAAATCTTTTTGTAATTAATACCTAGAACCACGGACAACATACGAACATCCTCTTCCTTACCAGAAAGCAGAGTCCAATTGTCGTTTAATTTCATTTTCTTTTTATAAGCACTGAGAACAGTGGGAGTATCTTTTTCAGGATCAAAACTAACAAGAACCATACGAGGCTCTTGTCCCGTTGTTTCTTTTATTTTTTTTGCTAGTTGTTCCATATCTGCGACAAGTCTTGGACAAATGGATTGGCAAGTGGCATAAAACATACTAATAATAAAAAGTGAGCCTTTGTAATTTTTTAGAACTACTTTCTGGTTGGATTCTGTTGTCCACTGGGAACCCAAGTCAAATAAACTCCCTTGAGCAGCGTCACTAGCGGCCAAAACATGGTCATCTCCATGATGGTGGTGTTCTCCTGAGTTATGTTCATCACAACCAAAACTCAAAATAGAGGTAATAAAAAGAATCATGATTCTGTGAGTGAATTGTATTTTCATAATGGATTGTCCTTATTTTTTTTATCTGATGCACATCGAAATCCTAAATATTTGGCGGTATACCAACCCTTTAAACCAGCACGATACCCATAACGCATGTAAGATGCATAATTGGAAAAATCATTTGCTTTGAGAGAACCGCCCCCACAAAAAAGATTACTTTCTAAATCTGTATCTTGCCTGGAATCCCCAGTGACAGAAGTGTTATTAAAATCAAACACCCACTCCCAAATCATTCCATGTTGGTCATACACTCCAAATCCGTTTTTGTATCGTCCCACAGAAGGAAGAAATTCTGGTTTTTGTTCCCCATACCAATTTAAGATCACCATCTCCACTGCTTTTTTATTTTTACCAGCAGGAGGAATACTAGCAGCATACTCCCATTCGGATTCCAAGGGCAGTCTTTTTCCTTTCCATTGGCAATACGCATTGGCTGAAAACCAAGAAACATAGGTAACAGGGGAATTGGTTTGGTTGGTTTCTGGGCCCTTTCCCTTCCAATCTCCTAAATAACCGCCATCGGCAAATAGAGGAGATACTTTTCCCTTTTTCCATTCAGGATTGGCTCCGATAAACTCGAAATATTCTTTCTGTGTTGCCGGGTACTCATCCAAATAAAAACTTTTGATTTTTACACTAACACCTAACTGGGAATCAGTTTCTTTTAGAAAGGGTTTCCAATTTCCGGCTGGGATTTTTACCATTTCGCCGAAAACTGGAAACACAAGAATTAAAATCATAAGAAAAAACAAACGATACATGTTTGGCTCTTAGACTGCGATGTTATCTTACCTCTGCTTCCGAAACCATAATACCTTTGTTACCCCACTGGTTGTAAACATAACTAAGGACACTGGCAATCTCCTCATTAGAGAGTTCTAAATGAGGCATCACGTTATTGTATTTTTGTCCATTGACAGTAATCGGTCCACTCAATCCCTTTTTCAAAATCTGAATGGCCCGGCCTTTGTCTGCATTGAGATAGTCCGACTTAGCCAGTGGAGGAAAAACTCCGACCACACCTTGTCCTTCTTTCATGTGACAAGCTGCGCAAACCGATTTATAAACACGTTCCCCATTGGCCAAAATTTCTTTGGGAGTTTTTGCTGAAGCTTTGGGTTTTACTTCCGTTACCATTCTTTGGATGGCAGGACCTTCCGGGAGGTATACAGTATCGTCTTGTTTTCCAGAATAAATAGTGGCGTTAGGTTCCCCTTCTACCTTTAGCATCCCAAGCGAACCTTTGTTAAATGTTCTAAAAATAGAATGGTCTACCAAAATGAGGGTACCGGGAACTTCTACTTTAAAATCAACAATAGCAGAACCACCCGCAGGAATTAATGTAGTTTGTACATTTTTTTGGTTGGGAAGAACTCCACCTTCGGTATACACATTGTCAAAAATTTCTCCAATGACATGAAAAGAGGAAACTAAATTGGGTCCGCCATTTCCGACAAAAAGACGAACGGTTTCTCCCACTTTGGCTGTGATAGCTCTATCTTCTACAAGGGAACCTACAGATCCGTTAAACACTACGTAATCCGGAATTTCAGTAATCGCCTTTTCCATGCTAAATGGTTGGAGTCCTGGTTCCCCATTTTTCCCTTTAGTATAAAATTCACTTTGAACTACGTAGTATTCTTTATCAACTTTCGGAAGGTCATCCTTAGGTTGTACAAAGATCAAACCATACATACCGTTGGCGATATGCATTCCCACGGGAGAGGTAGCACAATGGTAAATATACAAACCAGGATTTAAGGCCTTAAAAGAAAATTTAGAAGCATGTCCCGGAATGGTAAGGGAGGCAGCAGCTCCTCCGCCTTGGCCAGTCACAGCGTGCAAATCAATGTTATGTGGCATTTTACTGGAAGGGTGGTTTTTTAGATGGAATTCTACATCATCTCCTTCACGAACACGGATCATGGGTCCAGGTACCGAACCTCCAAAGGTCCAAAAGGTATACTCAACTCCATCGGCAAGCCGACCTACCACTTCCACAGTTTCGATGTTTACGATCACTTTTGCTTCGCTCGTTCTGTCGATATGAGGTGGGACTTCAGGGGCATAAGTAAGTTTGGCCTCTTCTGTTTTTTGTCCCGAACAAACAGTGAATAGGCTTGTTATGACCATGAGGAGAAGATAAATTTTTAAGGTCTTTGATTTCGGTAGTTTCATATACATTTCCGTATCCTTTCGTTTCATTCTAAATTGCCTAAACTCAACTCTCATTGATACAAATCAATAGATTCGAGTGCAAACATTACAAAATGCACAAAAAATGTGAATCGAGAAGTATTTTTTCCTCCACTTTCTTTAATTCAGGAAAAAACCGAGTTGAATTTCTAAATCGACGAATTCGAAACTGGGATAAATATGGGTTTGGTGCCCCATGACTTTAGATCCGCAAAGAAGCCTCAGTAAGTTTCGCAGCCTACTCCATATCTCTTCCATTCTGAATGCAAACCTAGATTTGCACCAACTCCTTCCCCTAATTATGTTATATTCTAAAGATCTACTAGAAGCCGAGGCAAGCTCCCTTTTCCTTTTGGAAGATGAAGAATTTCTCTATTGCGAAGTCGCTCTCGGCGAAAAAGGTGAGATCATACAAGAGTATGCAAGGTTAGAGTTAGGTGAAGGTATTGTAGGGATGGTGGCCAGAGAGAAAAAACCCATCGCTCTGGAGGATGCTTACAAAGACCCAAGGTTCAATGCCAGTATGGACAAACGCACCGGTTTCAAAACCAAATCTCTTATTTGTGTGCCTCTCTTTGTAGAAGACCGAATCATTGGGACTCTTGAGGTTATCAATAAAACCAACAATCGTTTGTTTGATTCCTCGGACTTGGAATATTTAATTTCTCTTTCTGAGGTGGCCGCCACCGCCATCCAAAATGCAAACACCAAAGATAGTTTAGACAAACGTATCCTCGAATTATCTTTGTTAAATGAATTTGAAAGGTTGTCGGTTTCCGAAAAGAGTTTACACGAACTAGGCAAATGGATTCTCAATCGTGTTTTAGAATATTTGGGAGCAACTTCTGGAACCATTTATCTCGCTAATGCGGAGAATCAAGAACTAAGTATTCTCTCTGCTAAAGGAATTCCAGAAGAGGCCTATGAACAAATCAAAGTTCCTTATGGAACAGGTGTGTCGGGTTGGGTGGCAGACAAAAGAGAAAGCCTACTCATCCATAACTTAGATTTGGATCCTAGGTATAACAAACTCTCTCCTTACAAATTTGAATCCAAATCTCTTATTTCCGCGCCACTCATCTTTCAGAACGAACTGCTTGGTGTGATTAGTATCAACAATAAACTTTCAGGATATGCTTTCCAACATTCCGATTTAGACTTACTCACAAATATTGCAGCAAGACTCAGTAGCACGATTAAAAATGCCCAACTATTTCACCAAATTGTAGATACGGGAAAAGAATTGAATCGCGCCAAAAACATCATGAAAAAAATCATGCCTTCGATTCTTCCCAGTACAAGCGAACTTTCCTATGGTGTGGCGCACATTCCTTTGGAACAAGTTGGTGGTGATTTTTATGATGTCACCCAACTGGAAGACTCTAAGTTTTCTATTTTGATAGCAGATATATCGGGTCATGGTCTTTCGGCTGCGGTTCTTGCGGCTATGGCACACATGGTTCTAAAAAACTTTGAACAAGACATCAAACTTAGTCCTTCTTTATTTTTAACAACTCTGAACCACATGTTGTATGGAAAATTGGCAGGAAACTTCCTGACTGCTTTTTACGGAATCATCGACTTAAAAAACAATACCATACTTTGTGCAAATGCAGGCCACCACGCCCCATTTTTATTGGATAAAAAAGACTCACCTATTGTCCAGTTAGATGTCAAAGGAAAGATTTTAGGACTCATCCCAGATCTGTTTTATGATGAAAAAACCTTCCCCTTCTCTTCGGGAAATCGCCTAGTAATGTATACAGATGGAATTACGGAACATATGTCAAAGGATCATAACAAACGTTATGACGAAGATTTGTTTCAGAAAGCAATTCAAAAATCGAAGTCTCTCGGTGCCCAAAGCTCAGCTGATGATCTCATCCAAGCCGCAAAAGATTATGTGGGATCTAACGACTTTGCAGATGATGTAACAGTTTTATTAGTGGATCGGATTTAAAAGCCGACCCACTTTTATTATTTTAAAACCTAAGCAGTTACTTCCAAACTTTCGTTACTACCCGTATAGTAATGCTCCACTAAATCCAAAATTTTCTTTGGTTCAGAAACCACGAGAGAACTTTTTTCTGATAAGGTTTCTGATTTATAAGCAATTACCTGGGCCTGTTCTGATAACCCAAGTAGGATATTAGAAATTTGTTTGGAAGCAAGATTTGCTTCTAATACCGATTGGTCGATTTGTCTGACTTGATCTTCTACTGATTCCAACTTTAACTTCACTCGCGTAGATTCTTGTAAATCGTGATACAAAGATGCAGACACCTTTTTTAAAATTGATTTCATTTCATAAAACAAATCGGAGACAGAAAAAATTTCTAAAGAGGCTTCTTGTACCTTTGTTGAAGTTTCTTTAATCACTGACAAGGTTTCGTCTACGTAAGTTTTTATTTCTTCGGCAGAGACCGCAATTTGTTCATTCAAACTCATCATCTCTTTTGCCACGATGGCAAACCCAGCCCCAACATGTCCTGCCCTAGCAGCTTCAATGGATGCGTTTAAAGAAAGTAAGTTGGTTCTATCAGCGATTTCTGTGATGATAGAAACTATATTTAAAATTTTACTAGAAGCATGTTTGATAGCATCCATACCTTCTAAAGAATCAGAAATCTTTTGTTTTCCTAAGTCTGCTTTTTCAGTGGATCTTATAGATATTTCATCCAGGCCTTTTAGAGCACTTTGTGTTCCGTTCAAGTTTTGGTTCACCGCATTCATATAGTCTTTCATGTCTGACATGATGATCGAATGGTTTGCTGTAATTTGTTTGATATTAGCGAGAGCCGAGGTCAGTTCTTCCATACAAGCAGCAGCCTCTTCACTTCCCGAAGCCATCGAATGTGTGGAGGTAAAAAAGTGGTTTGTGAGGTCTGTCAATTCTTCAGA
The DNA here is from genome assembly GCF_000332515.2 of Leptospira wolbachii serovar Codice str. CDC. Taxonomy (NCBI): domain Bacteria; kingdom Pseudomonadati; phylum Spirochaetota; class Leptospiria; order Leptospirales; family Leptospiraceae; genus Leptospira; species Leptospira wolbachii. The sequence continues at coordinate 778,718 of NZ_AOGZ02000014.1, forward strand.
AATTCGAATCGAAACATGAGTTGCCTTTTGGATTTGAGAAACAATCCCCCAAAGGTTAATACTCATACTTTTCATTGAGAGTAACATAATTTTTACTTCATCTTTGCTATCATTTTGAAGATGATCCGGGTATTGGAATCTTCCAGAAGAAACAGAAATGACCGATTCTGTTGCTTTTTGCAGTTTTTTGTTTTTCTTAGATAAAACTAACAAAAAAGAAGAAGCAATGACTGTTTGTAAAAGGAATAGAAGGCCACAATACAAAGGAGTTTCGGGAAAATGAAATGTAAAAAGAATCAAAAATGGCAAGGATATCATTAGGATTAGGAAAATATCAAGGTATTTGATGGTCCGAATGTTTTTGACAACCTTTCCTTTTTTCTTAAAAGTAAAGGAACGTTTCCCCATTTTTTGATACAACTTCTCGTAAAACTCTTTCTTATCCTCTGCTAATTTTTTCCGAACGGAAACATAACCGACCACCTTTCTTTCTTCATCGAGAATAGGTGTGATCGTAGCATCCACCCAATAGAAGTTTCCCGATTTTGCTCTATTTTTGACTGCCCCAGTCCAAGGAAGTCCCACCTTAATATAATCCCAAAGTTCTGCAAATACAACCTTGGGCATATCGGGGTGTCTTACTATATTATGCGGTTTGCCTATCATCTCTTCAGCACTGTATTCTGAAATTCGTGCAAAGTCGGGAGATACATAGGTAATCAATCCTTTCGCATCAGTGCGAGAGATAATGACATCCGATTCGGTAAGAATATTTTCAACTGAATTCACTTTTACATTTTTCAACTTTTTACCCCAAACTAGATGGTAGTTGTATCATCGAAGGAAATACCATACACTGTTTGTTAATGGTCTTTGGTATTTTTACCCGACTAACATATCGTAAGCTAGAAAGGTAGAAATTTGTAGCAACTCGGTTGTTCTTTTTTTACCAAAAGAGGGTCTTGATATTTGTCAATTAGGGATAAGGGAAACTACGAATCCAATATCGATTCTGTGTTTTCAGAAATTTTTCAAATTTTCTACCCATGGAACGGGTGTTTTACTGGAAATTGATAATGGAGAAAAAAAACTTCAATCAAATAAGAAGGGTACAAAGGAAAATAAGCACTCGTTATGTGCCAAAGAAAAAGGACTTCCTAGGTTTTGCGCTTCTTTATGATTCTTCAATTTTTTGATCTCTGTGGGGATTTTCTTATTTTTAGATAGATTGGCTAGTGTTGCAACATATTCATCCATAAAGGGACATTGGTTCGAATAGATAAAAGTAAATCCTTTCTTATGGGAACTCATGCCTGTTTTTGTTTGATCGATAAAGGATGGATCACCATATAGTTTTTTCCAACAATCGGTTTCCATGTTTTCTCAATGGGCATATATTCTATAAATACTTTCCCTCTCTCATCTAATCTTTTGAAAACAAGACCATCCGCGAAACGATCCGTATCCATTGTTTTTTGGATTCGGATCTTGCTTTATTTTTAAGATCGTTTCCAATCGCACAACAAATATGCTCCGTATCAATATTGTCTTTATCGATAGAAATGATCTTCATCGCAAAAATCTCCTAAACTAAAAATTGTTTTATTTGATTGGTTAATGAGAATACAATGCTCCGACGCAAGTCCCGCAAATATCAGAATCAGCGTTGGCAGATTTAGCAACAGCCACTCGGATTTTCTTAAGATCTAACCTTTGTGATGATTTTTCCATCGTATGTTTGGAAGAATCAAAACCACAGGGAAAGGATTTTACGCCTCCCTTTTCTACTTGGATATGTGCTAGTTCAACATTTTCAAAACGAATCAGTGTATACAAAATTTGTCCTCTTAGTCATTAGGAAATGGGAATTGGCTTGTTAGGTCAAGACCACAAAATAAAATATAGAAAAAAAAAATTCCCTATGTAGATTATGATCGAAAAGAATATTACTCCTTTAATTATTCGCAATTATCTGATGCATATCCTTCAACGGAAAAACATCTGACAAATAAGTAAAATTCATCTTTTATGACAGGATTCTTTAATCCTTTTTTACCTGGTGCTTTAGAAATTGCATCCCTAATTGCATTCTCAAGTTTTGGCAATGGTGGGAATAAAAGATAAGCACAACTTCTCCCATGAACCAAAACATCTTGGCTTCCTATCTCTTGTGGCTCTAAAATTATTTTCCTATATTCACCCCAACCAACGCAGGATAAGTGAACAAAAAAAATGGCTAAAAGTATTATTTTTTTAATCATAATTAATATTTACACACTGAAGTATTACATATCCAGGATAGTAGAAAATACTAACATTTTCAAATGTTTCTTTTTTTGATTTTATTTTTAATTCATCAAAAGCTTTTTCAATAATTCTAGGATAGACTAATGAACAAAACTCAAATTCATTTCTATTCATTTTGTTTATTTTTTCACTTGGCTCTATATAACCAATATTTTTTGCCATCTTCGTACAAGCTAAATTGGGAATCAGTAAGATAAATAATAATGAATATTTTAATCTCATAAAACTCATTTTAAACTAATTTTATCCTCCAATACAAGAACTTTTCATAAATTTAATAGAGATTAAAAAATAATATTATTTACAACTTAACCACTGTTTATATCTGTTCATCTAACAGTCACAAAAGTAGACCAACCATGAGAGAAATAACCAAGGGCCATTTTGGTGACAAAACCCAAGGAATACCAAACAAAAATCATACAAACCAAAACTACTGCCCTTTGAAAAAAGTGACTGAAGAAATTACAAACCGTGGGGTAAAATCGTTATGAGAAAGTATTTATTAATTTCTATATTCATTGTATTAATTTATTCTTGCTCAGGGTTAAGTAGACTATTAGACAATAGTGACAACAATACCGATCAGTATGTTGCTTTTGGCATATACGAATATCTTCTGTCTTCAGCTGGAATTTGCCCAACAGTTAATCTAACGCTAGATAAAGGAGTGAATTATCCTTTAACACTTTCGACAGAAAGTTCAGTTATCTTCAATATTTCCTCAGCTAACAATTTACCTCCTCCGAATCAGAACAGGGATTACTTACTGATTGTTTCAAAAGATTCATCAACAAATTTGGAATTCTCAACTCACAGACTATGCGATGCAAGTAATTCAAAAATAATTATAGAATCTCCTGAATCATCCACGCCAACTGAGTTACGATATCGGTTACAAATGAATGATGTGAGAACTCTAACGAATGCTTTTTATTTAAAACTACTCTCAGGAAGTGCATCGGTAACAATTCGGCAGGATTAACCATGAAAAATAGTTAATCAGGAAACAAAAGATTATCGTATATTTTTTAATACAAATTCATTCTATTTCAATTTATGCGCAATCTGCTGAATGTATAAGTAATCCTTTTAACAAAGATAAAACTTTTTAAACGTTTGTCTGGTGATTTATTAGAAGATTTAGTAGACACCCCATTGTATGGATATTTCGGATGGAATTTTACTTATCCAGCCAATCTTCAAATATCGATTGGAATGTTTAGAATTTTGCAGCTAGTCGATATAAAACATTAAGAGTATGCAATTAGTTTTGATAAACTTCTATTTCTTTTTACAAAAAAATCCTATAACTCCATCAACTCTTTACTCAACGATTGAAACTTGCGAAGTAACTCGGGATCTGTTTTACAATCGTTTATAAAGTCGGCTTCAAAGGATTCCACTAACAAACGTATGAAGGCAGTTAAGGTAGCATCATTCACTCCTCCACCAAATGATTTTGAAACGATGGGAAGATACCTAACGTGAGTAAGAAAAGTAGTGCAAATTGCATGAGAGAATGAAAGTGAATGCGAGAGTTAAGCCGAAGTTTAAGAATGATTTCATGACTCCGGATGTTTTGACATGACGCATAACCCACTGCAAGCGGATATCTTGGAAGTAATCTCAAATCGAAAAAACAAATTCCCCGCACAAGGGATAGAAGCGGAAATCCTTATCGCAGAAGGCGATAAGATTGGAGCAGATAGCCCGGTCCCTTTCTGTTAAGAAAGGGATGTGCCCCCAATTCCTTCTGCACGATAGTTTTCTTTATACTTCGCGTAGTTGTTTGCCGTGCGTGTGATGATCTCGCGGTCTTTGTCTGTGACGTCTCGGATGATTTTGGCGGGGCTACCCATAATGAGAACACCCGGCGGAATTTTCTTTCCTGGGGGAACGAGGGAACCGGCACCCACAAAGGACCATTCTCCGATCTCCACATCATCCATAAGCATAGCCCCCATCCCCACAAAACTATGGTCTTTCAAAACACAACCGTGAATGGTCGCATGATGGCCGATAGATACATAATCTCCAATGGTAACAGGGAACAGATCTCTTGCCACATGTACCAAAGTCATGTCTTGGATGTTGACATGTTTGCCAATGGTGATGGTATTTACGTCACCACGGAGTACACATTGGAACCAAATGGAAGACTCTTCGCCAATTGTGACTTTTCCAAGCACGTCGGCAGAGGGTGCCACCCAGGCCGTAGGGTGGAGGGAAGGAGTATGGCCTTGGAAAGAGCGGATCATTCTTCAAAGCAAAGGCGATCCAACTGAAACTCAAGGCCTTTTCGTTTTTTCCGCTTGCGTTTTTACCTTCAACTAAGTTACCGTAGTCTTAGATTCAAATGGGATCTCTCTCCTCAAAAACGCTATTTTTCTCTAAAAACCTGCTAAGGAACATTTCATGGCAATAGAAATCAAAGTCCCCGAGATGGGGGAATCCGTAACCGAAGCGACTATCAGTGCTTGGACCAAAAAAGAAGGCGATGCTGTAAAAGTAGACGAAGTGCTCGCCATTTTAGAAACAGACAAAGTCTCATTAGAAATTCCTGCTCCGACAAGTGGAGTCTTAAAATCCATCACCAAAAAGGTGGGAGACGTGGTTCATGTGCGCGATATCATCGGTGCCATTGAAGAAGGCGCTGTGGCAGCTGCCCCCGCAAATTCGGGCACACCAACTCCGAAAGCAGAAACTCCTGTAGCGCAACCTAACACGGGAAAAGTGAATGAGGAACTTCCTCCTGCGGCTCGCAAACTCATTGAAGAAAATAAGTTAGATGTTTCCAAAATCACAGGAACTGGTCGCAACGGACAAATTACTAAAGAAGATGTAATCCTCTTTATGGAAAAAGGTGGGGCATCCTCTTCGAAGGCATCCAGCCCAAGTCCCGAGATTCCAAAAGCGGTTGTTGTTTCTGCGAACAGTGGCCCAAGAGAAACTATCGTTCCTATGTCGAAGCTACGTCAAACGATCGCAAACCGACTCGTGCAAGCACAACATACAGCAGCCATCCTCACTACTTTTAACGAAGTGGATATGTCTCCCATTATGGAACTTCGTAATAAATACAAAGACAAGTTCAAAGAAACGCATGGTGTGGGTCTTGGGTTCATGTCACTCTTCACTAAGGCAGCGGTTGCGGCTCTCAAGGCTTATCCTGCCATCAATGCCGAAATCCGAGGAACAGACATCGTCTACAAAAACTTCTATGATATCGGAGTGGCTGTGGGTGGACCGAAAGGACTTGTGGTTCCCATCGTGCGTAACGCTGACCTACTTAGTTTTGCAGGTGTCGAACAAGAGATCGCAAGACTTGCCGGCAAAGTAAAAGATGGAAAAGTTTCCTTGGAAGACATGGAAGGCGGAACTTTCTCCATCTCCAACGGAGGGGTTTATGGTTCGATGATGTCGACACCAATCCTAAATCCTCCGCAATCTGGAATTCTCGGAATGCACAATATCGTCAAACGTGCGGTAGTTGTGAACGACCAAATTGTCATTCGCCCTATGATGTATTTAGCTCTTTCTTATGACCACAGAATTGTGGATGGAAAGGAAGCGGTCCAATTTCTCGTAAAAATCAAAGAAATGGTAGAGGATCCAACAAGACTCCTCTTTGAAGTGTAAGGATTATTTATGGAACAATATGATATCGTTGTCATTGGTGCGGGTCCCGGTGGTTATGTAGCCGCGGTTCGTGCCGCCCAACTTGGGAAAAAAGTAGCCATCATTGAAAAAAGAAAAACTCTCGGGGGGACTTGTCTCAACGTGGGTTGTATTCCTTCCAAAGCCCTTCTCGATTCTTCTGAAGAATACCACAAAACAAAACATAAATTAGCCGATCACGGAATCTCAGTCAAAGATGTAAAAATCGATATTGCAAAGATGATGGCCAGAAAAGACAAAGTGGTTACAGAAGTGACATCCGGTGTTGACTACCTGATGAAAAAAAACAAAATCACACGTTACCTAGGTCATGCGAGTTTTGTTTCTAAAACCGAAGTTTCAATCACTTCGGAAGATGGAAAAAAAGAATCCATTAGCGGAACGAATATCATCATTGCTTCCGGATCCACACCCATTGAAATTCCTCCCCTTCCTGTGGACGGAAAAAACATTGTAACTTCCGACCATGCCATTGGTTTTGATTCTGTACCCGAACACCTGATCATTGTTGGTGCAGGAGTGATTGGACTAGAGCTCGGATCTGTATGGTTACGCCTTGGTGCGAAAGTCACTGTGGTGGAACTTATGCCACGTCTTTTTGGAACCGCTGACCAAGCGATGGCAAGTCTTGCCGAACGCCTTCTTACTGGGCAAGGAATCAACTTCCTCTTTGAAACCAAAGTTCATGGTGCCAAAGTAAAGGGTAAAAAAGTAGAAGTCGAGATCGAAGGCAAAGATGGAAAAAAATCCATTCTCGAAGGAGATAAGGTTTTAGTTTCCATCGGTCGCCGACCGAACACGGACGGACTTGGTGCCAAAGAAATTGGAATCGAGATGACAGACCGTGGTCGCATCAAAGTAGAACTTAACAAATTCCAAACCAATATTCCTAACATCTATGCCATTGGGGACGTAGTCGACGGACCGATGTTAGCCCACAAAGCAGAGGATGAAGGGATTGCAGTAGCCGAACTCATTTGTGGTAAGTATGGCCATGTAAATTATAAAGCCATTCCTTGGATCGTCTACACTTGGCCGGAAGTGGCCTGGGTAGGTCTTGGCGAAGAAGAATTAAAAGCCAAAGGCATCGAATACAAAGTGGGCAAGTATATGTTCAAACCCAATGCTCGTGCCAAAGCCATGAACGAAACGGATGGACAAGTGAAAGTCTTAGCCGACAAAAAAACAGACAAACTTCTTGGAATTTATATCGTTGGGCCTCGCGCCTCAGATATGATCGCAGAAGCTGCGATTGCTTTTGAATTTGGTGCCAGTGCGGAAGACATCGCTCGTTCCACACATGCCCACCCCACTCTTTCCGAAGTCCTTCGGGAAGCAGCCATGGATGCCGACGCAAAATGGTCCATCCATTCATAGTAGAACCGTTGTTTTGTTGTTTTAGGGAGAGTATATGACAACCGACCAGATGATGAGTTTATACGGCGATAACGTCGTATTGTTGGAAGAGTATTACAAGTTATTTAAAGAAGATCCGTCCTCTTTAACCAAAGATTGGGTTTCTTTTTTCCAAGAATTGGAAAGGACATCCATTCCGAGTAATGGATCTGGTGGGAATGGGTTTAACGGGAACGGATATGTAAATTACGCATCCACCGAACACAGAAAAGACTCCTCACTCAGTGACTTTGGAATCATCAACCTACTCAATGCCTACCGAAGACAAGGCCATTTGGCGGCAAATTTAGATCCACTCGGGATCAACAAACCCAACCGCGAATTCATCGACCTCAAAATCAAAGCCCTAAAACAAAGTGACTTAGAAACAGAAGTAGATTCTGGAATTGCAAATTTAGGAAAAGCCAAACTAAAGGATGTGATCGATTGGTTTGAAAAAACCTACTGCGGATCGATTGGTTGTGAGCACTACTACCCTGTCAATGACGAGGAACGTGAGTGGTTACAAAACCGAATGGAACCGCTAGCGAACAACGAACCGATCAGTAAAAAGGTCGCCTTACGTTTGTTTGAGAAACTCTACCAAGCAGATAGTTTCGAAAACTTTCTCGCCAAAAAATTCGTAGGGAAAAAAAGATTTTCCCTGGAAGGGGGAGAAACCATGATCCCGATGCTTGACACTCTTGTTGAGGAAGCGGGTGGTCATAAAATGGATGCCCTTGTGATTGGTATGGCACACCGAGGACGTCTGAATGTTCTTGTGAACATCATCAGAAAACCTGCGGGCCTTATCTTTACTGAGTTTGAAGAAAAACTAAACCCAGGCCAACTGGGTTATGCAGATGTAAAATACCACCTTGGGTATTCCAACCATGTAATGACTCATTACGGGAAAGAAGTCAAACTCTCTCTTGCCTTCAACCCTTCCCACTTAGAAGCAGTGGATCCTGTAATTTTTGGATCAGTACGGGCCCGCCAAGAAATGGCAAAGGATACGGACCGTTCTAAATTTATGCCTGTGGCCATCCATGGAGATGCTGCCTTTGCAGGACAGGGAGTGGTTGCAGAAACTCTTAACATGATGAACCTAGATGGTTACACAGTGGGCGGAACTTTCCACATTGTGATCAATAACCAAATTGGATTTACTACTCTTCCGAGTGAATCCAGATCCACTTTGTATGCAACAGACCTTGCCAAAGGTTTCCAAGTTCCTATTTTTCACGTGAATGGTGATGATCCGGAAGCCACTTACCGAGTCACAAAACTGGCGTTAGAATACAGACAAAAATTCAAAAAAGATGTCATCATCGATCTTATTTGTTACAGAAGGCTTGGTCACAACGAAACCGACGAACCAACTTTCACGCAACCGCAGATGTATGATATCATCAAAAAACATCCCAAAACCATCAGTATTTATGAAGAGAAGTTGCTAAAAAGGGGAGATATCACTCCTGAAGAAATTCAATTCATTAAAGATGGAATCCAACAAGGGCTCGAAACTTCTTTCCAACAAGCCAAAGAAAAAGATACTCGCATCACAGTAGATACTCTTGGTGGAGTTTGGTCTAGATACACAAAAGAACCATTAGATTCTGATGTGCATACAGAGCTTCTCCAACAGCAGTTAGGTGGAATTGTTAAGGCAGTCACCACTCTTCCTGCAGGATATACTGCGAACCCAAAACACATTAAGGTTTTAGAAGATCGTAAAAAAATGGGTGCTGGGGAATTACCAATCGACTGGGGATTTGCAGAATCACTTTCTTTTGGTTCCATTTTGGAAAATGGATTTCCCATTCGCCTTGGCGGTCAAGATGCTCAGAGAGGAACTTTCTCGCATAGACATGCCACTCTTTCTGATATTGTGAACGGGAAAAAACTCACTCTCCTCAATCACATCAGCGACAAACAGGCAAAAATCGATATCGTAAACTCTTCTCTTTCCGAATACTCCTGTCTCGGATTCGAATATGGGTATTCTCTTGCTGATCCGAATAGCCTTGTGATGTGGGAAGCACAGTTTGGTGACTTTGCTAACAACGCACAGGTGATTTTTGACCAGTTCATTTCCAGTTCGGAAATCAAATGGCAAAGGATGTCAGGACTTGTTTGTTTACTCCCTCATGGGTATGAAGGACAAGGCCCTGAACACTCTTCGGCAAGATTAGAACGATTCCTACAACTCTGTGCTTTGGACAATATCCAAGTCGCAAACCTTACCACACCGGCGCAGTATTTCCATATCTTACGCCGCCAAATCTTACAAAGTTTTAGAAAACCTCTCATCATCATGACACCGAAGTCCCTACTTCGTTTGAAAGATGCGGCTTCTAGTTTGGAAGATATCACGACCGGTGCATTCCGAAAGATCCTTCCGGATCCTGTAGCAAAACCGGAGAAAGTAGAGAAGTTACTTTTCTGTTCCGGAAAAGTGTATTATGACCTACGTAAAGCCATCGATGCCCAAAAGTTAGAAAACGTGGCTGTAGTGCGAATCGAACAACTTTACCCATTCCCAGAAAACCATATCCAACAAATGATTACCAGTTACGGAAAATTGAAAAAGTTTGTTTGGGTTCAGGAAGAACCAAAAAACCAAGGAGCATGGTTCTTTGTTCGCGATCGGATTGAAGCAGTAATGCCGGAGAACAAACGTTTGCATTATGCAGGTCGTTCGGAGTTCCCAAGTCCTGCTTGTGGTCACGTGGTCACACACTTAAAAGAACAAGAAGATTTAGTCAAGGATGCCCTATCCTAAAGATAGATCATCCCACTACAAATTAAGATTGTTTTGAATGAGGCCTTGGGAGAAATCTCAAGGCTTTTTTCGTTACTAACAGACGTACAACCGCAAACACTGTATTGAATTTTACTATTGACATACCATCAAGCAGCCGTTACAATCTCTTCACCATGAAAATCGTTTCTAACTTTGGTTATCTCTTCTGCATGATATCCATTATTGGTGGATTCCCATTTCCAGTATATTCTCAAACCCCAACTCCCAGGCAAGAATATCCAATAGGCTTTTATCAAGGTGGGTTTTATTTGAACTTACAAGGTGGGGATACCGTTTATTCGGGTGGTAGCATTACCAAACGAGAAACATCTCTGCAGAACTCTTTAAAAAGCCAATCCCAAGTCGGAATATTACCGACAAAACTTCTGGGATCCGTGAATATTCCCCCAAGTTTACCGATCGCTGATGGAAAAATCGAAACAGGGAGAACAGGTCGAATTTCTTTTGAATACGGTGTCACTGACCATCTTGGCATTTCTATTTCCTATGCCACAACGACTGTGAAAGGGGAAAGATTGGAACAATTGATTTATGTAGATCGTACCAATTCAGCAGGTTATTCCCCATATCTCGAAGCAACTCCCACGAAATATACGTTATATTCTGATAAAGTTTATGGACTCGGCCTAAACTATCATTTCCTTTCAAAAAACAGATTTGATCCATTTGTTGGTTTGGAAGTTGGCTTTGTAAATTTCAATGCATCTTACCGAACCACAGGTTATTCCAATTTGTACCTTCAAAATTTAACCGCACCAGGGACAGGTGTGAGTGGGAGAGCCTCTGCAGGTATCAACTACTACCTAACACCTGAATTTGGGTTTATGATCGAAATTCACGGAATGAAACGAATGTTAAAATCCAATAGTTTTTCATCCGAATCTTTTGACCAAGTAGGATTTCAATTTGGAGTCATCTTCAACTTAGACAACATTAGTAAAGACCAAAGATGACCCGAACCTATCCCATACTACTTTTGTTAGTCTCGGCATTGTTAACCATCAATTGCCGATTAGGCTCCTTGTATCGGGAGGATAACTATCCTGGTAAATTAGGCAAGGCTGAAGGAAATGTTCAAGGAAAGGCATGTGCTTTCTCTTATTTGTTTTTAGTATCCACAGGAGATGCTAGTATCGAAGAAGCAAAACGAGTCTCCAAAATCACAAAAATTCGTTCTATCGATATCCAAGTTCATTCGATTTTAACTTTTTTTATCATCCGACATTGCCTTATCCTCACGGGAGAAATTGAATGATCAGATTTATACTTTTGCTACTATGTTTGTCTACTTCGTTTACCTGCTTTTATGGTGAAGTGTATAAACCTCTTCCGGGTATTTTGTATTCCAATGTTCATTTTGATGGAGACTTTGATCCAGAAAATAAAGTGAAGGTAGAAAAATCTGCCAATGGCTGTGTTCAACATTTCCTACGATTGTACTCATGGGGGAATGCGGGTGCTGGCAGCATTGCCAAAGAAAATGGAATTTCTAAGATTTCATACATTGACCATCACATCGTTGAATTTCTATTTATTTATGGGAAGTATTGTACCTATGTGCATGGCGAAAAAAGTCCTTAAACTAATTTCCACACTATCTATCTTGTTTATTTCAAATTGTATACCGGAGTACCGAGTTCCTTTTGTAGCACTTGTGATCAACGAAACTCATAGTTCTCGTGATGGTTCTCAAAATGGGAACCCTGGAATTGCGGGAAGTTTAGCAGAAGGTAGAGTATTAAAGGTGGGTAAGTCTTGTACAAACTCCTATCTCTATATCAATATGTATTATTTCAAACGGGGCGGAAATATCAGAGATGCTGCGGAAAAAGCAGATATCAAAAAAATATCCGCCGTGGAATTTACAAACAAAACATTATTAGGAATTGTAAATGAAGACTGCGTACAAGTCTGGGGTGAATGATTTTTTGGTTATGGACTCACCGCAGGGGCAGTCAAAGCTTCCAAAGATCCACTAAGTATTCCCTTGTTTGTAATCGCATCATAATCGAAGATATGTAGTTTGATCTCCGGCTCGGGAAGTTTTCTTCTTTTATTGATTTGTTTATCAGGATTTTTTCCCAAAATCAAAGTTAGGTGATTTCTTAAAGAGTTGTAAACCAACTTTCGGAAATGGAATCCTACTGGTAGAACGGTTTCCAGTCCGCTAGTCTCTGGATCAAAAAGATAAACCAATTTATGGTCTTTATAGTTTAGAACTCCATCTAAATTGCTATCTTCTGTAACGGCTAAGATGATGATTTTTTTTTCCAAAGCAAGGACATCTTCTTTGGGATCATCAATAGTATTGGAAACAGATTTTTTAGCAAAATCTCCAGCAAAAAAATCCCAGATATACACGTCGTGAGGAAAGAGTTTTTGTACCTTTCCATCTTTTAAATTGATAGAGTATAAATTCCTAGCATGTGAAAGAATTCCATCTGGGCCAAATCCACCCGATTCAGTAACAAGGCCATGAGGATAGATGAAATATTGTTTCCAATAAATTTTCCCATTCCCATCTTCTAAATCTAAACTATCGGTAGGTTCGGGGCTATTGTCCTTTTCTTTAGACTCAGGAGTCTCTACTGTGACTTCATACCCATCATCATAGAGGCGCCAACTTTTAGATAAACTAAAAGTAAGCACCGCTAATATGAGTAAAAAGAATAGAAATACTCCGACTCTAAACTTTTCCATTATTTGGTCGCGTTATACGCCTTTATGGCACTAAACACTTCATCCAACTCAGAATCTGTCATATAAGCAAAGAGTGGAAAGTTCAGGACAGATTTAGAGATCCTACGAGCATTGCCATCCTTTCCAAATCTTTCGATTAGATATGGTTTCGCACCCGGTTGGTCGGACATGGCTCCTGGATAAATATTTCCAAATCCAATTCCTTTGTCTTTGAGAACTGCTTCGATTTTGGGACGCACTTCTGGATCCACCAAAGTCACGTTACAGTAACCATTTTCCTCATAACCTTTCGGCGGTTGGATCACACCAATTCCAAGACCTGGAAGTTCTTTGTAGTATACGTTTTGTGATTTTTTACGAGAATCAATTCGTGTTTGCAGGTGTTTTAAAGACAAATTGAGGAATGCTGCTTGCAGCGAATCAAGTCTTGAGTTCCAACCTACAAGTCCATGTTCGTAGTGGGATGTTCTTCCATGGTTGACTAAACGGCGAGTCACAACAGATAACTCTTCATCGTTTGTAAACACAGCACCCCCATCACCAGCTGCACCTAACACCTTCGCCGGGTAGAAGGAAGTGGTAGAAATTAATGCGTCTTTGTAAAGTGACTTTCCATCGAACTTCACTCCAAAACACTGTGCTCCATCTTCAATAAGAGCTACGTTCTTTTCTTTGCAAAATTTACGAAGTTCTTCAATCTCTGAGGTTCCCCAACCATACAAATGGACAACAAGAGCAGCCTTTGGTTTTACTTTTTCTACGGCTTCTTGGAAAACTTGGAAGTCCATTTGTAAATCATCTGGATTTGTATCAATGGTGTAAGGATCCCCACCCACATTCACAACAGCTTCAAAGGTTGCCCAAAAAGTTGAGTCAGGTAACAAAACTTTATCACCACGACCCACGCCCACAGCACGAAGAGCAAGTTGCAATGCATCTGTTCCATTAGCACAACCAATGGCATATTTTGTTTCCGCCCAAGTGGCAAGCCCTGCTTCTAAATCAGAAACTTCGTTTCCGCCGATAAACTGTGCGTTTAGTGACATGGACTTTACTTTTTCATTCCAGGTGTCCAAAAATCCTGGTTCAAATCGTTTGATATCTATAAATGGAACTGCCATTGTATGCCCTTTCTAATTACTTATTTGTGAATATTTGATGAAGCCAACCATTGAACTCTTTGGAATACATGGTCCAAAGAAAAAATAATGCCCAATACAGAACTGTCCCATAAGCAAGTGCAGGGATCAAGGTTTTACTTAAGTTATTGGATGCAGAATAATAAATTCGAATGAGAACGAGAGGCCATAAAAAGAATAAAAATACATAGATCGAATTTCCCATAGCGGAGATCCAAAGGAGGGCTTCTGCTTTTGGATTTTCTTTCCAACGGGCCACCCCTTCCCAAAATTCCGGGAAGAATTGAACCAGATAAAAACAAAATACAAGAAAGAAAAAAAACTTCCAGTGTGGCTCCAAATCTCTTCGGAAGAGAGTAAGAAGCAGGCCCACAAACCAAATGAATAAAACAGGAAAGGCAACGGTTTCCAATAGTGTCATGAATTTATTTTTCTTTCGTCTCCGTTCAGTCGTTCTAAACAGGAAATGAGTCCTGTGGGATCTGCGACCCCTTTTCCAGCGATGTCAAAGGCTGTCCCATGGTCCGGGGAAAGCCGCGTAAAATTCAGTCCTAAGGTTATGTTGACTCCCTTCTTCCCTTCAAGCAATTTAAATGGAATGAGTCCTTGGTCGTGGTACCCCGCCAAATACAAATCGTACGGTTTGGCTCCTGGCAAAAAAGCAGAATCTGCAGAAAGGGGCCCTTCCACCGAAAACTTTGCTTTTCGTAAAACCTTAACGCCGCCAGCCAAAATGGTCGATTCTTCGTCCCCAATCTTTCCACCTTCCCCCGCATGAGGATTTAGTCCTAAATAAGCAATTTTTGGATTTTTTAAAAACTGCGAACGTGCGAGAGCTTTGGAAAGTTCGCTCCAAGAAAAACGTTTCAATTCTTTCACCACGTCTTTTAGGGGAACATGGGTGGTTAAGGGAATTACGTTTAATTTCTCACCGGACATCATCATAAACGTAGGTCGTTTGTAATATTCGGCTAGGGTTTCTGTATGGCCCCGAAACCCTTTGACGCCGGCTTTCCCGACCCACTCCTTCGAAAGAGGAAGGGTGATAAGATCGGCCCCTAATTCCGTTTGCCAGTCCATCGCGGCAAGAAGGGAATCGTAGGCCATTCTACCAGAGGTAACGGAAGGTTTACCTAGTGTGAAGTTACGTGATTTTTTAGAATCCGACCAAGGGAGAGAATAGAATCCGGGGGCAGCACTCGGTTTGGTTAGGATTGGTAGCGAGGGGACCGTGAGATTGTGGGGGCCACGGATAAGATAGATCCGGTGGCGTTTCCCTAAGGATAACAACAATGGGAAGGCGGAAACCAAAAGTTCGTAGTTGATACTTGTGGGATCGCCTTCCGAAATCAGAATGGTTTTCAATTATTCTTTTGCGTTTGGTTGTTTCCCAAAAATTTTCTCAACACTTAAAGAATCTTTGGAGTATTCCAATTCGATTAAGTCTTTTGCACTGTGTTTGAGGTCGTTGGAAATCATACAACGTCCTTCCAGGATCACACCATTTTGGATGATGAGTTCCGGAGTTTTGATATCGCCAAGGATTTTCGAAGTAGGAAGCAGCATCACGCGGTTTCTTGCAGTTACGTTTCCCGCCACAATTCCTTCTACGATGACACTGGCAGCCGTGATGTTGGTTTTGACCTTTCCGGTAACACCAATGTAGAGGTGTTCGGCTTGGAGGGATTTTCCCTCGAATTTACCGTCAATTTTTAAGGATCCATTGATAAAGAATTTACCGTTGAAGTAAGAATTCTCACCAATAGTTGAATTGGTAACTTCGGTCTGATTTTTGACTAATGCCATGCTGTTACGGGTCCGTGAATGTGATTTTTCACAGTGTCCTCGTTCCCCCTGGGAATGAAAAGGTTTTTTTAGCCTCGAAAAGACGGGAGTCGAATCAAATCGCAAGCCTCTTCTGCAAATTCCTGAAATTCACGAAGCCCTTCCATGATCGAACGACCTTCCAAAACTGTGGCCTTTTCAAACCTAGGATTGAATTTAATCGGTTCTTCCATGTTCATAATCACATTATTCCCATCTTTGATGTCTTTATTCACCGCAGTGAGGAAATCTCGGAATTTACCAAGGGTTTCGAAAGATTCAGCGATGAAGATTCGGGACTGTTTGTTTTTCATCCGAGAGAGCTGCTCACGAAACTCTTGTTTGTCGGCAGCTGCATATTCTTCGACAGTCTCCACCAATATCTTCATGTTTCGTCGCAAGTTCTCCATATACTTAAGAACAGAATCCCTTTCCGTCGCATGTGAATAATCAAATTTAATATGACCATCCCCAAGGATCGGAATATATTCTAAATCGATAATATTCACAAGCGTTCCGATTTGATTGATTTCGCTATCATTCGAATTGGGTGATATTTTCATTACTGGATATTGAGATATAACTTTATGTTTGAGGTTTTCTGGATTTTCCTCTCTGGTTTTTGCGTTACGCATCGTCTGTTCTAAGTTATCTGGTATTCCTTCAGGGGAAACCTCTTGCATACGGCGTCTATAACGTTCTATATCAAAGGCTACACGTTCCTTTTGCAGATCATTTTTTGCATTTCTTTCAATTTTCTCCAAATTCCTTAGCATTTTCTGCAATTTGGAGAGTTCCATAATCTGTTCTTGAGTAAGTGGCATCTTATACCCAACCTTCCGGAATACTTACAGATTCACCAGACGCAACGAGCGTTCTTTCAATGGAAGAACCTAGAATCTCATCACCAGTAACTTTTAATACTCGAAAGTACAAATTGAGAGCCAAAGGCAAATACTTAAGTCGGCCGGCTTTTTTATAAAAGCTTAGAAACTTGTCATTTTCCTTTTTAACAAAAGCGATAGAAGCCAATTGTAAATTGACAAAATAAGAATACGGTTTAAGAAGTAATTCGTTTTTCAAATCATCTTCGTAACGGATTCCTTCATTTCGAAAGCGAACTACCGTTTCTACAAACGGATCCATTTCATGAGACAATTCATATCCAAATCCGTTGTTAACAGTCCAATCTCCGTGAAGACTAGTTTCTAAATCTTCCCTGTAACTTAAAAAAGTTTCTTCAGAAAAGTATCGCTTCGCATAACGTAAAGCAGGAAAGGCTGGAATTTTTCCAAGAGAAACCGAGCGAAATTTTTGTTTTTCCCAATCTTCCCATTCCTCATAAAAACCTATTAGGAACTTCCAAAATCGAAATGTTTCGTCACCGTTAAACCATCCCATTTCAATCGCATGAAATAGAACTCCAGAGATCTGCCAATGGGAATCGAGAGTTACCGCATCGGTGAGAGTTTTGAAATTTAAGGTTTCCCTGTTTCCTCGGACATATTCAACTAACGTATGCAATATGGAATTTTCATAAGGCAGTTCAGAAAATTCCCAACCAAGTAAATACAAAAACCTACGATTATCATCAGTTTGACCAAAGAATTCTTTGGTTTTTACGACCCAATTGCGAAACTCTGCAATTTGACCTGAATACAAAAGCCCAAATCCGATAAGCTCCCAATCCTCTCTTTCCATCTCTTCAAACTCTCGGTTTTGGCAAAGTTTCCAAATTTTGTCTAAAGACTGGCTCGGGAACGGCGAAGGGGTGGTAAGTTGCGGGTCTCGGAACCGATTGGCGACTTCATTTTCCCCCAAAAAGGAACAAAGGCTGAACCCTCCAGAAAAATCGGTCGATAAATAGTAGAGATAGTTTGCAAAACGAGACTGATTGCCAGAAAAGAAGGCACGTAAACTAGGCCAGAGTTCGGAAAGTGTGGCCGTTTTAGGAAGTTCGGGCCTTTTGTGGAATTCGATACGATATTCCGGCCATTGCAGTTTGTATTCTGTTTGTAAGCTCATAAGGAGAGGAACCTTCCCTCTCTAAATTCGTAATCATAGGAAGTATGCATGAGGCATTTTTGGTTAGCAAGTAGAATTCTTCTCTTTTTCACAACATCCCTATTTGCGGAAACTGACCTTCAATATCTAATCAAATCCCACCAGTGGGGGCAAATCGAAAACCATTTTAGAAATACAAATCCTTCTCGCGAAAGTGAAGTGTATAGCCTTATCGAATTTCACGAAAAATCACCTAACGGGGACAAGGAGAAACGATTTCGGTATTTGATTTCTCTCGTGCGCGGCGTTTTTGTCGCAGAATCTTCGGAAGAAGAAGTAAGAAAAATCCTTACACAAACTATGCCCTTTCAAACCACTCTATTCAAACTGAGTTATTGGAAGTTATACACAGAAATTACCCAAAGAAACTACCTTACCCCTGCCGAAAGAATCCAATTTCTAAACCGATTGAACTTAGAAGAGGATCCCATTTGTCGCCGCCTCTTGGATGAACTGGTACGCCTCCTTGCTGCAAACAACCAATGGAAAGAGATTTTAGATAAAATTAACTCCATCCAAGAATCCCACAGAAGATACCTCCTCACGGGGGACACACAATATAGATACGGAAAAGCAAAACTCATATTAGGTGATGAAAAGGCAGCTGTAGAAGAATGGATCAATCTTCTACAAAGAGAAGGACTTTCTGATTCCACAGTGCAGATGGTTGCTGCTGATTGGTCCAAATATAAAGGTTCGGGAAGTATTTTGCAACTGGCCCCATCCGAGATCACCCTTCTTCTTCCAGCAATCAGTCATAATGACAAAGAAGCATTGTTTCGCACTAGGCCCGAACTATTTTCCTCAAGACTTGCTTATTATGAAGGTTTCAAACACCTAACTTCTATTTTAACAAAAACAGGGAAAACAAACGAATTATTTAGAGTTTTACGTTCCAACAAAATCTTTGTGGATATGGATTCTTCATGGATCGTCTCCCTTGCCGATATTTTGTACCAACAAAACAAATTCCAAGCGGCCATTGAACTTTTAAAAACATTTCCAGGAAAAGATGCAGGATACTACCGAGTACTCACCGCATCTTACGACCGTTTGGGGGATAGGGAGTTGTATTTTGAAAATCTAATTTTGTATTTAGGAAAGTATCCCTTTAACCTTTTTTACCAAGACCGACTCATCGAATACCTTGTGGATCGAAAAGGGGAAAAATCAGACTACGCTCCTATTGCAAAATTTGAAAGAGCTCTTGCTGAAATTCCAAACCTCCCCGTTAAGGGCCGATTGGTCTATTGGTATTTACGTGCTTTGAAAGAAAATGGTGACATAGAAAAATTAAAAAAAGAACTCAAACGTTATTATGCCCTTTGCCCAGGCTCTTATTACACACGTGTGATCCGTGAAGAATTTTTATCCATCATCAAAGAATCAAACAAACCAGACAATCCCACGTATAACAAAGAGTATCTTTTTGAATACCTTTCTTATACTGCAGGAATTCCGGAAGAATCCTATGCCATCCTGGGCCGCAATTTAGGATTTGTGTATCCGAAAGATTCTTATGAATTAGGAAATAAACTCGGAGGGATGAGCTCAAGGATCCAAGGACATAAACTTTTGAATCTTGCCAAAGAATACTTCCGCGTCGGAGAAGATAGTTTGGGCCTAAGTCTTGTCAACTTTCACGTAAAAAGGGAGAATCTTTCCGAAGAAGAAAAGGATGAGATTTTAGTAGGTATCGGCGACCTAACTTATAACACATATTATACTGCGTTTCATACCAGGTCATTACTAAAAAGACATTTTATCCCCGATGATCCCATCCTTCTCCCAACGTCTATTTCTGTCCGGATCTATCCTAGACCTCACCAAAGTATTGTCTCTCGTTACGCCAATGAAAACGATATCTCTGAAGATAAGGTCTATGCTCTCATGCGACAAGAATCCTTTTTTAAGGAAACGGCTACCTCGAGGTCCAACGCGCGGGGCCTCATGCAAATTATGCCAGCCACAGGTCGGGAGTTGGCATCCCGGATGGGGGTCACCTCCTACTCCCTCTACGATCCGGAAACCTCCATCCGGTTGGGGACAAAATTTTTAGCCTATCTTTTGAAGTCCAACGGGAATGAATTAAAATGGGCATCGATTGCCTACAACGGTGGACCTGGAAATTTGCGAAAATGGAAGAAGTCCGTTTACTCCGGTGATTTTAACCATTTTTTAGAAGACCTTCCTTACAAAGAGTCAAGAGATTACTGTCGCATCGTGGTTTCGAACTTCTACGCTTATGACATCATGAAAAAATACCATAAGTTGTAAAAAATGGCTTTTCCCCACCCTTTCCTCTGTCTATCCTTTGAAATAGACAGAGATATACAGGAGAAGATATGTCCGAAAAGGCAATTCTGAAAGTGGATGGAAAAGAGTTCGAACTTCCGATTTTAGTAGGAAGTGAAAACGAGAAGGCAATTGATATTACTAAACTCCGCCAATTGTCCGGTTATGTTACGATTGATTCCGGTTATTTAAATACAGGTGCTTGCACCAGTGAGATTACCTTTCTCGATGGAGAACAAGGGATCCTACGTTACCGTGGAATTCCTATTGATGATTTAGCCGCTAAGTCTACTTTTACTGAAGTAGCTTATTTACTCATCTACGGCAAACTTCCAAACGACGCACAACTAAAAGAATGGAATACTTCCATTACTAATCATACAATGATCCATGAGGATCTCAAACGCCTGTTTAACGGTTTTCCAAAAGATGGACACCCGATGGCAATCATGTCTTGTATGATGGGATGTTTATCTACATACTACCAAGATAGTTATGATCCAATGAATGAGGAACACAGAGAAATCTCCATCATTCGACTCCTTGCAAAGTTCCCAACGATCGCCGCTTATGCGTATAAAAAATCCATAGGTCAACCTATCATCCACCCGCTCAACGAGTTAGATTATGCATCTAATTTTATGAACATGATGTTTGCGGTTCCTGCGGAAGATTACCACATCGATCCAGAAATTGTTTCTGCCTTGAATTTACTTCTCATCCTTCACGCAGACCACGAACAAAACTGTTCTACGTCTACTGTGCGTTTGGTGGGGTCATCTCTTGCCAACTTGTATGGTGCGATTTCTGCTGGAATCCTTGCACTATGGGGACCTCGTCACGGGGGAGCCAACCAAGAAGTATTGGAAATGTTGGAAGGAATTAAAAAAAGCGGACTCTCGGTTAAAAAAATCGTAGAACAAGCCAAAGATAAAAACTCCAGTTTCCGATTGAATGGATTTGGTCACCGAGTTTACAAAAATTTTGACCCTCGTGCCAAAATCATCAAAGTAGCTTGTGATAAAGTTCTAAACAAACTTGGGATCAAAGACCCACTTCTTGACATTGCTAAAGAATTGGAAGAAGCAGCACTAAACGATCCATACTTCGTAGAAAGAAAACTCTATCCAAACGTTGACTTCTACTCTGGGATCATCTACCGAGCTCTTGGAATTCCTACCAACATGTTTACAGTGATGTTTGCTATGGGAAGACTTCCGGGTTGGATTGCACAGTGGAAAGAGATGATTGAAGACCCAAGTTTAAAAATTGGTCGACCAAGACAAATTTACACTGGCCCACAAGAAATTTCTTACGAAACTGCAAAAAAACAGGCTTAAAACCTAAATGAAATAAGGACAGGGGTAATGATCAATGATCCCCTGTCCCAGACCTATAAATTGAAAAAAAAATCTCGGCAAAGAATCCTTTTTCTAATTTTACTCTCCTCTCTCTCTTTTACAAAGCCAATTCTTTCAGAAACACCAAGCGACATTGGGGAAAGAATCATCTACACTACAAAATTCACTTATTGGATAGATTCCACCTCTTCTGTTCCTATTGAATCTGTTTTAAAAATTGGAGAATTTACTAAAGTAACCGATGATTTTGTAAATTTTGGTTTTTTAAAAGGTACCCTTTGGTTAAAACTAGATCCCAAAGATTTTCCCGATCCCCTCAAATATCCATTACTTCTGGTCCAAGCACATAACATTGATTCTGTGGAACTATTTCACAAAAATGATGGGAATACTTATGTAGTGTCCAAGTCAGGTCATATCCAACCCGTATTCCAAAGAGAAATTCCGCATAGGAATTTTGTTTTTCGAATTGGACACGAAAAAGAAACCATTCTCATTGCCATTCGATCCGACATCTCTCTACAATTTGCTTTTGTTTTTACTAACCAAAGAAATCTCCAAAGAGAAGATTACATTACCCAATGGATCTACGGATTATTTTTTGGAAGTTTAGGAATCATCATTCTATATAATCTTGCAATTGCCTTTTTTGTAAGAGATAGAAATTATTTCTATTATATTGGCTATGTTTTGTTTTTTGGGCTCGGTCAACTTTCACTTTTGGGTTTTTGGGGGTATTTTTTTGTTCCTGATTCTTATTATTGGAAACGAATTGGTATCCCTGCTTTCTTTAGTATCTGCCTTTTTTTCTTTGTTTTATTCACGTCCCATTTTTTAAAACTGAAAGCCCGAATTCCGAAAGTGGCTCGCTTCTATCAAGTTTTGGGAATTTTATCCCTACTAAATGCCGCAGTCGCTTTGTTTGGTGGAATTTCACAATCATCCATCGGAGTGAGTTGGCTTTCAGTTTTGATCTGCATCAGTTTACTGATTGTTCTTGTCTGGGGAATTTGGAGGCGAATTCGCTCCTTTTATTATTTTGCTATCGCCTTTGTATTACTACTTCTTACATGCATTGTCTATGGGTTACTCAAATTTGGGATCCTTCCTTCCAATCCATTTTTAGAAGAGATGTTATTTCCTATCGCATCTCTTGCCGACATTACTTTGTTTGCATTCGCCTTGGCAGACCGAATCCAATTGTTACGCCAAGAAAAAGATATGGCCCTTGCCCAAGTCACAAGCCTTAGAAAAGAAAGAAAAATCTCTAGGGACATTCTCATGCAGTCCCTTCCGAAAACCATTCCCAATGTAACGAACTTACAAATCCAAATTTATATCTTACCGATGAAAGACGTGGGTGGTGACTTTTATGAATACTTCTCGCCCAATCCTTATGAAATAGGCATTGTGCTTTGCGATGTTTCTGGACATGGAATTCCGGCCTCCCTCATTTCTGCCATGGGGAAAGTGGCCTTCACCACCCAAAAGGATAATATCTCCTCCCCCAAACAAGTTTTAGAAGGCATGAACCGCGTGTTATACGGGAACTGCAATCCTCAGTATGTAACAGCCTCTTATGTTTATCTCAATACATCTACAAAGGTATGGCGGTTTGGACGTGCAGGCCACCCCAGTGCTTATCTCCAGAGAGCCAGTGGTGAGATCATCAAAGTCCATCCCAAAGGAAAAATCATTGGAGTCTTTCCCGAAATTCAAATCGAAGAAATTACCTACAGAGTCGAGCCCAAGGACAGAATCCTTATTCTAAGTGATGGAGTTTTGGAATGTTTTAATCCAGAAGGAAAAATGTATGGGGAATCTGGATTATTGGAATTTTTACATACCAACCGGGAACTGCCCAACCATCTATTCAAAGTCAAACTCATCCAGGATTTAGAGTCGTTTTCTAAAGCCGAAATAAAAGAGTGGGACGACGACCTAACGTTTATTTTTCTGGAATTGGTATGACAAAAAGTTACGAACTCTTGGATTCAGGTGATTTATCCAAATTGGAAATTGTAGGTGGTTACAAACTCCATCGTTCTTCCCCTACTTCTGCTTATGGAAAAGCAACTCCTGAAATTTGGAACGACCTCCATGCACAGTACATCAAAAATGATTCCGGTGCCGGACATTGGAATTTTCTTAAGAAAGTTCCAGAAAGTTTTACCATAGAATTTTCTAACTTAACCTTCAAAATCAAACTCACTCCTTTTGGTCACATTGGCCTCTTCCCAGAACAAGAAACCAATTGGAACCGCATCCGAGAGATTGGTAAAAAGAAACAAGGCCTCGAAGTCTTAAACCTATTTGCTTATTCGGGTGGATCCACTCTTGCCTGTTTGGATGCCGGAATGAGTGTCTGCCATGTGGATGCATCCAAAGGAATGGTGGACTGGGCTAGGGAAAATGCAAAACTCTCCGGACTCGATTCGAAACCAGTCCGTTGGATTGTGGATGATGTAATGAAATTTATCCGTAGGGAAATCAAACGGGGGAAAAAATACCAAGGCCTCATTCTTGACCCACCGAGTTTTGGTCGTGGTTCCAAAGGAGAAGTTTGGAAGATTGAAGAGAACTTATCGGAACTTATGGATGCCCTTATGGAACTATCAGATTCCAAACCAGAATTTGTGATTCTCAGTTGTCATAGCCAAGGATTTAGTCCCCTAACATTAGAAAGGATCTTGTCTTCCAGAATCAAAACCAAAGGGATCTACCAAACATCGGAGTTATTCATTCCGGAAAGATCGGGAAAAAAATACCCGGCTGGATTTTGTACTTTCTTCACCAAATAAAAAACATTTTTTGTAAGCCCCATGCCAAACAGAAGACAATACATCACTAGTTTTTCCAATCCAAAGGTCAAATGGGTAGCGGGACTCAAAGAAAAAAGAAACCGAGATGAAGAAAAGAAATTCTTTATCGAAGGGTATCGGGAAATCAAAAAAGCAATCGCAAGTAACCCTACGTCACCTATCCCTTGTTTACCGGTCAGCATTACAAGTTTATTTATCTCTCCTGAATGTTTTTTAGGCGAAAACGAAGAACAATTGATCCAGTCAGTCCATTGTCCCGTCTTCGAACTTCCTCGTAAAATTTTTGAAAAAATTTCTTACAGAGATAGGCCCGATGGACTCATTGCCGTGGCGGAAACACCCGATGCCACAGTCCCTTGGGAAAAAATTAAATCGTTGGATACTAATCCCATCCTTATCATTGAAGGTGTAGAAAAACCAGGAAACCTAGGTACTATTTTACGAACTGCAGAAGGTGCTGGAGTGGGCCTTGTGATTGTCACCGATCCTAGAATTGATCTTTTTAATCCCAACGTAGTTCGTGCCAGTACCGGAACCATCTTTACTTTACCAGTTTATATTGGAGAATTAAAAGAAGTCCTTACCAAGTTTCATAACCAAGGATACAAACGTTATGCCGTTACACCGGAAGGAAAAACATTGTATACATCTATCAATATGAAAGAGAAATCCGTATTTCTTTTTGGAAGTGAACAATACGGCCTAAGTAATGATGCCAAGGAACTTTCTGATGACACTCTCCACTTACCCATGTTCGGAGAAGCAGATTCACTCAACCTAGCCATGTCGTGCGGAATCGTTTTATACGAATCCATCCGACAAAGAAACAAATGAAAATTTATTTTTATATTTCTGGCCATGGGTTTGGACATATCAGTCGCTCTGGAAATATCATCAAACGTCTACTGCAGTCAGAGTTTATCGAAGAAATTCATTTAGTAAGCACAAGAATTTCCTTTTTAGGTTTTACCCATACCAAATTAAAGACACGAGATCTTAAACTGGATGTCGGCGTTTCGCAAAAAAACTCTCTCTCCATTGATTTACAAACGACGAAAGAAGAACTAAAGGACTTTGAAAAAAACAAAAACCAACTTTTAAAAGAAGAAACAGAATACTGCAAAAAAAATGGAATCTCAATCATCCTAACCGATAGTTCTTCTTTTCCCATCACCATTGCTTTAGAAACAGGAATCCAAAGTATATTTCTCGGTAACTTTACTTGGGATTTTATTTATAAAAATTATGCCAAAGACGATTCCTATTTTGGGAATTTAAGTGAGCAGTTGCAGGTGGAATATGGCTTTGCCACAGAAGCACTCATTTTACCTTTTTCTTGCCCCATGCCTACTTTCTTAGACTCAACTAACATCGGTCTTGTGGGAAGAAAACCTACCCTTTCCAAATTACAAGCCAGACAAAAATTTGGATTTAAAGACGATACTACTTATATTCTTTTATCCTTTGGAGCTTACGGTTTGGAAGGGACCCTGCTACAAACAAAAAACCTCAACCCATCCATCCAGTTAGTTGCTTATGGAGTGCCGGGAATTCAAACAGAGGGAATCTTGGTGCCGGAAGTTTCTCACTATCCCGATCTCGTAGCAGCTGCAGATTATGTTTGCACAAAACCAGGATACGGAATTCTCGCAGAATGTTATTATGCAAAAACTCCGATTCTTTACACGGATCGTGGTGATTTTGCTGAATATCTTTATTTGGTCAATGCGCTCGATCTTTACTTTCGGTCGGCTTATATCGATCTCACCCGAATAATTTCTTGTCAATTTGAGGAAGTGCTGACTCTAATTAATACAATCGACTCTATGACTCCCAAGTTAGAACTAAAAACGAATGGAGAGGAAGACGTTGTTTCTCACTTATTAGAATACAATTAAATGCCAGGCCCAGACTCCTATACAGATAGAATCCTCCAAGATTTAGAAGCGAACGAAAACGGTTACTTCCAAATCGAAAATTCCGCTGGCAAAGCTATATTAAAAATCACTAAACCTGGCCCCAAAGGAAAAAAAGTAGATTACAAAGACGTATTAGCACGGGTCCAACTCTTTGGTGTTGAAGGTTATAACTCAGAACAAATCAAAAGAGCCGTAGCTTTAGCGGAGAACAAACCTGTAGAAATTGGAACCTGGTCCAAAGGCGATCCGATAGGCTCGTATGCGGACATTACAATCTCCGAAGATCTTATGGAAGCCAAAATGGTTCTCCATCCACCCAAACATGGGGGAGCACTTCTCAGCGAATACCAGTTACGCGAACAGATAGCTTCCGTTGGAATCTCTGTTGGGATTATTGATTCAGTGATTCAAAACCAGGTAAAAAATCCAGATTTTTTTGTTCCCTATACGATCGCCAAAGGGTATCCACCGATTCCTGGAAAGGATGGAGAAATTAAAATTTACTTTAGGTCAGACAACAAACCTCAGTTAGAAGAGGACGAACATGGACGTATTGATTATAAAAACATTGGAGTCATCCAATCTGTCAAACCAGAGGATCTGATTGCCGAACGAATCCCTCCCAAAAAAGGCGAGTTTGGGAAAACCGTCAACGGATCCATGATCCCTTACCAAGAAGAAAAAACAGTCGATTGGAATCTGGGACCAAACGTGGAACTGAGAGGGGACAAACTGTACGCTAAAATCGCAGGCCGACCCGTTCTATCGACAGCATGGGAAATCAAAGTGGATGAAGTGATCCAACTAGAAGCCGTTGACTATTCCACGGGCAATATTGATTTTCCTGGAACCATCATCGTAGAAGAAAAGATTGGAGATGGCTTTTCCTTAACCACAAGCGGAAGTATCATCATCCGAAATTCTGTAGGTAAGGCATTTCTCAAAGCTAAAGGTGATATTGTTTTATCGGGCGGGTTTATGGGAAGGGGCGAAGGTTATATAGAATCTGAAGGAAATATCTACGCCAAATTTGTGGAACAAGGAAAACTCACAGCCCAAGGGAGTATCTTTGTGGAAGAAGCAGTCATGCATTCCGAACTTTCTGCCAAAGATTTTATCCGCGTTGTAGGAGGCCGGGGAGAAGTCATTGGAGGAACAGTCATTGCTGGAAACTCTCTCACCTGTGCCAAACTCGGTGCCGTAGTGGAAACCAAAACCAAAGTGGCAATTGGAACTCCACCGGAGTTACTTGATGAACTCAATCGGATGAAAAAGGAAATTGCAGACAAAGAAATCACTCTTCACAAAGTCCAACTAACACTTACAAAACTTGTAGAAAAAAGTCAGAAAAAAGATCTGACACTCGAAGAAAAAGAAACCATCACCAAACTAAAAGATGCAAACGAAAAATTCACAAAAGTTTTAGAAGCACAAACCAAACAATTCGAAACTGCCCTTGGCTCTTACGAGCCAAATCCAGAAGCCTATGTGGATGTGGAAAGAGAAGTATTTCCGGGTGTAGACCTAAGTTTTGGTGCTGGAAAAAACTACCGCATGGGAATCAATTCCCTGATAGGGAAAACTCATTTTTATTTAGGAACTGACGGTAGCATTCAAACTGACAGAACCGTTATCAGAAAGGAAGACTAAAAGCGAAGACTATTGTTTTAGTCTCCGTTGATAATCCCTTCTTCTTCATCACGAGAAATTCTTTTTTCAGGTTTAAGATCTGCATCAACAGAGTTTGTCACTTCTGGGATGGTAGTTTTCTTTCTTTTCTCAAATTTCAATTTTGCCAAATCTGCTTTATCGAAAACTAACCAATGTTTATTGCGAAAGCCAGAGACTTTTTTAAAAGAAAAACCAGGACCCTGCAGAATGTATGTGGATTGAGGAAAATGTTCAAAAGGAATGTCTGGAATATTGGACCAGTCAAAATAATTTCCTTGTTCATCATAAGAAATTTCTTTCTGAAGTTCCCCAAAAAGAATTTCTATCGAGGTTTCAGTAGACCAGATATAAAAACCTGTTCTAGAATAATGGGAAACTACTGACCGCACTGGGTTGTACTTAGAAATAACAAGGAGCAGTTGGTCTGGTTTTAATTTTTGCAAACCATCGACAAGATCCAAAGCGAACTCTTTGATTTCTTTTTCTTCGAAGATATATCTGTTTACGTCTCCGTAAGAACTTTCTTCACGAAATCGAATGTTCCCAAGTAAATCTAGAACCTTATCTTCTGTGATTTCCACAGGATGGGCGAATGTCTTTGAAACAGAGGTTTCTGACTTTAAGCTGATTTTATCTCGAGCAACTGTGTAGATTGCAAATTCATTACTGCGAAAAAGTAAAGATCTAGACTTAACACCTGAAGCACAGGAATTCAAAGTGATTGATAGAACTAAGAGAGAGAAAATTCGATAGAGTTTCATTACGCTTATGCCTCTAGAGTTTTTTGAAACTCCGGAAATTTAGAAAGGTATTCATCCAACGTCAAAATGGAAAGGATATGATTGAGTCCAGAAAGACGAAACACAGAGTTTAGATTTTTATTCAAATTGGTTACGAAGATTTCTACGCCACGATTGTGAAGGGCAGAAGATGCTTTGATCACAGCTCCGATTCCACTCGAGTCGAGAAACTTTACAGAATGGAAATCCATCGTCAATTTCCCAAAATTCTGACTTTCAATCGCCTTCTCAAATTCTTGATAAAACTCTCTCGAGTTTTCCATCAGGACATCCCTTTGGATCGATAGAAGCAGGTGATTTTCCTGACGGTGGC
This sequence comes from Leptospira wolbachii serovar Codice str. CDC, assembly GCF_000332515.2. NCBI lineage: Bacteria > Pseudomonadati > Spirochaetota > Leptospiria > Leptospirales > Leptospiraceae > Leptospira > Leptospira wolbachii. The sequence goes on from NZ_AOGZ02000014.1 coordinate 807,836, forward strand.
TTAGAATCAACATAGTTGGATTAACAATACGTTACGATTCTCTGGATTTGTGTCAAGAAAATCGGCTTTATGAAAGAGGGGACAAATCCGTTAGATTCATCTCTAAATCGTGGGGATAGCCTTCTTTATCATTATAAACAACAATAGCTTTGTCTGATTGGATTTCTTTGATTTCCACTGTGGAACCGGTAAAGATAAAAATTCCTTTGTTTAGGAATGTTGGTTTTGTCAATTTTGCCTTATCGCCTGGCTTCATTCCTCACCCTCTGTTTTTAGATAGAGGTCCTTACCCGCCTTTTTCATGACATCAAAGATGTACATTTGACTGTGATCCACTCGGGTTCCAATGTCATAGATGGCGTCTGTAAAATCAGCACCTTCGATCTTGGCAGAAGCTAATTTGGCAAAACGTAAGTCAGCACCACGAAAATTGGCGTTTCTTAGATCGGCACCATTAAAAAAAGAAGCCTTTAAGTTAGCACCTTGAAAGTTGGCTCCCACAAAACTAGAGTTTTGCAAGAAGGCATTGTGAAGGTCAGCACCGCTGAAATCCACTCCATCCAACTTTTCTTTTTCCAACATAACACTGGATAACTTGGCTTCCCGAAGATGGCCTTGGTTATGAAGGAGTTCCATTGTTTGGGATTTTGTGATACGGTTTTCTTTCGGAACCCCTTGCCCTGATTCATAATCTTCTACAGCTTTTTTGAGAGCAGCTACAGCGGATTCTGGGTAGTTTTTTCTTCTTTCAGGAAACTCAAAGAGAGTTTCTAAAGTTTCAGGTGTAAGGTTTTTCAGTTCTAAAAGGGATTTACCTTTAGCGTATTCGGTGGCCATAGCAAGAGCCACAATTCCGAACCCGCAGCCTGTTGTGGTGTAACTTGCGTCTTCCACAACCAAACTATCGTTTAACTTTAAATAAATGCGGTATCCGTCCCCGCAACCTGTGTTGCGGTAGTAGGAGACGACGGTAGCATCGTCCATCTCACGGTAATTCATCCTTTGGTCGTTGATTTCTTTGTAGCGAGCAAAGTCCATTACTGCCATGAGTGTTCCCCCTGTTTATGATTAGACGGACGCGAGCAGGTGCTCTTACTTCATTTTGTATTTTTTCTTGAATTTGTCTACGCGGCCTGTTGTATCCAATAGTTTGGATTTTCCAGTGAAAAATGGATGGCAGTTGGAACAAATTTCCACACTGATATCCCCGGCAGTGGATCTAGTTTCGATCACAGTACCGCAAGCACATTTGATTTTGGCAGCTACGTATTTTGGATGTATGTCAGTTTTCATGGTGGCCCTTTTAGTTCGTATTCATGCTGGCGAGGAATTGGTCGTTGGTCTTCGCGCCGCGCATTTTTTCAATCAATAGTTCCATACTTTCGGTGATACTCATGGGAGAAAGTACTTTTCGGAGGATAAAGACTCGAGTGAGGGTATCCTGCGGAAGTAGGAGTTCCTCTTTTCTTGTTCCCGATCGGTTGATGTCGATGGCAGGGAAAATTCGTTTGTCAGCGAGTTTTCGGTCTAAATGGATTTCCATATTTCCCGTTCCCTTAAATTCCTCAAAAATCACCTCGTCCATTCGGGAACCAGTGTCAATGAGAGCTGTAGCGATGATAGTGAGTGAACCACCCTCTTCAATATTCCGTGCTGCTCCAAAGAAACGTTTTGGTTTGTGGAGGGCGTTGGAATCCACACCACCAGAAAGAATCTTTCCGGATGTCGGAACCACTTGGTTGTAAGCACGGGCAAGTCTTGTGATGGAATCAAGGAGAATGACCACATCCTTTCCATGTTCCACGAGACGTTTTGCTTTTTCGATGACCATCTCCGCTACTTGGACGTGGCGTTGTGCTGGTTCATCAAAAGTCGAACTCACCACTTCCCCCTTCACATGCCGAGCCATGTCGGTTACTTCTTCTGGACGTTCGTCAATGAGAAGTACAATGAGAAAGATTTCTGGGTGGTTTCTTGTAATCGCATTGGCAATGGATTGCATAAGAACCGTTTTACCCGTTCTAGGTGGTGCTACAATCAGAGCCCTTTGTCCTTTTCCAATCGGACACATAAGATCAATGACTCGAGTGTCCAAATGGCTTGGATCAAACTCCATATTGATTCTTTCGTCTGGATAAAGCGGTGTTAAGTTATCAAATAAATTTCTTTTTTGAGCGACTTCTACTGGGAAACCGTTGATGGATTCCACTCGAAGCATGGCAAAAAATCTTTCTGCTTCTTTTGGAGGACGGATAAGCCCAGTTACTGTATCACCCGTGCGAAGGCCAAACAGTTTAATTTGAGAAGGAGATACATAAATATCATCTGGACCTGGCACATAATTATAGTCAGGTGATCTTAAGAAACCGTAACCATCGGGAAGTCTTTCCATCACTCCCGCTGCATGCACTTGACCATCTTTTTCGGTCTGTGCTTGGAGAAGAGCAAACATCAAATTTTGTTTTTTTAGTCCATGAGTGTTTTCCACTCCCAAACCTTTCGCAAGGTCAGCTAGTTCGTTGATGTTTTTTTTCTTGAGTTCTACTAAATCAAGTGGTGGAGGAATGGGACCTTCGTATCGGCCCTTTTTCTTCTTAAATTGTTTTGGTGGTTCGGAACCATCTTCTTGGTCCATGATGCCGTTTGTATATTCGGTTTGGTCTTCGGGGGGATTAACTTGAATTTCGTCTTGTTTGCGTGATGCCATAGATTGTTCTACATTGATTGTTAGAGTATTTGATTAAATTTGGGAAACCATTTGTGCAAGTTAAGTATGCAAGGGAAACAGCGAAGTGCGGAGGTGTTTTCTCAAACGGTAAGGAAAAAATCGTTTTTCCCTCATTTTCGTCAACGTCTTTTTTTTGTCTTTTTTCTCGCTTGGGTTTGATTTTTATTCTGTTTCTTTGCCGGGCCTTGCGATTTTAAAGATTTTACTGATTTTTTAAGGATTTTGGCCTTTTTAGAGGGAAGTGGTTTGCTCTTCTCTGCTGTTTTTTTTGGCTTTGTATCTGGTTTCTCCGAGCGTTTTCTTGGGATCACGGTTTTCACCTTGGTTTCATTGCGGAAACGTTCCGAGAGTTTTAAAAATCGAATTCTGTTTTGCAAAGTAGTTCTTGGAACACCGAGCTCCGTTGCTGTATGAGAGATATTGTTTGAATTTCTTCCCAGCGACTTATGGATGTAATGTGCTTCCATTTCCTCCAAAACTGACTCCAAGGGAAGTTTGGAACGAAATGCTTCGTCTAAATTCGGGAATTCAGACTGTCCATTCTCCGCTGGATTGGCAAAAGAAGACGGAGAAAAATGGTATAAAAACCCAAAGACCTTTTTTTCTTTTTTTAGAGTAACGATTCTAAGTGTAACTCTAAGTTCTGTGACGTTCGCATACAAAACATTAGTGTCAGCATCCTTACCCAAACTCATATCATGGTCTTTTAAATAAGATGCGAGAACTTCTTTATTGAGATTGTGGAGGTATTTTTCCGCCAACTGGAGTGAATCACGAAACAATGGTTTGGTGAGAATGTCATTCTCAAAGGTTTCGTTATAAAAAACAGTGGAACCGGTGACGTCCGTGGCAATGAGCCCATCTGGAAAATGGGAGAGGATGAGTTCCATAAACCATTGGACAGAGTCAGCGTTTTCTCTCTTTTTTTCGAGTTTTGATTCGATTTCTTCTAATTTGGGATCGCGAATATGCGAAGAATCTAATTTAGTAAAGGCGGCAAGGAACCTAGGTTTGTCCCAATTGTCTTTTTTTTCTCCGTCCAGGCCAATGACAGGGATCTGGGTAGATTCTTTAAAAAATAAAAGTAGGTTTTCGTGGAGTTCTGTTTCGAGGATTTCCAAGGGAATTTCGTCCAGGTCTTCCCTTTCTCTTCCCAAATCGGACAACTCGCGGTGGACACGATCTTTGGAAAGTAGGCCCAATAACTCACCCTCCTCCGAAATCACAGGAAGGTGGGTGGCCCTTGTCAGCAGAAAATGACGATAGAGTGATTCGAACTTCACTAAGCAGTCATTCTTTGGGATTTAGTATCAGTGAAAATCGAAATTTTTAGTTTTCTTGAATCGTGTTTTGCTTTTGTTTATGAAGGCCCATCCAAATCGGTTGGACCCAAACGGAATCTGCCGTTTGGTATTCTTCGGGGATCTCTACTTTTTGCGATCGTAAAGACATAAGACTGTAAACTAGCGAACGTTTGTATGTGTGGAGCGAAAGTTGGTAATTCCCTGACAAAAAGTATTCCTTTGCATGGTCTTTTTCACTTTTTGCCATCACAAGATACCTTTGGATTTTTTCTTTAGTATCCCATTCCAAAGGTTTGGCACCAGTTTTATCTTCTCCTTCGAGAAGAATCCATTGTCCCATGGCTTTTTGGTAGAGTCCATTTGCTGATTCTTCCATAGGAAAACAGAGTTTACGTTGGGTAACAAGAAGATCCCCTTCAGCAATAGAAAGAGTTTTTTCAATTTCCACTCGATTGCCAGCTCGGTAGGTCTCCTCCACTTGTGTGCGAATGGCTTCAATGGAAGTTTTACCAATTTCTGGCTCCAACTTCAATTGTTCTTTGATATCGAGAACCAGTGTTATTTTTCCATCTAATTGTTTTTTACGTTCCCTATAAGACATTGTGGTTTTGGCCACAAGTGAGAGTGTAAAAACAAAGATGATAACACTGGTAATCCACTTCATATTATTTTTTCTTTTCTTCTGGGTAGATAGCTTTTCCGTTTTCATCAAACTTAGGAATAGGAGGAACTGACTCACGTCTTGCCCCTTCTGTCTCTTTGATTTGAGCATTGGCTTCCATTAACAAATCTAATTTTTTGGAAGTGATGAGACCATAGTTGTCATCATGTTGTTCCAAAAGATCCAAAGGTTTTGCATCAGGATTTCCTGGAGGGACAATCGTTCTTTCCATTCTTTTATTTTCAATGAAGTTGATGAGAGTATCTCTCACCTTCTCGTAGTTACGTTGTTTTTCTTCGTTACGAGCATCTTTCAAATCTTCGTTAGAACGGTATTGGTATTCTGGTTTGTCCTCATCCGGTGTTTTGCTATAAATCATCGCAAGGATAGCAAAACGTTTGGCACGACGCAAATTAAGAATCCCTTCTTTATAAAGAGTCAGTTTGTATCGGTATTGGTGAGGGCTTGAGTTAAGACCTGTAGTGTAAAGATCTTCGGAAGAACGTAAGTCTCGAAAACCTAAACGTAACAATGCTTTGGCGTTATTGTCATTGGAACGAATGATGGTAGGAGCTGCTGCTTCAAGAAGTGCCCTTGCATCTTCAATGTATTTCTGTAGAACGATTTCAAAGATACTTTTCAATTCCCCTTGGGCTTGGCGGAGTTGGCGAAATCCATGCACATAGTTACTTTGTAAGTACCACATGTTTCCACTAAAATCAGATTGGTTGGCTGCTTTTAGGAGTTTGAAATAATCAAAGTCCAAATTCTTTTTGGAAGGATCTGCAGCTGGAGCTTCTGCTCCCGGTTGGCCAGAGCTTTGCGCCTCTTCTTGGGAAGGTGCCAAATTGCTGAGAGCAACATTGATAAAATTTAAGTTTTCTTTGTTTTCAAAGATTAAAATCCCCAGATTTGTTTGTTCTGGAGATACTGCGCTGATATGTGAGATGTGACCCACGACCATTGCAAAAAAGAGGATGAATTTCCATTTTCCCATAGCTCTACCTTGTTTTATATATCGGAGCTACAGGAAAAACCAGGACTAAATTTTACATTTTTTGGATTCGTTCTATGGCAGAAATGACATCTTCCCGCTTTCCAAAGGCAGAAAGTCGAAAATATCCCTCTCCCGCAGGTCCAAATCCCGATCCAGGGGTTCCGACCACTTGTGCTGTTCCCAAAAGTTTGTCAAAAAATTCCCAAGATTTGAGTCCATTAGGGGTTTTCAGCCAAATGTAAGGAGCGTTCATTCCCCCAAATACGGTGTACCCCGCCTTTACCAATCCTTCTCGGATGAGTTTGGCATTCTGCATATAGTAGGAAATTTGTTCTTTGATTTCGACTTGCCCTTGGGTTGAAAAAACTGCCTCGGCTCCTTTTTGTGTTACGTATGACACTCCATTGAACTTAGTGGTATGGCGACGGTTCCAAAGGGAATTAAAACTAATCTCCTCCCCGCCTTTTGTTTTTCCTTTTAAGTCTTTTGGAATTACAAGATAAGCGCAGCGTGTTCCCGTAAAGCCCGCAGTTTTAGAAAAGGATCTAAATTCCATAGCCACTTCTTTGGCACCAGGGATTTCATAAATGGATTTTGGAATTTCTGGATCTTGGATGAAGGATTCATAAGCGGAATCATAAAGAATGATACTGCCGATTTTTTTGGCGAAATTCACCCACTCCGTTAAACGAGCCTTAGTTGCCACCATCCCGGTAGGGTTGTTTGGATAACAAAGGTAAATGATGTCTGGTTTTTCTTTTGGAAAATCCGGTTCAAAATTGTTTTCTTCTGTAGCAGGCATATAAATGATATTTGCATATCGTCCATCAGACCCGACTTCCCCCGTGCGACCCGCCATTACGTTTGTATCCACATAAACCGGATACACAGGATCCACTACGGCAATTTTACTATCCAAAGAAAAGATCTCTTGGATGTTTCCGCAGTCACATTTAGATCCATCAGATACAAAGACTTCATCTTCTGCGATTTGAACCCCACGAGCCGTATAATCATGTGCGATAATCTTTTGGATGAGAAAGGAATACCCTTGTTCTGGGCCATATCCATGGAAACCTTGGGAGCTTCCCATTTCTTTGGCTGCGTCAACCATAGCATTCACAATGGTAGGTGCCAAAGGAAGAGTGACATCTCCAATCCCGAGACGGATGATTTTAGCATTTTGGTTGGCATCGGAATAAGCTTTGACCCTTCTTCCAATTTCCGGAAACAAATACCCTGCTTTCAATTTTAAATAGTTTTCATTTATCTGAGTCATCTTCTTCTTTATTTTCCTCTATGAGTTTTCTCGATCTAAATCCTTCATGATAACCGTGTTCGTATAACACATCTTCTTCGCCCCAAGTCCAACAATAGAACCCGCTGCCATGGTCAAAATCAACAAGCCACAATCCTTTGACATCAATATTCATTGTCAAAATTTCATTGGTCCAATGTTTTACAATCTCACCTATTTCTTCTTCTTTGGCTTCTAGAACATTTTCTGGGAGGAGTTTGTTCCGGACATCATCAGCCAGAACACTGGCTCTTAAATAGTATTCTCTTGTGATGTCTCGCACGAGTGGTAGGACTTCTCTTGCCTCCGCTAATGTCCAAATCTTTTTAGTCAAAATCCACTCCGAGACTAAGACAAAGTAATGCCATTCGGACCACCACACCATACTTCGCCTGACGGAAGTAAGCTGCATTTGGGAGGTCATCTACATCTGTGGAGAGTTCATTCACACGAGGGAGTGGATGGAGAATGGTTGTATCTTTTTTGGAAGCAAGGACAAGTTCCTTATTCACTTTATAAATATCTTTTAGTTTTTCGTATTCTCTGTGATCGGGGAATCTTTCCTCTTGGATCCTTGTGACATAGGCTACATCGGCATCCCAAAAAGCTTTGATGTCCGTGGTTTCTTCCCAGGTCATAGGAAACCCTTCCAAATTCTTTTTGTATTTTTCGGGAAGTCTCAGTTCTTCAGGACTGATGAGATACAAATGAACCGGGTAATGCCGGAGAAGATTGATGAGAGAGTGGATGGTACGTCCGTATTTCAAATCCCCGATGAAAGCTATGTTCAGTCCATCGATCTTTCCTTTTTCAGAAACAATCGTATATAAATCGAGAAGGGCTTGGGTGGGGTGTTGGCCGGCACCATCTCCTGCATTGATGACAGGAATGTTCACTGCCCCTGCCGCAATCCGAGATGATCCTTCCACGGGATGACGAATGACAGCGATGTCCACATAGGCCTCAATCATCTTCATGGTGTCATAAAGAGTTTCTCCCTTTGAGATGGAAGAAAACTGAAATCCCACGGTTGAGATTAGCCTTCCCCCGAGTCTTTCCATGGCGGCTTCAAAGGAGAGCCTTGTCCTGGTACTCGCTTCAAAAAACAGGGAGGCGAGAAGTTTTCCATTCAGAATTCCGAAGGCCTTCCCTGATTCCTGAAGTAGATTCATCTTTTGTGTTTTTTCAATGAGGAAGTTTAAGTCCTCTTTGGAAAATTGGAGGGTGTCTAAAATGTTTTTGTGAGAATAAGAGTGCATAAGTCGGAAATCTTTTCTCTAGGGTTTTTGGTATCGAATAAATCGAAAACATATTTTTTGGTATTTATGGTCGACACGATTCAGAACAAACTCCGCGATATGGAACTGGTCACCCAACACCTGGTCCAACCTGACGATTTGAACTACCATAACAATCTTTTTGGGGGAAAAATGCTCTCCTGGATCGATGAGGGGATGGCAATGTATGTTATGAATAAAATTCGTTATACCAATATTGTCACGATGAGTATGGACAATGTGGTATTTCGCTCGCCTGCCCGGGCCGGAGACATCATCCAAATCTATGGAAAAATCGTAAAATACGGAAAATCTTCAGTCACGTCTCGGACTTTGGCCATTACCAACAACCCACAAACGGGAAAAATGTCGGCAGTGATCGAAAGTGACATCACCTATGTCTGTTTAGGCGAGAATGGAAAACCTACCGCTTACTTTAGAAACTTTACCCCACCCACTTAGGATAAAGAGTTTGATCAATTCCTAGGAGATTGAATATCCTTCCTGCAATAAAATCGCCAAGGTCATCCAAAGTTTTTGGCATTTGGTAGAACCCAGGGGAAGCAGGAAGGATGATAGCCCCTGCTTCATCTAGTGCCAAAAGATTTTTTAAGTGAATCCGATTGTAGGGAGTTTCTCTCGGAACCACAATCAGCCTTCTTCTTTCTTTCAAAGATACATCTGCGGCTCTTTCGATTAAGTTTTCCGTGAGACCTTGTGACATAGAAGCCACAGTTTTCATACTACAAGGAACCACCACCATCGCATCCCAACGGTTGGATCCACTGGCAATGTCAGATCCTATATCAAAAAAATTGCGAACATGGAATTTGTGTTTGGGTTTGGTTTCCCATTTCGTTTCTACAAAAGAAAGGATGTCTTCAGCAGATTCCACTTTGGTTTCATACTCTTCGGAAAAAATACGTAACGCCGCAGGACTTGCTGTAATATAAGTTTCACCTTCTACTTCAGACAAAGCTCGCAGAAATCTTGCGGCATAGATACTACCGCTGGCCCCTGCAAGGCCCACTACAAGTTTCATTAGAAACTAATTCCCGAAGAGACTTTCAGTAAAAATTCATTCCATTTATCAAAGAGAATCGCAAGGAATAAAACCACACTGATCCAGGAATTGATTTGGTAAAACAACATAGGCAAGTCTTTAGATTTGTACTGATAAGAAATTTTATGTTCATACAGAACTAAAACTCCAATCACAGATAGAATCAGAAAATACATTACCCCAAGACCTGCGCTACTTCCAGCAAAGATAAAAAATACAAAAGAAAGGATATGGAGGAGAACAGCAATGGCTCTTGATTTAGTTTCGCCGAGACGAGAGGGAATGCTATGTAGGTTTTCTTTCGCATCAAAGTCCATATCTTGGATTGCATATAACACATCAAAGGCGGATATATGAAAAAGAAGTCCTAGAGAAAATAAAATGGGGACTAGATTGATGGTTTCTGTGATCGCAATCCAAGCACCGAGAGGTGCCAAAGAAATCGCAAAACCCAAAACCAAATGGCAAAAAAGAGTGAAACGTTTGGTGAGCGAATACAGAAATAAAACAAAGAGGGCTGGAAAAGAAAGTAAGAAGGCTAGTTTATTTACAAAGAAACTAGCAAAGATAAATATAAACGAGGACAAACCAATAAAGAGGAGAGCCGAAAGTTTGGAAATTTTTCCGGAAGGGATTTCCCGGTTTTGGGTGCGTGGGTTTTTTTCATCAATTTCTGAATCCACATAACGATTGAAACCCATGGCGGCACTACGAGCACTCACCATACATACAAGGACAAGGGCCCCAATCCGAAGTAAATCCCCCGTATCCAAAGTGGATTCCAAATAGGCGAGGAGGAAACTAATCCCAGCGAAGGGCAAGGCAAAGAGTGTGTGGGAAAATTTTACCATTTTAGCGTAGAGAAGTAGGTTTTTAAAGAAGTTCATGGCATCCTTTCAGCCCATAGTTTAGACAGAGAAAAGGTTTTTTGGTTCATTCTGATTCGATTTCTTCCGTTCTTAGAACCAAGGTCTTAATTTATGAATATCCGTCTTTCATTTCTTGGTAGTTTCTCCGTATCCTTCATTACATTCGGGATTTTTCTCACTTCCGCACTCACCACTACCGCAAATGCCCACCCCAGTTTGGAAGACCGACCCTTACGGATTTTTTTCCATTGTGGGAAAGAACTCTTCACTCATGTCGATGAGGAAGGTCGCGGGGGACTTAGTGCCCTACTTGGATTTGTGGAACGAGAAAAAATGGATTTGGATTTGAAACGAGGGAAAGGGTACATGTTGTACCCTTTTAGTCCTAAAGACAAACCTTTGGAATTTCCTTTTGATGGATTTACCCTTGGAAAACCAAGAGAGATGAACCATGGACCCGTAAAACTTGGCTTAGGTTCCATCCAAGAACTCATCGATGTCAAAAATATTGAGGATTATGATGGATGGATCGTTTATGTGGGCCCGGATGATGAAACAAAGATTCCTCTCCTGCCTTGGCAAAACCATCCAGAGCTTCCCCTCTTTCTTCTTGTGGAAGGAAAACCACAAGCCCGGTTTCGTTACCTTGCCAATGTCCACCAAATTGAATGCCCCAAAGACTACGGAAGGCTTGGAACTTTAAACCTATTCTTTCGAAAACGAAATCTGATTCGTTTGGATTATAAATTGGAGTCCATTAACTTAGCCGATCGCAATCGTTCTTGGAAACAAAGAAAGGAATCAGAAACCGAGGAAGGATTAGAGAAACCTACTCTGAAAACGAAGGACATAGGGAAGAAAGAGGACAAGTCGAACAAAATGTCCGGCGGGCCTGGCAGTTCTTACGACCGAGAAATATTAGGTACAGAGATAGGTTTCGGCAAATCTCCTTAGGAGTGATTTTTATCATCTCCCGTTCAATTTGTACGGGGTCTGTTTTTTTAGTGAAACCCAGCCTTTTGGTGAGGCGTTTTACATGGGTATCCACCACAAAGCCTTCCACCACCCCATAAATTTCTGCAAGTACTACGTTGGCGGTCTTTCTTCCAAACCCAGGAAGTTTGATGGCTTCTTCCATAGTGTCTGGAATTTTTCCGCCATATTCCTGCAAAACCATACGCGCAAAACCTTGGATGCTTTTGGCTTTGTTTTTATAAAATCCAGTAGAGAAGATTTTTTTCTCAATGGATGCCAGGGGGGCGCTCGCAAAGGATTCGAGTGTGGGAAAGGTTCGAAAGAGTTCTGGGGTGACAGTGTTCACACGTTCGTCCGTACACTGCGCACTGAGAATGACCGCAATGGCCAATTCGTAAGGTTTGGAGAAAAAAAGGGGAGTTTCTACTTCACCGAACTCCGCCTCTAAGAGACGGTAGACATCGGTGATTTTGGGTGTTTTTCTGGATTGTTTCAATCCACAAGCGAACTTAAAAAAATTAAGCTGCTGGTTGTGCTTTTGGAGTGATTCCTACGTATTTTTTAGGAGTGATAGCAGTGATATCGCCGCCGTGGTCTTTAATTGCCACTTTCAAACCTTTTTTACGAAGAGTTCGCAAAGCACGTGTAGAAATCTTAACGCGAACCCAACGGTTCTCGTCTTCCAAAAAGATTTTCTTTGTGATTACATTCACCTTCCAGATACGGCGATTCTTTTTATGAGAATGGGCTACGTTGTTCCCTGCCGTTGTTCCTTTTCCGGTTACTACACATGTTCTAGCCATAATTATTACCTTGTTTCGCTATGTTTTTGTACCCTCAGAATGGGTCAATTCGAAACGAATCTTTTCCTGAAAGAATCGAAGTGCATCCACGGGTGTGTCTGCAAATCCAAATAATTTTAAGTCCTCTTCAGAAATCAGATGCATCTCGGCTAGTTTTTTGAAATTGATCACTTGTGTCCAAAATTCTGTCCCATACAATAGAATGGGAATCTTTGTTTTTTTTCCGGTCTGGACAAGAGTTAAGGTTTCAAAAAGTTCATCAAAGGTTCCAAATCCCCCAGGAAAAGCAATCATCCCTCGGCAAGTTTTCATGAACCAAAGTTTTCTCATAAAAAAATAATGAAACTCAAAGGCAAGTTCAGGATCCACATAAGGATTTACATGTTGTTCGTGAGGGAGAACAATATTGAGGGCTACTGATTTGGAACCGGCTTCTCTGGCACCACGGTTTCCTGCTTCCATAATTCCCGGTCCCCCTCCCGTGCAAATGTTCAAATTTCTGGAAGGATTTTCCTGTTTCAAAATATCAGCCCATTCAGAAATCAATCGTGAAAACTCACATGCCTCCTGATAATAATGGCTTAAAGAGGAGAGAGGAGAAGGCGGATTCTGTTTGGGTGCCTCTGGCGCAGGAATTCTTGCCGAGCCGAAGACTACGATGGTATCTGTGATTCCATGAGTTTGGAATTCCGACTTAGGGTGGAGGTATTCGGAAAGGATACGGATAGGGCCGGCTTCGTTCCCCCATAAAAAACTTTGATTCTCAAAGGCTAAATCATTCATCTTGTTATCATAGATCGACCGAATGGTATAAAAAATGCGGAAATTCCCAAAAACACTCAACGTCTCTATTTCTTTAGAACATCTCCCTATGACAGAGACCGATTTAAAACAAATCTGTTTGGATTGGGAGGATCTGGGGTTTCCTTTCTTTCGACCCGCTGTGGTTTTGGACTGGGAAACACGAACTTTGCCTTTAGGTAAATCCAGATTGGACCTAGATTTAATACTATCACTTCGGTTTTGGCAAAGTTTAAGTGATTGGATTTTGCCAAAATGGTATTCCCAAAAAAAACGAGGCCAACTAACAGGAATATTACGGAACCAACTTCTTTCAAAAGATAGGGAATACAAACCAAATTCCTTTTCGGAACGTTGGAGCCGTTTTTGGAACACTCCCCTTTCCCTTACATGGTCACATTTAGGATTCACGAAACTACGTATGGACCTAAATTTAGAAACGGATTTCTTTTCGAATGCTCATCCCCTTTCTTTTGATGGGGAAAAGAAATTCTACTTTCGCACTGGGTATCTAAAAACCATCCACTACCGATTGACTAAAAAAGAATTCAAAATGCCCTATCCAAAGTTTGCGGAAGTGTACATCAAAACACGAGACAAACATAAAGATGAAAGTTTAGGCGGGGTTTTTTATAGTTTTATCGGATATTTACTCGAAAAAAAGGGCGACGAATACCTGTTACCATACTGGGGATTTTCATCCACACTACCGGATTCCATACGGGACCTAGTTCCAGAAGAAATCTGGAACTTCACGAACGCACCTAGTCCACTCCTATGGAAAGAAAAAAATCTTTTGGGAAAGGAATTAGAATTTAGGACTGTCTACCAGGTTTCCACTTCTTCGCCAAATCATCCAAGATGATAAAACGAGAGTTTTTACCAATGACAACCTCATTGATTTTTTTATCTTGTAATGCTCGGTAAACAGAGGTTCGGCTAGTGTTTTTCTTTTCAGCGAAGTACTTGATCTCCAATAAATTTTTACTGATTTGTTTGCATGTATTCACTAGTGCATCTGACATTGTTGAACTAACCTCTCCTGACTTAGACAGTTTGTTCGTTAAAGAGATTACAAATTTTTAAAAACGATCCAAACGAATGGAGAATTCTATCCGTTTTTCTGTCTTTGCCGCTATGGTTTTAGGATTACCACCAGGGAAGTGTAAAAAATTCCCAGTTCCCGTCATAGGTTCAATCGCTATAGATCTTCGATCTTGTGGAGTATAGACTTGATAAAACTCACCACCTTGGATGATTAGTTTTTCTTTTTTATTCATAGAGAAAAGCCCAATATAAGAATTTTGTCCATGGATGGCCGAGTAAAGGTCATCTAAATTCTTACCCATCAACGTCTCTTCAGAATTAAGTACAACATCTTCTGTTTGAATTTTCTCTGGTAGGAGATAATCCCCTAACTTTACTTTATGAAACCCGGAACCAAATAAAAAAAGATCATCGATGGATTCATCTTCATTCCAACGAAAGTAGGGATGGATTCCGAGTGCAAAAGGAAATTCTGTATCCGATTCATTGGCCAATCGATAAATGATCTTTAACTCTGAGGGGAAAAGTCGGTAACATTCTTTCACTTGGATTTGGGATAACAAAGTACCTTTCCAAATAGAAGGGATTTCCATTTCGAACTCAGCATAAGATTCTTTGTCACTCAACTCTTCTTTTACCAAATGCCTGGGAAGGTTGTGGTAGAGGCCATGTAAGGGAATTCCATTCCCATCGGTCAACCAATGCGTGCTGGGATAAAAAGGTTCTCTGGCCCAAGGATTGGGTTCTAAACGATTCACCCAAGGAAACATAAGAAAAGACCCGGATGCGAAAAAAGGATCAGGGGCCTTATGTCCAGAAACAACGGACACGGATTTTCCGTCCACTGGCGAAAGGAGATGCAAACCAAGCCATTGGCCACCGCCTGTAGGGTGGGTTTCAAAACAAGACTGTTTTGTTTTCAGTTGGTACAAGATTTATCTCCCAAAAATGATTGAAGTCATAGTTTGCCATCTTAGAAAGGTTTGTATGCCTTTAAGAAAGCCTTTTCTTTTCGTTTGTATCGTTCTTCTTTCGGTTCTTTTTGCCGAATCTTGTGTCATTGGGAACAGTCTGAACTTGTTACCACAAAGTGGCAAGGCTGATTTCGAAGAGAAACTCATTGCCGGAAGGGATCAAGAAAAAATCGTTATCATCTCCATCGAAGGTATGATTTCGGATGATTCCAAAGAAACCTTTTTTGGTACTTCCACGGAATCCATGGTCGCTCGGATCAAAGAGTCTCTGAAATATGCAGAACGAGATCCAGATGTAAAGGGTGTGATTTTAAAAATCAACTCACCTGGTGGCACGGTCACAGCAAGTGACATTATCTACCAAGAAGTTCTCAAATTTAAGAACAGAAAGTCCATTCCTGTGTTTGCAGGATTTATGGATACCGCAGCGAGTGGAGCCTACTACATCGCAATGGCAACAGACGCTATCGGTGCTCACCCAACAACTGTTACAGGATCCGTAGGTGTCATCATGTCTGGGATCAATGTAAAAGAAGGTTTGGATAAAATTGGTGTGAAGGATCAATCCTTTACCTCTGGCCCAAACAAAGCGCTTGGTTCACCTACTACCGAGATGACTGGGGAACAAAGAAAAATACTTCAATCTATCATTGATAGTTTGTATGGTCGTTTTTTTGAGATCGTCAAAAAAGGAAGACCAAACGTAGGAGAGACTCGCCTCAGAGAAATTTGTGATGGAAGAATCTTTACTGCAG
The DNA here is from genome assembly GCF_000332515.2 of Leptospira wolbachii serovar Codice str. CDC. Lineage (NCBI taxonomy): Bacteria > Pseudomonadati > Spirochaetota > Leptospiria > Leptospirales > Leptospiraceae > Leptospira > Leptospira wolbachii. Next base: position 823,387 of record NZ_AOGZ02000014.1, read on the forward strand.
AACAAGCCAAAAAAGAAGGAATGATTGATTTCATCGGCTACTTTGATGACTTTGTTTACCAAATGATGCAACATCCAAAATTCCAAGGGAATCGCACAGGAAATCCTCGTGTCATCACTTACCAAAGAGGAAAAGGTCGTGTGGACAACATTTACCAAGCAACTGATGGTAACAAAAATCCTTTTTCTTTAGGAATTGCTGATAAAATTTTAGGAACAGGAACCAATGCTAAATTTCTTTATCTTTGGGATCTATAATTTTTAAGGCCAACTAATCAATGTTATTTAATTCTATTCCCTATTTACTGCTTTTTGCTTTCACGTATTTAATTTATTGGAATATTCCACAAAAAGGAAGAAAACCTTTATTGGTTATTTCTTCCCTAATTTTCTATGCATATTTCAGTTTTCCTTTTTTGTTCCACTTCCTACTTGTTATTTTAGTTAACTATGGGTTTAGCGAATGGATCTTTCGTAAAAAAGACAAAGGAGAAAAATACGGCCATTTACTGTTTAGTATTGTTGCATTAAACCTAATCAATTTAGGTTTTTTTAAATACTTCTACTTCATTACAGGTTCCCTATTTTCTTTGACTGGTTATCCTTCCTTTAAAGAAATCGCAGGTTCTTGGAGTATATTTTTACCTCTTGCCATTAGTTTTTATACCTTTCAAATCATTGCGGTACAGGTGGACATCCATAGAGGAATCATTGAAAAAAGAATGTCCGCAGTGGATTATTTTTTATTCATACTTTTTTTTCCGCAATTGATTGCAGGTCCCATCATGCGTTCTCAGGATTTCCTTCCGCAACTAGACCATCCAACAATTGATTCGGACCGAATGAAAAAAGGCCTATTCCTCATTATTGGTGGTCTTTTTAAAAAAGTAATCATCGCAGAAAACATTGCACCAATCATTTCTCCTATCTATATGGATCCGTCCAAATTCGATAGTTTTTCGATATTTTTTAGTGTTCTTGCATTCGCCGTACAAGTGTATTGTGACTTTTCTGGATACACGGATATGGCCCGCGGTTCGGCAAACCTACTTGGGTATGAGATTCCTGAAAACTTCCAAGGACCATTTTTTTCCCAATCGTTCCGGGAACTTTGGTCTAGATGGCATATCACACTTTCTTCCTGGTTACGCGATTATATCTATATCCCGCTGGGGGGAAGTAAAGGATCTATCTTTCGTTCGAATTTAAACTCTTTTATCACAATGTGTCTTGGAGGACTTTGGCATGGTGCCAATTGGGCTTTCGTGTTATGGGGGGCCTATTTGGGTGCTTTGATATGGATTGAAAGATCATTGTATTTGGGTCGGGGGAAAAAGAAACTTCTTTCAGACTCCATTCCCTTTATTGGAATTTTCCGTACGATAGTCATCTTCATCACCTTTTCTTTCTCCGGTGTATTTTTTCGCGCCGCCGCAAGAGGTGAGGAATCGATGAATGTAGCCTTCGAAATCTTTAAAGGTGTTTTGACTTTCCGCAATACTGGGGAAACATTAAGTCGAGTGGATGAGTTACCGACCTTTATTGCTTTGGGTTTTATGTTTAACTGGTTCCAACACTCCAACTTTGTGTATGAAAAACTAAAACCATACCAAAATATCCTCCTTCCGTTTCTATCCGTAGTCATCTTGCTGCTACTAGGAATCTTTGGAGATGGTGGACAAGATTTTATCTACTTCCAGTTTTAAATCTTCCCTTCTCAAAAGTAGGGACTATCACAAAAGATCGGAAAGGATGATTCCCATTCTTTCCGTTTGCATCTTACTTTTTAATTTGCAGTGCGCTCCCAAAATGGAATGGATTCGCTCCCTTCCTTCTGAGTATCCAAGGGATAATAAAATCACCCTTGGATTCTATTCACGACCGGCTGAAAAAAAATCGGCATTTGGATCCAGACAATTCCTGCTGTATTGGAAGGAAGAAATTCATTTACTACCCAACTCCCAATTCACAAAAGTTTGGAGCGAGTGGAAAGTATATAAAGACCATTCTGAATTCCGCCATAAAGTAGGATTGGGAAACTTTGAAAAGTCTGGGGATTGGGTTCTGTTACAGACAAACAAACTCACTGAATCAGACTGTGTTTCCTCCGAGAAAACAAAAACCATTCCAGATGGCGGAGATTGGTCAAAGTTGTTTCCCTGTTCTTCGTCAATTTCGCCAAACAACCGTTCGATAAATCATCGATTGTTATATTATTATGATGGGAAATCACTTTATCCCTTACAATATGAATCGGGATACACGGAAGCTAACTTTGGCATTGCTTGGGAATCAGACCTTCCCTACACCAAGTCGAATTTGTTTGAAAAAGCTAAATTGAAATATGGAAAAAAAGAATTCCAACCCCACGTGTACAACCACGTGAAGTTGGATTGATTCGAAGATGAATCAAAAAAGGGTAACCATCTCTAGAAAGAATCATTACATATTGTTTATCTAAAAGCCACTACTGCACAAACACGTGCATATTCTTTATGTTCTACATTTGCTTTTTGTTCGAATTTAGTAATTCCATGTTGGCGGAAACCTTCACTTGCTTTTTTAGCAAAAGTGGATGCTTCGCAAAAGTTCCCTGCTTTGGAATGGGCAAGGCTTGCTAAGTATTGGATGGAAGCAAAACTTTTGTGTTCGCTCATTCCAATCGCTTCTCTAATTTTAATGGCTCGTGAATAATGTCCGGAAGCCAAATCAAACTCTCCCATCCCCTCTTCTTCACTGGCAAGTTTTACCAGTTCGTTGGAGATTGCTGTCAGAGTTTCTTTGTCGTATTGGTTAATTAGGGAATCTAGGTCTTCATTCATAAAAGAAGACTCTCCAGCTGAAATCGAAGCAGTTAGTGCCAAAACTAGAATGGGTAGAATTGCTTTTTTCATATTCCCTCCGAACCAATTGTTCTCTTACAATAATGCAACTATCGTGCCAGGGCCAAAGTGCCACAAAACACGGAAGAATCGCAATTGGGAGAGTCAGCAGAGGGAACTTAGGACCAAAATGCTTAAATAGTACGCACAATGGTGAATTTGAAATAAATTTCCTAACCGATGAATGAGGAAGAAAGAAGGGAATTACGAAGCTGTCGGAAAGCCTTAAGCGAAGGGACTCCGAAGGGAAAGCCGGGAGATTGGTGACTGAATCTGACTGCGGGTGGAAAAGAAAGCCGCCTCGCTTTACGTCTGCGGCATCCTTCCCTTGGGGAGAGGTCGAAAAAAGGGAGAACCTTATTTCAATTCTTCATCGGAGATCTCTAATTCTCTTTGGAGAAAGTCGGTTAGGTCCATGGACCGGTAGTGGTCACGATCCCCATCACACTGTCTACCACCGGGAACGGCCAAAGTTCGACCTGCAATGGTAATCGGTTTTAAAAATAAGTTCCCCGTCAAAGGACAGTTAGGTCCTGGAGACAGACCATTAAAAGCACAAGTGGCTCCCTTAACGACATCTGCTGGGATCTCTTCTGCACGTCCATTGGGATAAAATACCGGGTATGGGCCTTCGTTGTACCAGCGAGAGTAGATTTTTCCCCAAATCGGTGCTGCCACTCCTGCCGCAGTGACCCCTTTTCCAAGAGAAAGCGAGGATTTATCAAATCCCATCCAAACGATGGATGTGTATTTTGGGTCGAAACCTGCATACCAAACATTGGTATAAGAAGAAGTGGATCCAGTTTTTCCACCAGACTCTCCCTTATAATTTCCTTTGTCGGCTGCACGAAGGGCTTGTGTGGGAGTTCCTCCCATTGCCACACCAATTAACATTTGTTTAATGATATAAGCAGTAGCCTCGGGAATAATTTGGATAGATCCATTTTTTGCCTCTTCGGCAAGAGTCTCCTGGACTTCCTTTTCTTTATTGTAAACCACAGTTCCACTTTGGTTGAGAACATAACGAACACTAAAAGGAATTACATCTTTACCTTTGTTAGCAAGAATCGAGTAACCAAGTGCCATTTCATAAGGGGTCAGTTCTGCCACACCCAGGGCCAAAGCGGGGCCAGTGGGGAACCTGGATTTATTTGTTTTTGTTACTTTAGAAGCAAAATCAATCACCGAATCGGTTCCTGTTCTCATAAGCACTTGAACAGAAACAATATTTAAGGATAAAGAAAGTGCACGAGAGAGAGGAACCATTCCTCTAAAATCTCCAGAGATGTCTTGCGGCGAATACCCTTCTCCTTCTTCCGTAATTGTTGTGAGAGGGGCATCCATAATTCCTGTTCCGGAACCAACGGCTCTATTCTGGATGGCTGCCGCATAAACAAAGGGTTTGAAAGCAGATCCGGTCTGGCGTCTCGCCTGCATAGCTCGGTTAAACTGGTTTTTGGGAGAGAACCTAGAACCACCTACCATCGTTTGGATATATCCTGTTTGGTGGTCAATCGTGACAATAGCACCTTCTACGTGTAAGTTGGAAGAAAATACAAGAGAAGACCTTTGGAATTCTTTCACTGCAGAACTTTCGTTCTCCGAAGGGATAAAGTCAGTCAAAAGTTCCAAGGCAGGAGCCATTTCTTTTTCTAAATGAAGGCGAAATACTTGTCTATCATCCAGACTAGTTACATAAGGCACTCCCACTGGAAAAATAGAACCGAATAAATTGTATAAAGAAACAAGACCTCTGTCCGCACGACCCACATAACGAAAGTTTGCTCCGAATGCATATTTATCTTGTTCGATGAGGCCTTTCCTGAGTTCTTCTTCCGCGATCTCTTGTTTTCTAACGTCGATCGTTGTATACACTCGTAAACCACCAGTATACAATGCCTCTTCCCCAAGTTCCTTCTCTAAAATTTGACGTACCCATTCTGTAAAGTAAGGAGCTCTGTTGAGTTTGGCCCCCCAAGTAGATCGAGAAGGAGATTGAGTGATGACAACAGGCCAATATCTATCCCAAAAATCATCGTGGATTTTTTGCACTTGGTCTTTGGGAATGAATCCATTTTTTGCCATAAGGCCCAAAACAACCAACTGCGCTTGTTTTGCTTCTTTTGGGTTTTTAAATGGGGAATAGGTAACCGGAGCTTTCGGTAGACGTGCAAGCATGGCCGCTTCTGCGATACTTAAATCTCTTACATCTTTCTGAAAATAAACATTCGCAGCAGAAGAAAGGCCTGTAGTTCCATGACCCAAATAAATTAAGTTAAAATAAATTTCTAAAATTTCTTCTTTGGTGTACTCTTGTTCAATTTGTAAGGTGAGGAGAGCCTCTAAAAACTTACGACCAAAGGTTTTTTTCCTTTGTTGTAAAATGGTTTTTGCTAACTGCTGGGTGAGAGTAGACCCGCCTTGGACAATTCGTCCAGCAAATACGTTTTTAATCGCCGCACGAACTATCGCTAAAAAATCGATCCCGAAGTGATTGAAAAAGTTATCATCCTCAACAGAAAGAAATGCATGAATGACATGGGGAGGAATGTCACTGTATTTTAATAATTCTTGTTTGTGGCGATAGAGTTCTGCGAACAAAACTCCATTGGAATCATAAAGTTTAGTAGGTGTTGTGGGTTGGTAGGATGCCAACTTTTGTAACTCTTTTCCTTTATTTACCTCAGATAAGATATATCCAAAAAAGAAACCACCGAGGAGTGCAATGCTAAAGAAAGTAGTAATAGTGATTCGAAGTGTTTTTTCTTTGTTCATAGTATTATAGGTGGAATCGCAATCCTTCCCTTGCTAAATGAATTTTTAATTTTTTTTCGCCTAACTGTTCTTTGTGGAGCTTGGCATCATTATAAATTTCGTAAATTTTTTCATCGGAGTAACTTGGTTCGTGATGAGTTAAAACTAAATTCTTTACCTTCCACGAGGAGGCACAATTCACAGACATAGTGTATGCTGTGTGCCCCCAGTCAAACTTGGAGAAAGATTCGTCTAACGTGTATTGTGTGTCGAGTATGAGTAAATCCGCCTCGGCAAAGAAGGGATGGCATTCATGGATTAAGTCCATGTCCCCTCCCGTAAACTCAGCATCGGTGGCAAAAATAAATATTTTTCCGGCACGATTTGTAAACTTATAAGCAAAAGACCCACCTGGGTGTTTCAGTGGGTAACACTCCACTTTCATTCCTGATGCAAATTCCAGAACATCTCCCGGAAAAAAAAGTTTAAAGTCCTTGGCCGATCCTGTTCCATCCAAAGGAACCGGAAAGTATTCTGGTTCTTGTTGTTTTTGGAGTCTGGATTCCAAATCCGAATAGGGAGAATAAAAATTAAGAAGGAAATCGGGAAAATAAATGGGTTTGAAAAAAGGAAGGCCTTGGATATGGTCCCAGTGGGTGTGGGTAATAAAAAATGAAACTGTCCTTTTTAGCTTAGTGGAAAGATAATCGGAGACAAGTTCGTCCCCTAAATTCCTGAGACCCGTTCCCATGTCCAAAATATAGACTTCTCCCTCATCGTCTGTGACAGAAACACAAGTGGTGTCAGAACCTGTGACAAATTTTAGATGGTAAGGAAGGTCTTGCCAAAATTCATCCGCCGAAACCCGAGCCCCCGTTTGCCTATAGAGGTCCAGAATATCGATAATTTTTTTGCGGTAGTCTTGGTTTCGGAGGGGACTCGCTATGGAGCCGCGGACTCCGTAGAGTTGCACAATCACTTCCTCGATGCTAGGAAATCGACTTTCCTTGTCACTCAAGATTTGCGACCTTGAATTTATGGCCTCTCGTTACCCAGGATATGAACTCCGATTTGGACCTCCCATGGTTCCCGTTGTACGCACTCTCATGATTATCAATGCAATTCTTTTCCTTCTGCAGATGGCAACGAAATTGGCTTTTCATTCTCCTATCATAGAACTGTATTTCGGGCTTACTCCGGAATTGGTTTTTCACGGTTGGGTCTGGCAACTCTTAAGTTATGCCTTCCTCCACGGAAGTTTTCTTCATATTCTTTTTAATATGCTGAGTCTTTGGATGTTTGGTTCAGAACTGGCAGAAATTTGGGGAGAACGGGCTTTTTTAAAGTTCTATCTGTTTACCGCATTTTTAGGTGGGATTTGTACCATTGTTGCCCATTTTTTTGGCGTCTCCCAGGGACTTGTCGTTGGTGCCAGTGCCAGTATCTATGGCCTCCTCGTTGCTTATGCAATGACTTGGCCCAATCGTGAACTTTTAGTTTTTCTGATTTTTCCCATGCGGGCCAAATACTTTGTCATGATCGTTATGCTTATGGTCCTTTTTGCGCAAGGGGAACGTGTGGCCCATTTTGCTCACTTAGGAGGAGCCATTGGCGGCTTCCTGTTAATGAAAATCTATACTGGTTGGAAAAATACAAAAGCATCCGTTCCGACTTGGTCTTTGTCACGATATCTGCAAAAACGTAGGTTTTTAAGGTACCAAGAGGAAATGGCCAAAAGAGAAAATGCGAAAACAAAAGTGGATGAACTTTTGGAAAAAATTTCTAAAAATGGAATGGAATCCCTATCTCGTAGCGAACGAAAATTCCTCAATGATGCTTCGCAAAAATATTTCAACGAGTGAATTCTAAGGTATTTTATTTTCCACAAATCCCTCCCAGATCACCTTACTATAATTTGGCGATTGAAGAGGCATTGTCTCTTCAGTTGGTTTCGCAAAATCTCACTGCGGGAGTGAGACTCTGGAAAAATCCAGATTCCATTATTTTAGGCCTTTCTGAAAATCCCTTCCGCAATATCAAAGAAGAAGTGGTAAAAAGATACGAAACGGAAGCCCGCACCAAGGGATTCCAAAAAAAACCAAAACCTAATTTTTGTTATATTGCTCGGCGAGCGTCGGGAGGAGGAACTGTATTTCACTCCCTCACAGGAAATATCAACTATTCCCTCTATGTGAATTTAAACGAAAGAAAAGAACTCTTTCCCGTCAAAGATTCCTATGGTATTTTACTTGGGATTGTGACAAAATCTTTAGAAAGGCAAAACATCCATTGTACTCCCAAGGGAAAATCGGATTTAGTTTTAGAAAAAAATGGAATCTTTAAAAAGATTTCCGGGAATGCCCAGTTTCGAAAACGCAACTGCATTGTCCAACATGGCACATTGATTTTGGAAGAAACTCTCATTGAACGAGTGGCCGAAGTCCTCCACCACCCACCAGAAGAACCTGACTACCGTAAAGAAAGAACCCATAAGGACTTTCTTACTTCCCTTCCCGATTTTTTTTCGGAAAGTATTTGGGCAAAAGATCTAGTTTCCGAAGTTTTTTCCTATTTAGGAGAAAAGGCCCCCGAAGATTTTTCAAAAATTTCCTTCTTTGGCCCGGACTTTTCTACTTTTCGGAAACTCGTCCTCCAGGAATCTGAATCTATTCGTAAGAAGAAATACCAAAATCCAGACTATACACTCCACAGAGAAATTCCCACATGAGTTATTTAGAAAAACAAGATCCTGAAGTTTACGCTGCATTAAAAAAAGAAGACGAACGCCAAGAACATTCCCTCGAAATGATTGCGAGTGAAAACTTTGTTTCGCGTCCAGTTCTCGAAGCTTACCATTCCACTCTCACTAATAAATATGCGGAAGGGTATCCTGGGAAACGTTACTACAATGGTTGTGAAAACGCAGACAAAGTCGAAGTACTTGCGATTGAACGAGCTAAAAAAATGTTTGGAGCTGAATATGCAAACGTTCAACCACATAGCGGGGCTCAGGCGAATATGGCGGTATTTCTTGCCACTCTCGAACCGGGGGATAGTTTTCTTGGGATGAATTTGGCGCATGGTGGCCACCTAACTCATGGTAGTGCGGTCAATATTAGCGGAAAATACTTCAAACCAATCCCTTACGGAGTGGATGAAAAAACAGAAACCATCAATTACGATGAAGTGGCAAAACTTGCCAAAGAACACAAACCAAAACTCATTGTTGTCGGTGCTTCCGCTTATCCAAGAACCATTGATTTTAATAAATTCAGAGAAATTGCCAATGGAATTGGTGCCAAAATCATGGCCGACATTGCACATATCTCTGGTTTGGTGGTTGCAGGTGAACATCCAAGTCCTATTGGTGTTTGCGACTTTGTCACCACTACCACTCACAAAACATTACGCGGACCAAGAGGAGGACTTATCCTTTCCTCTGCAGAACACGAAAAGATTTTAAACTCAAGAGTATTCCCTGGAATCCAAGGTGGACCACTCATGCATGTGATTGCGGCAAAAGCAGTTGCTTTCGGCGAAGCGCTTAGGCCAGATTTCAAAACTTATATCCAACAAGTGGTAAAGAACGCAAAAGTTCTTTCGGAAGTATTCCAAAAACGTGGGTTCCGAGTGGTTTCAGGCGGAACGGACAACCATATCGTTCTTTTGGATGTGTCTGTCAAAGGACTCACGGGAAAAGATGCAGCGGATGGCCTCGATCATATCGGAGTGACCGTAAATAAAAACGCGATTCCATTTGATAGAAATCCACCGGCGGTTGCTTCGGGAATTCGCTTGGGAACTCCTGCTCTTACCACACGAGGACTGAAAGAAAAAGAAATCGAAGCGGTTGGAAATTTAATCTGCGATTATTTGGATCATTTTGGTGATTCTACTTGGGAATCCAAAGTGAAACAAGCGGTAAAAGAAATCACATCCGCTTTCCCAATGAAACAATTCCGATTGGAAGATTAAGATTCGCTAAACTCTAAAACCTCTCTCCGTTCCGTAAATTCATTGGAAAGCGGATCGGAGAAAGTCCTCTCGATGATCTCCACATTCTTTTTTCCATAAAAAACCAAAGTTGATGCCCGAGTTCCATAACCGGGAACACGAATTCGTATCGAAGACAAATACCTCTCTTTATCTAGTCCAATCCCCGTATCAGGAAGGAGCGAGTCCTCTTTCACTAAATCGGAATCACTTAACAATCGAAAAAATTCCGATGCCACTTGGCTGGCCCAGTTCTGGTCTTTCGGGAAAGAATCAAACACCTGTTTTACGCCCAATTTCAATTTTTCTGTCTTGGGCCAAACTGTATTCCAATTGGCATTACTTACAGCATGAAATCCTGGTTCTAAAATTTGGGACTGTAATGGATCCCCGCCGACATAGCCCGCCACTTTCCCATCAAAAACAAATAGATTGAAACCTTCATAGTCTGGCGCTTTTTTTAGAGCTTCTTCTCGGTATTGTTCAGAACTAAAACTTTGGGATGATTTTAAAAAATCCAAAACAAGGTTGCCCCGTGATTTTGGTTTTGGATGAGGAGGTTTTTTAAAATTTCTCACATTGGTGAGAAAAGCTACCTTACAGAAAGCACTGGCTCCAAGCCAAGTCCCCCCTGCTTTCAAATCCTTGCCGGCAATGATTTTGGGATTCGATTCCCAAAGGTGGAGAGGGTCCGTAGGTCTTTCAAAAAACTCATCTCTATTGGAAATGATGACCAGAGGAAAATCGGGGTGGACCCTATAGGCGATCACAACTAGGCACATGTCAGTTCAAATGACAAAACTAGATGGCAAAAGAAAGCGAAAAACCTGGGAAATATTTGGATTGAACGCCAAAAACCATATTAAATCATGAATTGCATTACGATATGAAAGCATTGGAAGCCATAAAAGCCGTCTCTATTTTCCAGGAATCCGTTCTGGATTGGCATAAAAAAGAAGCCCCTCATCCAAATCCTTATCCAGAAGGAAGTTTGGAGTCCACTCTCTACCAAAAAAACCACATCGATACCATCCAGTGGCATATTGAAGATGAAATCCGAAGACCAGACATTGCTTTGGAAGATGTTGTGGCCCTCAAACGAAAGATCGACAAACTGAACCAAGACAGAACCGATATGGTGGAAAAACTCGACGACTTTGTAATGGATATGTTTCGTTCGGTCACACCAAAACCAAATGCACGATTGAATTCTGAATCGCCAGCTTGGTTACTCGATCGTATGAGTATCTTAGAACTCAAAATTTACCACATGGAAGAACAAGTTTCAAGAAAAGACTCTTCTGCTTCCAAAGAACATATCGCCAAATGCCAAGCTAAGTTAGATGTACTCCTAGACCAAAGAGAAGATTTGAAGAAATGTTTGGATGAACTTTTTCTCGACTACTCCGAGGGAACCAAACGAGTCAAAGTTTATCGTCAAATGAAGATGTACAACGACCAAAATTTAAATCCGTCTTTGTATAAGAATCAAAAATGACAAACCTTTTAGTACTACGATTTTCGGCAATGGGGGATGTGGCTTTAATGACACCAGCCCTCATCGCCATTGCAGCAAAATATTCAAATATTCAGCTGACAGTTGTTACTAGAGGAAACTTCGCACCATTTTTCTATAATATTCCTAACCTTAATGTATTAGGAATCAATTTAAAAAAATACAAAGGAATTTTAGGTCTTTGGAGGATGTATCGTGACATCGCCAAACTGGGACCTTTCGGTCATGTCATCGATTTACATGGATCTGTTCGTTCCCGTTTCATTGCATTTTTATTTCGTAGTCAAGGTGTGCCCTACTCCAAAATCATCAAAGGCCGCCGCGAAAAATTAATACAAACAAGACGTTATAATAAAAAATTAAACCAACTCCCCCATACCGTAGAGCGTTATTTAAATGTATTTCGCAAAGCAGGTTTTGATGCTCCCATTCGTAAAGGCCCCTGGCTCAATGTAGATGGAGAATCCAAGATGTATGCTAAAGACTTTCTCAAATCCGTTGGGATTGATAAAAAAGAAGGCCAATGGTTTGGATTTGCACCTTTTGCGGGACATGCTCTAAAAGAATGGAGTTTTGAAAAATGCAAACGACTGGTAGAAGTTTTACTCGATGAATTTCCTGACTGCAACGTATTTCTGTTTGGTGGCAAAGACGAAGCCAAAGAATTAGAAATCCTTCGGAATGGCCAAAAACGCGCTCACATTGTTCAAGGTGGGAATTTAGGAATTCGCGGGGAACTTGGAATTATGGACAGGTTAGATGTTATGATTGGAATGGATAGCTCCAACGTCCACATTGCGGCCCTACTCAAAAAACCTGTGATTGGAATTTATGGAACTACCCACCCTCTTTCTGGATTTGGGCCCTTTGCCCAGGAAGATTCTGGAGTTTTACAAGTGGACCTACCTTGCCGGCCTTGTTCCATTTATGGAAACACAAAATGTTGGCGAGGGGATCATGCATGTATGGAACTGATTGACCCACTAGATGTGGTTCGTCGCATCCGATTGATCCAAAATGTAAATACGCTTTGGTGATTTAAGCAAAGAAATCTAAACTCATCCAAAAGGGATAAGGAGACATTTATGTTATTCCGAATTGAAAAAATGAATTCTCCGAAGACTTTCAAATCTAAACAGAGAACTCCTTTTTTATTTCCGATAAATGTCCATTCCCTTTGTTATCATACGATCCCAAAGCAAGGTATTTTTCTTTTTTTATTACTTTCCCTTTTTCTAAGCGTAGCACAATTAAGAGCGGAAGAATTTTCTTCGGAGTTCCAACCGATCATCCTCCCTTCTCCCAACAAAGCCGACTACGAAGAACAAATCAAATGCCAAGAATTGTATTGTAAAAAGATTTCTTACTCAGAGGACGGAAAGTATTTGTCTGATGTTTGGGAAGAACTGGGAAAAAACGGAGGGAAAGTAGTCGTCGATTATTTAGATTCTCCGCTTTCTCTCAGCGAATCAAAAATGGACGATATCACCGAATACTTACGGGAAATAGCCAAAAGAGACGGCCATGTCAGTTTAGAACCATTTTATATCGCCACAAGAAGTATTGGACTTACGGATGTTCCGATCGTTAAAGATCTTTTTGGATTAAGTTATAATTTATACAAACGAATTCGTTCTGTTGTAAAGTTTGGTAGGATGGGAAATTATAATGCGAAGGTCCTATACCATCCCACAACCGGTAAAGTGTTACAGGTATTTTTCTTCCATAAAAATTATGGAAATTTGTGTAACACAGTGTACTCCACTTGTGATCGCATTGAATACATCGATGATGATTTGTTTGATAAACAACTTTCCCTAAGACTCAGTGAAGTCAATGCAAGAGGAATCGAAGTTCGCTTCAACCAAACTCCTGCCATCCTTCCCCAAATGAAACTCGATATTGGGAATCTTTTGGATACGAATAGGTCGGCCAGACTTTACAAATGGCTCATCATTGCTAAAAAAACAGACACCAAAACGGTGACTCGGGAACGGTTTTTAGGAGTAGAACTTGCGATCAAAGCTTTGGACTATACCTTAAGTGCTTATGAAATTGTAGAAGCAATCCAACTCTATATGCCTGCTCGTAGCAAACAGGCTGAAGTTGTTTACGAAGATACGGAAGAAGGTCGCATCCTTAAGTCTGTAATTTTTTATCCAGCTCCTGCTAAAGATTAGTTTCTAATTTCTACGTTTTCATTGCATAAAATCAAAAAATAGATCAAAGATATTTTGTTTTTTTACCTTACCTTTCATCGCCTCGATCACTTTGGAATACACTTCTTCCATCGCATCCACACATTTTTCCATTTCGTGCCCTGAAGCAATTTGAATGGAATTTTTAGAAAACTTTGCATACTCTTCTGGATTTCGAACAAGTTCCAAGGCACCTTGGGCGATTCCTTTAGAATCAAATGGTTTCGCAATGTATCCGTTTTCGCCGTGGCGAATGAGCTCCGGCAATGCAAACGAATCCACTCCGACAGCAGGAAGCCCACAAGCGATCGCTTCCAAAACAACAAGACCTTGTGTCTCCATTGTGGAGGCAGTCAAAAATACATCATACTTTGGATACTCTTCGTGTAACACGGCATTGGGGATAAATCCTTTAAAACTAACCGCTGCCTGAATGCCCAGATGTTCCGCTTGTCTTTGTAAGGACGGAATGGCAGGACCTTCTCCAATGATGGCAAGTGTTGCCTTGGGATAATGTTCATGGATGGTTTTAAAAGCATTCAGGACCACATCACAATTTTTTTCATAAGAGATTCGACCCACATGTAAAAACTTGGGAGCATCACCACCAGTATAGGTTCTAGGAGTCCCTTGGAATCTTTTTAAATCCATTCCATTGGAAACTACTGTGATGGGACGAGTGATTCCATATTCAATGAGTTGTTCTTTGATAAGATGGCTCGGAGAGATGACCACATCACAACGATTATAGATATCATTACAAATTTTTAAGATGATTTTTTTGCGTATATTGAAGTTATCAAATTTTACAATTTTATCTAACTCATCGATATTTAGTTTTTTCTTAAATTTATTAGCTTTGAAAAAAAGTTTGTCAAGTTTGAACAATCGATAAAAGGAAACATACATTTCCTGTTCTGCCATAAGGGTATGGTAGGTTCCAATCGTTGGAACACCGAATCTTTCAGCAGCATTCACCGCATACAGTCCGAGAAGTCCCGGGGTATGGATGTGGATGAGGTCGGGTTTGAAGTCCTCAATGATCCGTTTGATTTTTCCTGGAGAGGGCAAAACTACTTTGATATCGGGGTAACTCGGCAGGTATCCAGAACGAAATCGAACGACTTGAATGTTGTCCGTCATCCGATCAAAGTCCCCATCACCGTATTTCGGAGCACAAATACAAAACTGATGCCCACGCAAAGCCAAAAGTTCAGAAAAATTCTTAATCGAAACAGCGACTCCGTCGGTTTTTGGCAAAAAAGTATCGGAAAAATATAAGACTCGCAACTGTTACCTCTTTACAAATTGGAGAAAAGCATTAGTCTCATCCAAAGTTATGTTTTACCGAATCTATCGCTTCTTTCTTGCCTTGTCCATCATTTCCTGTGCCCTTTCTGTTTCTCTTAGCCAACTTTTTCTACTCCTTTCTTTTGTTTTTTTCCTCCTTCTTCCTGAAAAACCAAAACTTACAAGCCATTTGGTAAAAATCCTCTTCTTATTTTATATTTGGCAAATTGTAACCGTATTGTATCATTTCTCGGCCTCTGGTTTTGCCATAGATTCCATCAAACACGCGTTTCGTGACGAAATGAAAGACATCTTTCTTGTCACAGCATTTATCGCAGTTCAAGGAATCAAACCGGAAGATAAAAAATATCTCTATAAAACTTTTTTCATTTTTGCTCTTGTGATCGTCATTACAGGTTTTATCTCCATTTTTTCTATGACTAGACTTTCAAGATTGATCTCGGATTTGTATAAAACCTCAGCTTCTTGGCCTTACCAACACCATTACGGCAAAATCACCAATATCAATATTTATCTACCCATAGGGCTTATGAATACCCACCTTACTTTTGGTGGGTTACTCGCATTTATCTTTCCTGGATTTGTCTTTCGATTGTATGCTTCTTGGTATAAAAAAGAATCTTTCTCTAAAATTTCAATCAATGCCATATTACTTTTATTAGTATCAATTGTATTTTTATTTAACAACGCCAGGTCTTCCCTACTTGGTGCTTTGGTAAGCACAATTTTTGGCATTTATATTCTTGTGTTTATTGATAAAGACATTTCAAAAAAAATGTTAAAACGTATCGGGATCTTTAGCCTTATTTTTCTAATCTTGGTATTTGCAGGTTACAAAACAACATCAGCAGTCAAACGAGTCGTCGACCCATTGTTTGGTGGAGAAAAACATACTGACTCGGGAAGGACGTTTATTTGGGATTCCACCTTCCCTCTTATCGAAAAAAATCCTATCTTCGGGATTGGATCAGGAAATTACCAAAAAGAGATTGAGATCTCAAGAAAAGAAAGGGAAAAAGAAAACAAAGAGCTTGGTTTCTTTTATGAAGTGACACAAAGAGGTCATGCACACAACGACTACTTCCATTTAATAGCCGTATTTGGTGGCCCGCAAGGAATACTTTATCTTCTGTTATTTGGGACTATTCTTTACACTCTCTTAAATGGAAACATACCTAAAAAAATCCGATTTATGACTTATGGACTTGTCGGGTTTTTCTTTTCCGGTCTTTTACAATGTTATTTTCAAGATGATGAAGTTTTGATTGTGTTTTACTTTTTACTTGGGTATCTCAATCTTTACGCCGAATCCGAAAAAAAGACGAATGAATTAGAGATAGGAAGATAAATCGATGGCACCAAAAAAGCTCTCTCCCCAAGGCGAATGGTTTGTAGATGTTAGCGGAAGAAAAGTAATTTTACGCGGAATTAACTTGGGCGGTGATACCAAGGTTCCTTATCCAAATGGTGGGACTCAGTTTCCGACCGATTTTTCAGACCATAAAGAAGTCAGTTTTATTGGAAGGCCCTTTCCTCTTTCCGAAGCAGATACACATTTCACTAGGCTCAAACAATGGGGATTTAACGTATTACGTTTATTAACCACTTGGGAGGCAGTCGAACACAAAGGTCCAGGCGAGTATGACGAAGCCTATTTGGATTATTTTACAGAAATCGTTCGGTTGGCTGGGGAATATGGATTTTATGTTTTTGTTGATTTCCACCAAGACGTTTGGTCGCGGATGACCGGTGGCGACGGAGCACCAGGTTGGATTTTTGAAAAACTAGGGATTGATTATCGTAAACTCTCGGAAGCCGATGCGGCAATCGTAATGCAAAGGTCTTATGATTACAAAAGACCTGGGATCCGTCAGGAAGAGAACTATCCAACCATGTGTTGGTCACAAAACTATCGTTATGCTGGTAATGCAATTCTTTGGACTTTATTTTTTGGAGGAAAAGATTTTGCACCAAACTTCCTAATTGATGGGAAAAATGTCCAAGATTATCTTCAAGGTCACTACTTAGGTTGTATGAAACAAATTGCAGAACGAGTGAAAGGTTTCGATTTTGTTTTGGGTTTTGATTCTCTCAACGAACCAGGCAAAGGATTTATCGGTCGAGCCATGAACGATCGAGGCCTTACAAACACTGACGAAGATCCCGCAAAACCAGGATTAGGTTGGTCTCCAATTGACGCACTTTTTTCTTCCCATGGACATGCCATTGATTTACCCTACCTCACACTCAAAGTTTGGAAAGGTGGATTTGTTCCAACAAAAACAGTCACCGTAAACAAAAACCAAGTCTCCATTTGGTTACCAGGTTCGCCAGGTGATCCTTTCCAATTGGAAGGAGCTTATACCATCACTAAAGACGGAACTCC
Organism: Leptospira wolbachii serovar Codice str. CDC; assembly: GCF_000332515.2. Classification (NCBI taxonomy): domain Bacteria; kingdom Pseudomonadati; phylum Spirochaetota; class Leptospiria; order Leptospirales; family Leptospiraceae; genus Leptospira; species Leptospira wolbachii. Next base: position 840,426 of record NZ_AOGZ02000014.1, read on the forward strand.
CTTCATCGAACGGAATGATTTTTTCCAAACGGTAAAAGGAAAAACCATAGACTTTGATGCAGATTACTTGATTCCTTTTATGCGCACCGTTGGTGAGACAATTCAAGAAATAAGAAAGGATTGGATGGTCTTTATTGAAAGAGAAGCCTCCGATGCTTTCACCCACCCACATTTGAATGGGGAGGCACCGAAACTAGCGGTAAATGCTGCTCATTGGTATGACATCCTTACCCTCCTTTTTAAAACCTTTCTTTATCCCATTGCAATAGATACTCTCACCAAACGACCTGTATTCGGTAAGTCGGGGATCGAAGCAATGTATGTGCGTCAACTCTCACGCATTAAAAACACCGCAGATTCCGTTCCAGGAAAAATTCCAAGTCTTATCGGTGAGTTTGGAATCCCTTTTGATCTACAAGGGGGCAAAGCATACAAAGAATGGAAAAAAGGAAACCACTCTCCCAAAATTTGGAAACGACATGTGATGGCCCTCGATGCCATGTACAATGCGATGGACCATTTATTCCTTTCCAACACTCTCTGGAATTACACAGCATCGAACGAAAACGATTTGATGGTGGGAGATGGTTGGAACCAAGAAGACCTTAGTGTTTTTTCCAAAGACCAAATCATTCCTGGTTCCGATCCAGATGTTTATGGCGGTGGCGGCCGTGCCATCGAAGGGTTTTGTCGCCCTTACGCTGCATTCACCCAAGGAACTCCTATCAAAATGAAATACGATTTAGAAAACCGAGAATTCCATTTTGAATGGTTATCGGATCTTGCCATAACAGAACCTTGTATCATCAAAGTCCCCCGGTTTGTCTATCCGAATGGCGTACAGATTGTACTATCCAATGCGGAAAAAATTTCAGAAAACGAAGGGGAACTTACAGTCAAAGGGAATGGGGGGAAAGCGAGCCTCATCCTAAAACCACTATGATTGATTTAGAATCCTTACTGCAAAAATATCCCTGGGAAGACAGGTGGAAATCGCTCGCAACACCAATGGATTCTCTTTGGGAGTTCGACCTTCCTGTAACGAGGGAAGAGATTTGGCCCCATTTGATTGATACCTCCGCACTCAATCACAGGATTGGTATGCCTAGGTTTGACTACCAAGAAAAAGATGGGAAGCTGATAGGAAAAACCAGACAAGCTGGTTTCCAATTAGAATGGGAAGAAGTTCCTTGGGAATGGGAATATCTTAAAGAAATTGGGAATGCCCGCATTTACAAAAAAGGATTTGGTCACTACGTTCGCAGCCGAATCATCTTAGAAACGTTAGGTGAATCTAGAAGTAAAGTATACATTTATTTCGGTTGGATCCCTAGAAACTTTTTTATGCGTAAACTTTTACAATATGCTATGCCCAAACTAGAAGTATCTTTTCGCAAAGCACTGAGTGACATAGCCGAAGAGATCAAACATAAAAAACCAAAACCAATTTTGATTCCTGGAAAGGAATTTTCCTTTGTTCCGGAAGCCCAATGGATCCATCCAGAAAAACTGGACAAAGAAACCCAAAACTTGATAGACAAAGGTATTTCTAAAGAAGCAGTTGATTCTGTTTTCCAATGGATCAAAATCACCTCCGACAATGAACTCGACAGAATCCGTATAAAAGAAGTTAGTCGAAAATTAAACCTAGATCCAGATGAAGTTTTATTTTTATTTTTACAAGGTTGTCGGTTAGGAATTTTTACTCTGAGTTGGGACATTGTTTGCCCGCATTGCCGTGGTGTCAGAACAAGCCTCACACGCCTAAGTGACCTGCCATCCAAAGATGAATGCGAGGTTTGCGAAATTGATTTTGATACCACGGGTGTAAACTCCATCGAAGTTACGTTCCACCTCCACCCAAGCATCCGAATTATAGAAAAACAATTCTATTGTGCTGCAGAACCAGCTACCAAACAACACATACTACTTACAAAAACCATTCCTGCTAGAAAATCCTATTCTGCAAGCCTACTCATTGGATCTGGAGTTTTTCGTCTAAGAAAAAAAGGGGATAAAAAATACCGCTTAGTGGATGTTAAATCCTCATACCCACAAACAGACATTTTGTGGTTACCAGAGACCAAAGAAGAAGAAATTAAAGTTTCCCCAAAACCAAATTTGGTCTTTGAAAACGAATCCGACTCCGATGTTACTATCATCCTAGAGGAGCGTAGCGAAGACCAAACAAGCCTTCGGCCTTCAGAAATTTTCAACTACCAAGAGTTTAGAGATCTTTTTTCCGAAGAAGCCATCGCAACCAATTTACAACTAGATATCGGAATCAAAACCATCCTATTCACAGACATAGTTGGTTCAACAAAGTTCTACGAAACCGAAGGAGATCATGGGGCTTTTTTGCAGGTGCGAGAGCACTTTATCAAAACAAACCAAATCATTCAAAACTTTCGAGGAGTCGTAGTCAAAACCATTGGGGACGCTGTGATGGCGAGTTTTTCCAGCCCCTTACAAGCATTAAAGGCTGCCAAAGAAATGCAAGAATGGTTTCATCCCGAAAACCAACATACACCCGTTAGGATACGAATTTCCATCCATACGGGTAATTGCCTTGCCGTAAACCTTAACAGCAACATTGATTACTTCGGAAACACAGTCAACTATACCGCCAAAATCCAATCCGTTACCAATTCAGGTGAGGTTTCCTTTAGCGAAACGATCTTCCGTGACCGCGATGTCCGCGAATACCTACGCTCCGAATCCATCAAACTTCACAAAACAGAATTCCCTCTTCCCTGGGCAGACCGAACCGATTTTGTTTATGTTTGGAAGGTATGAAGTTTACCCATCCCCCACTCCTGCCAACGTCCCGTAGAGAAGACGGGAGGAATAGAGTTTGGCTGGTGCAGAGGTTTTGTCGCCGAACAATTGCTTGGTTGATTTTACCGGAATGGTTCGAGCGACTGTATATCCCTGCCTCGCCACCGCGGGGAACGGGAAACTTGGGTTAAGAGAAGAATGGTAGATAGGGATTCGTTGGTGGAGAGGTTGTGGCGCCTCGAGTTTGTATGGTGGAGCAAAGTTTCACCAAATCATCGACCGCGCTTTACGCTGCATTCTTTTCCTTCGGAAAGGATTTCTGCTCCAATCTGATTTTACTCTCGGAGTTTTTAATCTAATTGTCATGACGTCTTACTCACGTTGGATTCGCTCGGGCGAGGGAGATGAAACTTGAATAGTTAATCGTTGAACCAATGCTACATCTTATTAACTACAATGTATCAATAACAAGTAGAAACTAAGGATCTCTTGTCATTTTTATCTTATCGAACTTGATCTACTTCAAATGAATTAAAAATGCACTTTTCCGGATCATTGCTCCTGGGTAAACATACAATTGAAATCTTATAGACATATTCATTAAATTTTACAGTGACTATTCGAGAAATAAAGTCGGGGGGATCAATGATGATGCACTGACTCGAACATTCTTCAACGGACTGTGCATTCAGCAGAGCAGAATAAAAGGAAACGCTATCCTTAAAAATCTGTTCATCCTCGCTAACTTTGAAAAGTATATTATATAAATTTGAACTAGCTTCAAGATTTGCTCTGATATTTGAAAAATGCCCTCCGCCAGCGCTAAACCGAACCGAATTATCATCTGAAAATCTTTTAGAAAGCCAACCTGTATCTTTTTCAAGAATTTTTTTCACGAATGTTTTTGAAATTGGAGTAAGATCTTTATAAAGATCCATACTTGGGGAATTTTTATTGCAACTTAAGAGAAGGATACTGAAGAATATAAATTTCAAATTCATTTTTTCTTTCCTTTTAACCATTGTAATAGAGTTTCCCTATCTGCCTTTTGACGCGGATCTTCTATATGCAAATGTGGGCCACTTGAATTTCCTATCTGAGACTCAATTCTACCTAGATAAGTTCCTGCCGGCAGCTCATCACCATTGTGATAAGCATTCATAATTTCTATATTTATTTGGTCGAAGTGGCCGAATAAAATCCTCCGACCATCTCTGAATTCAATCGTTACTGCGCCACCGTATCTACTTTCCGTTCCCGCTTTAATTACTTTGAACGGTTCATTGGGGCCAGTCCAATCTCCTTTTTTTCGTATGTCACCTCTGTATTTTTGATCTACTTTGGTTGTGTATGTTATACCGAAAGCTTCCATCTTTACAGGCCTATTGTGAGGCCCATTTATTTTATCAATATCAAGCCATGAGTTTTCAAGCTTTTTAGCATTGACGATCTCTACCGTTCCTGATTTGTCAATCGTGTTTTCTGCTGATCCAGTTAGATCATCGGTACCATGATAATCTAACTTATTGCCTACAAAAAAAACTCTATCTTTATTCCATGAATTTCTTAAAACTTGAAACTCACTTCCCGATTTAGTTTTATATAAGTTATCGACAAATTTTTGAAGATCTGACGCAACATTAGAATCTAAGCCGGATTTAAGATTTGCAAATAATTTTTTAGAAGGAATCTTCCCATTGAAATAATTTTCCGTTAAATAAACCTTCAGTTTATTTATTTTTGCTAAGTCCGATTCGAACGCACTGCCATCGTCTGAACTCAAATAATTACGAACTGAACTAATCGCCAAAATATTCTGAGTTTTTTCTGCTAAAGTTATTGGGTTTTCATTATAAAGATTTAACGAGTTTTCAATTATCTGAATGCTCTGAGACTCAGATAATATCCGGTCATTTGCATTATCTGAATTTTCATCTTTCACATTTCCTTCCTTAGACCCATCAATTTTTACTTCTTTCCTGAAGTCATTTCCCTTATCAGTAATAAATTCATGGGCCGTAATCTCAACACCTCCAACACTTTGTTCAGGTGAATTAAAATTTGGAATTGTATTCTGATTCGTCGGATCAATAAAATTAGAATCAGCAAAACCAGAATCTAGAGATCTATCCGCTACACTATCTGCATTTTCCGATCCGAAGTCTTCCTCTTCCCTCCTTCTATCTCTCTCCAATACCACACTTTCCCCAGCACTTTTAGCTCCGCCTTTCGGAGTTGGTTGGGAACCCCCCGAAAAGAGTTTCGCTGTAACTGCTGCGCCTCCTGCAAGCAATCCAGCGAGTGCCAATCCAGCATTGGAGAAATCATGAAGAAAATCTGGCTCTTGTTCTGGGGCAACCTTGTCAGCGGATTTTCCCCCATCACTCACTTCACTTTCATCCTGCGCTGCATTGATATTCTGTTCTGCAAAGTTCATTTCTTGCATTTGAAAACCATCTTCGGAATTGGTTCCGAGAGTCACACCTTGTAACTCAGATGAGGTGGAAATTCCTTTTTTATCAATAGAAGAAGTTAGGCCAAGTTTTGAATTGGGATCCGTATAACCTATGCTTCCGCTAAGCCCTCCCCCATTTAAGTCATACATCATGGAGAAATTCCAATCCTTTCTCGGACCCTCACCTGTAGGATTATAATTGAAACCTACATTGGCAGCTCCATTGGTCGTGACATCCGCTTTCATTTGCACTCCCTTACCCAAAGATTGGGAAGCTTGGATGGTTGTATTTCCCTTCTCAGAAAAACTAACACTCATATTGCTAATCGTATTTCCCATCCCAAGAGATCCCCCCCACCCATTTGCGTTAGAATAGGTAACGCCAATCCCAGGTACCATACCCTTAAACAATCCTGATTGGATTTTTCCAACCCCTTGTGTAATTCCACCTAATACACCGTTAGCGAAACCAGCAATTGCTCCTTTAGGTCCTTCATGGCTTCCTGCAAGAGTTTGCACAAAGGTAGAAGCCACAGCCTGTCCTACTTGAGTTGTTGCGGGCAATATACCATTGGTTAGGCTACTAACAGCTTTTCCTATATTAGAAAGCGCAGAACCGACCCCACTCAATGCACCACTGGCACCAAGGGTAATGGCAATGGACGCAGCATTCACAACCGTTTGCCTTACTGCTTTGGATCTAGCTTTTTTATCAGATTTTTGTTTTTGGTAAGAAGAATAAGTGGAATCTACAAGTTGACCGATTGTTGTCTCATCCGTTCCCATAGTTTTTGCCAATTCTTTGGTAATAGCCTTTTTCCCGAGATCTTCTACCACCGCTTTCGAATCGCGAAGATTGAGGTAGGCACTTTGGTGTTTTGTCCAGCCCGCCTGCATACCCATAGCTTGTAAGGTATAACCAAAACTATCGTTAGTTGCTGAATTTTGATCTATATTTCCCGCATTGATGATTCCATTAGTGTCTTGCAAAATAGATTGGATTTCATCCTCTGGCATTCCCAAAGCGACAACGGCTGTTTTCGCAATCCCACCAAAGGCACCCATTACCTGTGATCCCAAATCCAAAATAGGATTTTTTTCCATGTCATTGTTTGCTTTTTTTGCTTTGATTTGATTATACTTGTCACCTAACATTTTAGAGATAGCATCAGCTGGTATCCCTGTACTTTGAGAAATTGCTGCAGAAATCCCATTTTGAACTAACAATTGTTCATTTGCTTTAATCTCTTGTAAACGTTTACCAGTCCCCGCGATTTGGCCATTTATCTTGTTATATTGTCTCTCTCCAATCAGTGATTTAGTTACAGCCATAGAAGATGCTTGTGTTAAATTTAAAGTCATCGTCGACATACCAAGTGTCGCTTGGTCCATAACTTTTATTGTAGCAGATAGAGTTTTTGCTGTAATAGATTCTAGAGCTTGGATTGGATTTTTAATCGATATAAATTGATCACGCGATTGAATTTTTTTGGCACTCATTCTACCTCGCATAAAATCGATTAACATTGATGCGGTTTGTATGTCGGACTCGCTACCACCTGTTGCTGTGATCCAAGCTTTTGCCAACTCACTATTAATCGCCGAATCCAGTTTTCCCTTTAGTGATGCTCTAACACCACCTGCTCCCCCTGTCAAATAAGCCAACGCTAACTCTTGAAAAATGGAATCAGCATTTTCTTGTGACTCCTTCCTTGTTAAAAACAATTCCCTATTTCTATTATCTTCCTCTTGAATGGAGGCTATACTTGAGTTGATAAATTGTTTATCTTTTTGTAGTGAATTGGCCAAAAAAGACTGAGTGATTTCGGATTTCTTTTGATTGAGAGAAACCCAATCTTCCTCATCCCAAATAGTAAAAAAACTGCTGTTATTTGCTACTTGCACTTTCCCAACAGAACTTAACTGAATTTGGCGTATCTCTTCCGTTCTGCCAGCGGCATACTGTCCATCTGAGTTTTTTCCAGCGAGTAAACCGTTGTGTATTCCTTTTTTTAAAGTAAGCACTCCATTCCTAGTATCGATAATTGCTTCATATTCTTTTTTCAATAATGTTTTGCATACATCTGCATCAGGATTTTCGTAACAAGATCCAAATTTATTTTGCTCCTCAATCGATAGCTGCGAAATATCATAAGTTCCAAGTAAAATCTTTTCCTCTTTTGTTAATTCTCTTCCGCCCAACGAATCCCATTGAATTCCATAAGCCATTTGGTTGATTAATTTCTTCTGCTCTAAACGCTTAAACTCTTCTAAATCAGTATTCATCTGAAGAACCGAAGCATACTGACCCACACCTACGATTGTTCTTTGTAGCTCACTCAAAAGACTTCCACTACCAATTTGAATTCCTTCCGTTGGCCCATTAAAAACACTTAAAGCTTGAAATTCAGAAAGTTTCTGATCGTCGAACAAATCCAATTTTAGATTGGGAGACCACGCAGAAATTGTGGGAGATGAAATCTCTTTTGGTTCCCCACGTTCGTATAAATCTGTCCAAGTCCTAAGCCCGTTTCGTTTTTCCTCATCAAGACGTTGCAACCAATCTTCTTTTGAGCGCTCAAGCTCCGCACGGTTGGTCTCCAATTTGGCAGAAGCATCAGCAATAAGGTTTTCTCGATTATCTTTCCAGTTTTCATAAAATTCGGAATACTCTTTTACCTTTGTCTCCCAGTGAGAAACTGCTGGTAACAACGTATTCTGGAAATGATCACGTTGTCCACCTAACTGAAAGTGATTTCCCTTCCAATACAGCGATGTTTGGTAAGAGTCATCATCATACATCTCGTAGAGAACTGAATAACCTATGGCCCCCATTTGAAGATCCAATCTCTTTTGATCCGAGATCGAAAAACTCCTTTCAGCTAACCATAACCCATACTTATCTTTTCCATCTAACAACAAATTTCCACTTGTGTGAAATGCTCTTTGAAATGGAACATAAAAATCACCAATCTTTTCATTGTTAATATAATAATAAGCATCTGTATACAGATTCGCAGATAACATGGATTGGACTCGCCTACCATCACCTAACCTGCTATTTATGATAGATGTTAGTCTTTGAAAGTCAGAATTATGGATGGATTGAAAAATACTCTGCAGCTCCGAATCATAAACACGATTAAAATTTCCAATTTCTCCCTGTCCTCCTGCCAACCAATTTTCATAACGTTTGTCTGAAGATAATTGCCAAAATGACTGATGCCTAAGATTCCACTCAGCTCCGCCTAAATCAAATTTTGATTTAGTTTGATCTAAGTTAATTTGAAAACCAGTTTGATAAGTATAAATTTGATCATTAAAAATTGTGTATTCCGAAAAAGCTTTATTGGACTCATCAGATAAAAAATCCTTAATTTTCGTAGATATTAGCGTAAGGATAGAATCTGGATCAATATCGGATTGGCTTAATTGTTCGGATAGATCACCAATGAACTTTGAAAATAACTTTCCTGCTTCATTGAAACTACCATCAAAGTTTTTATATTGGCAACCGGTCTCCACAGAACATGTGGAATCCAATCCAAGCTTGAGTTGTGATACAACATCTCGTAATGCGGTTTTGATTGTTTCCTTATATGCGTTAATTGCATTCAGGTTATATGCAAATTGGTTTTCAGTTTCCGATAAAGAATTTATATATGTCTGATAATCGTTTTCTAACTCTGTAAATGAATTGGCAAAGGAATCCAAACCTTCTTGCCTTGTTTGTCCCCACTGAAACTCCCATTCTCTTGCTGATTCCAAAATTCGATTTCGATTTTCGGTGATTGTTAACTCTTCTTTAGTGTATTCCTCATACATTGACGTCTGGCCAATTCTCTGAAAATACAGAGAATCCACCTTACCTGTTTCCAGTTTATACAAAAATGCATTCCGATTGTCAAAGTAATCATCAATTAACTCCCGTTCCCAAGCAGAATAAAGAACTGTAACTTCAGAAAATAGAGACTTCCTTCTTTCATCTAAATAACCTTCGTTTGAAATAAATGCATCCGATCCATCTTCTAACATTAACATTTGTTCGACCATTAGGTCAGCTGCTTCCTTCCACTGGGCCATTGATTGATACAAAACTTCTTCGACTTTATAATCCCATTCTTCTAAAGACTGGGAAAAATAAACACTTCCATAAAACTCAGAGTAGTCGGCAGGTTGATATACAGGAGGGTTCCAAGTTTCAGAAAGGGACTGACCAGAAATTGTATATGCAAATACAGAAACAAAAAAACACAAAACAAATACTAAGAAACAACGAAAAGAGGATTGGGAATACATAGAGAACCTCAGTTCTCTTGGGTATCAAACAGAAGGTTTGGTTTTAAAAAAATTCACTTTGTGAAATATTTTATATTGGATCAGAAAAAAACCGAGAACAAGCAAAAATCCTTCGAAAAAAAACTTACCTCCTTCTCCTGGAAATAGATACGCAATGAAAAGAAGAATGATCGGTGGAAGGATTTTTTTCTGATCGAAGGACTGACTTCTAACCCACAAAACCGAAAACATTAATGGAATAACAACAGTCCCAAACAATAAATACTCAGCACCTATAAATGAAACCTGTAATCTCAAAAGAAATACAAAAATGATGGAGTTTACAAACGAGCTAACTTTGTCTTTCTTTCGATAAAGAAACAAAGTAATCCAGAGAAATAGAAAAATGGGACGGTATTTTGCTTCAGTGTCCTTTTGTGGCAAAATTTCAGTAAGTCTTACAGGGCCTTTGTTTAGAAGATTGTTTATCTTAGTTTCCAATTCATCCCATTGAATATTTTTTCCTTTAACTAAAATCTCCAAGCTGGTTTCTCCATTTTTGTGGTAGATCCTTCCGGGTGTTTTGATGTTTTTGTATTCTGAGATTGATTTGTCAAACAAAGGTATTCCTGTTGTCAATTTAACTGGCTTCTCAATGTAACGTTCTACCTGTTTGTTTTGTTTTACTGAAAAACGAATGTCTGTTAACTTTTTCTCTACCAACATTCTTCCGACAATTGCCGACTGTAAATCCAACGATCGTTCTCTTAAAGAGTCTGCAATATCATTACCAAATAAACTTCGAAATTTTCCAGGAGAGTGCAACTCCAAACCTTCCGTAGAAGGCTGAAAACACAAAACCACGTCAGAAACTCCTTCGAAAGTACGTAACCAAGGTATCAAAGGGATTATATTCTTTTCCAGAACCTCTGTATCAGCGTTAGAAAAACGAAGGATTCGATTCGAATCTATTTTCGATTCACCTAAAATATGGAAGTATCCCGACTCAGTTGGCAAATCAACCAAACCAAGGCTAACACCTAACTCATTCAAACGGAAATAAAAATCTGCATTGGCTGAACTCTGTTTTACCACCAATAAATCAGTTAACTTTCTATTTAGGATTGTATTTTCTACCTGTTTGGTGATACGAAGAGACTCTTGTTCTGAAATTGATGTGGGAAATTCCAATCGGCCCATTTGTATGGTTCCGTTGGGAATCGTAAGCGGGTACAAAGAAAAACTTGAATGAATCGAGGAAACAAATCCTATCAAAAAGATAACTAGAACCATGAACCAATGAGTAAATGTTCTTTGTTGTTTAGATTGATCTATCTTCTTATGCAAAAGGAAAAAATTAGAACCGAAGAACTTAAGCCCGAGGTTTGGATTGAAATCCGATAAAAAGAGTTCAAACAAAATTTTCAAAAAAGAAATGGAAACTAAAAAATACAAATTACATACCAAAATGATACAAAAAGTCATTGGAATCCAATCGAAATAGACAAAAAAGAAAAAGATAACCAATGAATTGAAACATTGTTTTATCCAACGACCAATCCTCTTTATCGCAAACACAGCCAAAAAGTATTTCCAATAAATAAATAAAAAGAGAATCGGTCTGCCGATTGGATACGAAATGATACAACAAATACCAAGAAAGATGAGAAAAGAGGTATAATAGGCAGACAAGTAAATCACTAATTCCTTTTCTCCCTTCTTAAAGGATGAGGCAAAAAAGATTAGAATCAAATCCAAAGAAAAGAAAATAACTAAAAACCGAAACAAATCATTGTTAAATTCTTGATGGCTGGTGTATAATAGAACCCAATCACTATAATCTGCCAAAATTAATTTCAGCTCATTTGCCAGATGATGCAGCGAAGTGTTACTCTCTGCTTTTACAATCATGGTTTCAGAACTCAACCCATTAATACGTGTTCCGTGGCGAACGTCCCTTTCTTCCAAAGAAACTTTGCCAACCGAAGAAAGTTTTAATCCCTCTCCAAATCGAGAAGGAATCCCAATTTTCGACCAAGCTACAGATTGCACTGGAAAGTCTTTTTGAAACCAACCTCCATCGGACTCATCCAAACTAAACCCCCAATTCTGGTTTCTAATAGTCATAAATATTTGCGATAATGAGGGAAAATCTAAAGTTTGAATCCAGTCAGAATGTATTTGGATTAGAATTTCTTTTTCTTTATTGGAATAGTGAGCCAAGGATTCAAATCCAGGAATGTTACGTATCTTTTGTTCCAATTCCTTTTGGTTTTTTTCCGGGCCTCCTTTTATCTTTTGCAAAATAACAATATAACTATCTTCTGATTTTCCTAGTTTGATTCGAGGGAAAAGTGAATCCTCGGGGAATCTTTGCCTTTGCAATAAATACTCGTTACGAATTGCCTGGATTATATCCTCGTTTTTTATTCCTTCATCTAATTCTAAATGAATCATAGAACTTCCAACTTCGGATATGGATTCTATTTTTTTGTAACCAGATATTGATTTTAAAATTTGTTCCCATGGTTTAGTGATTTGTTCTTCCACCTGTAGAGCCGTTTTATTAGGCCAATGACTGGTGATTTGGATTGATTTATTTTCCGTACCCAGAACATTCTCACCAAATAGAAGTTTACTGAAAGAAAGAACCGAAACTAATACTAAAAATAAAATAATAACTAAAATACGGTATCGAAAGAAACGAATCCAATGGCAGTTCACTGAATCTTCACCAAAAACTTCAGGAATAAATTTGGATATACATAGAAAACAAAAAATACAGAAACAGGAATCCCAACAAACATAGTCAATGCGATAGCTTTTGAAAATTCCGAACCTGAAGTTCCAAAGGCGATGACTGGAAAAACTCCCATCAAAGTTGTACCTGAATTTAAAAGGATGGGCCAAACCAACCAACGAAAAATAGATTCCCTTTGTTTGGAAGAGACCGTATCTTCCCTAATTTCCACCCACCTTTCACCAAACAAAGAAATGCTATCAATGGACAATCCAAGCAATACAACAAGACCTATGTAGTGGCCTAAATGGAATTCACGGAATAGAACAAAAACAAAAGAAACAGTTACCGATAAATATAATAATGATAACCCCAGATAAAATATAGGAATTCTAAAAGATTCATAAATTCCCACCAGAGCCAAGTAGATAAAAACAAAAGAAAGAAGGAGTAAAACAAAAAGGAAAAGAAAAAACTTTCTTATTTCTTTCTTAGCAGAAAATTGTATTACAGACAAACCATTCTTCATAGCAAACAAACTGGAATCAAATTCCAAAACCTCCCCCATCCATTCCGTGTAGAACAATCCAGATTCTCTATGGTATTGATCATAACTTTCCTGTTTTTGGGAGGTAAATAGGGTGCCAATAAAAGTGGCTTCGTTTGTTTTTGTTTTAAAACTGATTCGTTTTGGATCGATCCTGTTCCCCAAATCTAAACCAAAAGAGTCCATACCTAAATACAAATCTGTTTTTGTGACATCGCCAATAGGTCCCAAATATTTTGGAATCTGTTGGTATAAAATTCGATGTTTTAAGTCCTCTTCATCAGGAATGAATTCAGGAATAGGGATTTGATTTCGAGACCACTCTTCCAGCGTGATTCGATTTGGCAAAAAATCAAAATTACCATTTAATTCTCGTTTGCTGATATTCTTTCGAAATTCTCTAGAAAAATTCAATAGTGCATCGAACGATTCATGTAGAAAAACCAGAGAATCATTCGGAATAAATGGCAGTGTTATCGAAACTTGAGATTCGATAGGTTCCAATTTCCAATCCCATTTAGAAGGAGGAAGCAACTCAACAAATAAAGTTTCCAATTCTTTGGACTTTTCGATTCCGAGAAGTTTCCATTGGATGGGAATTGATTTTTGTGGATGTTGCCTTTTTGTATCCAATGGATCCAAAGGAAAAACAAGAGTTGAAAGTTTAGGATCAATTTTTTGCATCTTACTCTGCAATTCATACACAACACCAAGTTCTTCTTCCAAAGAAAGATTTGACTTTGGTGACATTTGCATTCGGAATCCAATAGCTGGTTGTTTTGGAAATATATGCCATTTAAATTCAAAAACAAAAAAACTAAATAACAGAAGACAACATAGAATCACTGCCGCATTCTTTTTTCCTATAGTGTTCCATGCATTATACGTTCTCTCATACATAGATACTAGAAGTTTTTCCCGATCAGTATTCATCGCTGTTTTTTTTAAAGATTCCATAAGGGAAATTGATAATAAAGGAACAATCCATAAAGAAGAAACCAATGAACAAAAGACCAGTAGTGCGATACATACCCCCGAATCAAAAAAGAAGTTTTTCCATTCCATGGGAAAAACCAAAAGGGGAATAAAAACAACAATCGTAGTTAGGGAAGAAGAAAATAAGGAAATAAAAACAGATTGAATGCCTTTGGTTACCGATTCTGATGCGAATGCCATTTTTTCTAATTTTTTTCGAATAGAAAAAACAATTAGATTACTTGCATCAAACAACATCCCGATACCGACGGAAATTCCACCTAAACTAAGTATATTGATAGAGATAGAAAAGAGTAATACTAGATGAAAGAACAATACAAGGGAAAATAGGACCGAAACTAATAGGATAAGAGCTGGAACCCAACTCCGATAAAGAAAATAGGAAAATACAAAAGCAAACGTTAAACTCCAAATCAGATTAATTCCAAACTGGTGTATTTGATCATGTAACTCATTCGAAGCATCGTAAAAGATCTTCGGTGATAGGTTCGAATCCAATGTTTGAAATTTTTTCTGAACCTCCGAAGAGACCCTAAGTGGATTTGCTGACGAATCAGTAAAGACTGCAATGTAGATAGCATTTTTCCCATCCATTCGCGTAAGTTTTTCTGCAGGAAATTCTGATTTGAAAATCGTTGTTAGTCGCCCAAGACTGACCGAATTTCCATTCCCCAGATGGATGGGAAACTGTGAAAGATCTTCATAGGACTGAATTTCTGCAGAAAATTTTAATTCGGTATCCTTTGTATACCCCTCTATTTTCCCAAGAGAACCTCCACGCATTGCCGCTTGGATTTGAGATTCCAAATCGCGAATACTGATTGGAAAAAGATCCAATACATTTGTTTTGATAGAAATAAAAGCAGAATGTTTTGGTTTTCCTACTACACGAACTTCCGTTACACCTGAAATTCTTTCCAATTGGAATACCAATTGTTGAAAACGGAAATCGAAACTAGTGACATCGTTCCCAATCCCTTTCGGAATGAGGATTTCCATAAATGGTCTTTCCTTTGCCTCTCCCTGCAACAACCGTGGCGCACCTACACCTAACGGAAGTTTATCATTCATTTCTAAAATTGTTTGATACAACTGATCTTTAAACTCAGAGACAGAAGCTCCAAATTGTAAATCGATTTGCACTACCGATTTTCCGTGTTCTGAAATTGTACGAATGCGTTTGACTGATTTCACAGAGGATACCATTTCTGAGATAGGTACACTTACCGACAGGTCTGTTTCTTCTGCGGAATGGTTAGGAAATTCTGTTACTATGTAATAACGAATTGGCGTTAACCTTGGTAATAGCCAAATTTCTAATTCAGGAATTCTAAAAAATGCCGCCAAAAAAAAGCAGATAAATACCACCCAATACAATCGTTTATGTTTGAATAAGGAATGAACGTAACTTTCAACATTCATAAAGACAAACTAGTTTCTACTTCGTCCTCAAGAGAAAGCCCAGATAGAATTTCTAATTCATTCAATAAATAGGGTTTGAATTGTATAAATTTTTTAGTAGTCCCTTCTTTTTGTTTTACATTAACATAAAACCCACTTTTTTCATCACCATGAAGCGAAGAGGAGGGAATCAGAATCTTTTCTATCGTTTCAGGCAGTTTGACTTGCACAAGTCCAAACATACCTGGCAAAATATTGGTTTGTTTTGGTTCCAACCGCACTTTAATTCCAATACTGTGGGATCTTGGATCTAAAAATCCACCGACCCGATCCAACTTACCTTTGATCGCTGGTAGGTTCTCCAGCGAGGGAATAAAAAGAACCTCCTTCCCAGGTGAAACATACAAAAGATCCGATTCACCAATTTGAAATCCAGCCGACAACTCTCCCTTCTCCATTAAAATCATTACAGGAGATTGGGTGGTTAATTCCCCTTCTTTGATTTGAATTTTTAAAATTTTACCCGATTTAGGAGCTCGTAAGCGAGTTTCAGATAACAATTGTTCATTGGACTTAATTTGGTTTTTTATAATTTTAAGATGAGATTTACTTAGTTCATATTCCGATTTTTCCAGAGATGTATTTTTTTCTCGCCAGACCTTTAGTTTTCCTTCAAAACTAAGATCCTCAAGTTCTAAATCTAAATTAATTCCTGATAAAAGATTTTCCCTATCTCTAATTAAGTTTTTATATTGCGTTTCTTTGGACTGCTCCTCTTGTTTTAATTTTTCTACCTCCGTTAAAGAAACAAAACCCTGTTTCCAAAGTATTATCTTTTTCTCTTTCAGATCTTTACTAAGAATCCATTCCTTTTCTGCTAATTCAACTAACTCTGTTTTTTTGTCGATTTCTCTAAGTTTTACATCAACTTGTTTCTCTGCCTGTTTCCATTTTTCGAAA
Source organism: Leptospira wolbachii serovar Codice str. CDC (assembly GCF_000332515.2). NCBI lineage: Bacteria > Pseudomonadati > Spirochaetota > Leptospiria > Leptospirales > Leptospiraceae > Leptospira > Leptospira wolbachii. The sequence continues at coordinate 856,581 of NZ_AOGZ02000014.1, forward strand.
GCAATTGTTACCTGTGACTCAGAGACGTTCAGAGCGAGAGACAACCTTTCCCCTTCTAATCGGATCAATTCATCATCGATTTCCAATAGAACTTGTCCTTCTTTAACAAAACTTCCTTCATCTACATAGATTTTTCGTATACGACCACTCTGTTTGTTATGCAACTGAATTTCTTTTGTAGGTTCCACCACGGCAGGAAACTCAATTACTTTATTTTCTTCCAATAACCGAGGCCTCTGAAACACCAAACCTTGCTTTGGTGACTCCATCGCTGAGACCTCATTCATTGTCTCCCAATAATTGGGAAAATAAAAAAAGCCAACCAAAAAAGGGAAACGATTTCTTATATCGACATTTGAAAGGAGCGTATATAAAACCGAAAAAAGAATATAACCAACTCCCATAACAAGGAGTTTACGAACCAAAATTCTTATTTTTGTCATTGGATTTGAGTTCATACATTTGCCAAAACCAAAACAAAAAACATAAACAGGATGGGGTTCACATAACCCAAACTATGGGAAAGAAAGGAAACCGACCGATCACTGGATACAAACAACCTTTTATAAAGTTCCCCATTTTGAATGATAAAGAACAAAAATAAACCAGTCCAAAACATAACAACTAATACAGAATAATAAATTCTGTATTGAAAAAACCCTAAACACTGATTCCCGATAAACAAGATGCAAACAAACTGAAAAAACTGTCGGGTAAGACTTCTGAAAAAATCAGTGATGTTAGTTCTGAATGTTTCCTTGGCTTTTTTCCCAAAAGAAAACAGTAAATTGATACTTAATGAAACCAAAAAATACAAAACACCTACAAGGAGCACACTTACGATTTGAAAAGGATACAAACTCCACAAAGAAACCTGTTGGCCAGAATTTATTGCGCTCAATTCCAAATTTCTGTTTATATTCATAAACTCAGACCAATTCCATAGACAATGAAATCCGTAAAGAAAGAGATAAAGAAATACAAAGAAAAAAGGAGATCTATACAAAGTCATCAATTGACTCTCAATTACCTTCCATCGATTTCGAATACCAGTGCAAATAAATTCATACAAAACAAACCATTTCATTTTTTTTCCCCCAACTCTTTACGTAATCTATCAGCTTGGGTCTGGAATTGTTTCCATTGGGCCAAAAAAAGTTTTTTCTCTTTGTTCGTATGTTTGTTTTTGATGAATTTTAAATACAACAAACAGGCTTCTGGAGAAACGGGTAATAGTTCGATGAGTTTTGATTCATCACTGGAAGATACAGAAATCGGAGTTTTCGCAAGGAGAACTGCTTTAAAATAGAATAAAACCATTTCCGGTGTTTTGACAGAAACCTCAGACCAATGCTTAAAAAACTCTTTCCATTCCCCTGAGTAAAACAATGTTTTGGTATATAAAACTTCTTCCTCTTCTGTAAATTTTCGTTTTCCTCTTATCTCCTTAAAAATGGAACTGACAACAGTGAGATGACCTGCACGATAAGCCTCTGTTAAGATTTTATATTCATTTTTTTCCGAAGACGAAGGCGGTGAACAATAGACACAAAATAGAATCATCAAAATATAACTAGTTCGGTTTTTCATTTTTTGCCCCTGCGATTTGTCGGATAAATTCATGAAAGGGAATTGGATCATCAGGATTCCAGTTCCAATCAAAACGGATCACTTCATTTTTATCAAAATGAATCCAAAACATCCGGATTTGTTTTGTTTTATGTTCTAAAGAAAAATGATACCGAAAAAGAAATACATCTGAGGCACCGATCTTTTCTGCACGTTCCTTCCAGACTTGAATCCTTGGCCGTTCTTCTATTAAGGTGTGGCGCAAATTTCTTTGAAATATTTCTATGTTGTCTTTTGGGATAATAGGAACTTTTGGATCTTCCCATACTTTCTCACTCACAACTATTGAGTATCCTAACTCTTCCAGTTTTTCTAAAATCAGAATGTTTACCTCTCTTTCCTCCGTATAGGAGTCATAAAAAATCGGCGAGGAAGTGTTAACAAAAAGTATCTTTCTTCCATGAGGGATGGGATAAGTTACCGTTTTTATATCACTAGGACCAGAAACGCAAGAAACCAAAAAAAGCGGAAAGGCAACTAACAAATGCTTCATTTTGCTTCTACCTGAATGACAAAGCCAACCTTCATTCGTTTCCCCGAAATGGATTTTGCTTCAGGCTCCAATCGAAATTCATAATAAGGGTAAAAATTGGGAGCGAAAGCCGAAGCCGAGAGATTAAAATCTCCTCCAGTGGAAATATTTCCAAACAAAGTACCATTACAACTGGCTTCACTTTCTGCATAAGAGTATGTCAACTGCCTACATCCAAAAGGGTATGTAGATTGGCAATGGGACCAAACCCATGTAGACAAACGAATGTTTGTAGAAGGTGGTGAAATTTTGGATAACCTTGTGGCCCCGATCACAGAAGTTGTATCCATATATTGGTTAAAAAAAATTCGAAAATTATCTGTATTCACATCGGGACAGGCAAGTGGACTACCAGAAATTCCCGTTCCATCATCACCTCCTCGAAACTGATATAGATTGGGACTTAAAATAGGTAAATCTCTACTCCAGAAACAAAATCCAGAATCCCAACGAGCACCCGTTATAGATCCTAATTCCTGAGTCCCTAAACCACAGTTTTGTGATTCTAAACCAAACCCTATGACCTCTGGATCACTCATGTCAGAACCTACAAGAAAATTCAATTGTAAGGTTTCCAGAAGATCACTACCATCTAACGAGTGTATTCCTTTGGGGAATAAAATATGATATCTTGTGTCTGCCTGTAAAATGAAATCCGGCAAAATCCTAAACTGTGAAGAATTTTCCCAGTCCAATCGATAAGAAATAGGAGGTTCAATCCTTAACCCAAGTTCTACCTCTGTTTGGTTCATCGGTTTTGAAAATCGAACAAGGAAGGAAGGAGGCCCAGGAATACCCGAACATGCAGAGTTTATTTCACCTAAGATCAATTCTGCAGGAATACCTCCAACCAAACATTCTGATTCTGTTCCTGCCAAAACTAATAACGATTCCAATTCCGGTGACTTTGGAATTTCTTTTTCTCCTACACGAAATGGAATGGTATACACTTGGTCTAAATCCTTCCCATTTTTATCTTCACATTGTTTGGTGAGCCGAACGATATAACCACCTGAAGGGAGTTCGGATTTCGGCAAAAACTTCAAACTTAAATCTGTTGTTTCAAAAGCACCTCGCACTTGCGGTTCCAAAGAAAACGCAGAAATACAAGATTGGATGGACATAGGATGACTGAATAGAACCGTAATCTTGGTTTCTGGATTTACATCGATTGCATCAGAGGAAGGAGAAAATACCAAAACCTTGGGAGTATCTTCCAAACTCAAAACTCCTAACCAATCTTTCATGGAACCAAAATTCGAATGACAATGAAAAAATAGAACAAACCAGAGACAATTCCATCTAACGAGTTTCATACGGATCCTCCATAAAGAATGGGTATTGTTTTTTTGATTTTGGTTCGTTTATTTTTCTTTTTTCTATTGAGGAGTCCTGTTTCCAATGTTCCAAAATTATTGTAAAGTCACTGGATATTTGTTTGGACTCCAATTTATAATAGCGATTGTCAAACGGATCTTCACCGAGTAACAAAACAAGTTCCAAAGCAGTAGCGATGTATTGAAAGTAATGATCCAACAAAATTTCAAAACCAACAAAAACCTCTTCTTCTGATTTTAAATATTCTATTTCGGAAATAATTCCCTGAGTTCGTTCCTCTCTTTTGAATCGATGTTGGAATATATTGGATTTTGTATTTTCTAAATAGAGATTGTATTTACTATACAATTCAGTTAATTTGATTTCTGTAGATTGGATTTGGTTCAGAATCAAAATCTCGGATTGTTTCCATTCTGCTTTTGCCTGCAACAGACTCATTTTAGAATCGAAAACTTTTTTATTCCTCCCCATATCGTCAAACAATCCAATCGATCCACTTTGAAAGGAATTTTCACCGGGACCTACTGGTTGTGGGCCGTATCCTGGAATTCTTTGAATTCCGTTCCCTTCGGATTGGATTCCGTTTTGTGTATTGGTTTGGAAACTAGTTCCACCCAAATTGGCTTGAACGCCAAAACTCAAACCATAAATTTCATTTTGTAAGGGAAAACCTGCGTTTCCATTTTTGCCTACATATCCACCTAACACGAACTTTGGTTTCCAATCATTCTCCAAACTTTCCTGGTCCAGTTCCGCAAGCTCCATTTGCAATCGGGCTTTTTTTCGTATGGGATGATTTTCATTGCTCGTAGTTTTTGCTTGAGAAGGATCAAACAACCGAATGCGTTCAGTAAGCCCCCCCTCCAAAGTAATACCCACACCTGGATCAAGAGACATCGCATGATGTAATTCCAAAACGGCTAGTTTCTTTGCGGACTCAGAATGGATTTTTTTAGATTGGAATTCTACTTCCCAAACCTTCTGCCAATCAAAATCCCCTTTTGGAGAAAGGCCAAGATCCGATTCTTTTTTTCGTTTTCTTTCTTCCCACCTGTAACGTTCCGATCTAAGTTGGAAAACCATATCAACTAACTGTCGTTTATTGAGTAATAAATATGACAAGGAGATCGATTTAAAAACTTTTTCACGTAGGAGTTTTCTTTCTTCGGAATGGATCAGTTTTCGGATTTCTATTTTTTGTTTTTCCCGTTCTGTTTCCCCTCCGTCATACAGAAGTTGTTGGATCTGCAAACGAACATCTCGGTATTCTTGGTCGATTTGTTCCTGGTTTTTGGAAAAAATTCCAAAATAATGCACTCCTAATTTGGGAAGGTATTGTTTCCATTTGTCCCTGGTTAGAATGGGAAAAATTTCAGAACGAATCTGCTCCAAACCCAAATTGCTATTGCGTTCCATCCCAATCCAAACACAATCCTCCCATAACAATTTCCCCTCTGCTCGCAACGAAGGACAAAGACAGCCTAAATAAAAACAAAGGAGAGAAATCTTATACCACATATCAGAAGATAGGTGATAAATAGGAAATTTGGTTCGCTTTCTCCCCATTTGTAGGGAATTTTTTGATTTTTTTTTTAGTTTTTTTGGCTTGTAAGACAGGAGAGTTTGTTTATAAAAGTGGCATGATTCGAATCCTTGTTTCCATTTTTTTTCTTCTTTTTACTGCCGCCCTGACTGCTGATGAAGTAGGGATCATTAGTTTCATCCAAGGTAAAAACTATCTTTCTGGACCACGTTTTAAAAAAGCAAAGGAACCAGTAAAATTAGGAAGTATCCTAAAAAAAGGAGACACCATCACCACAGAAGACGGAACTTGTGAAATCCAATTGGCAACCCAAGCCACCATCCGTCTCGCCAAGTATTCCTCTGTTCAAATCGAAGACCTTCTCAATCCAAAATCAAAATCCACCACTTTGAAACTAGTTGGTGGTAAGTTATTTGTAAAAGCACATAAACCGGCAGCGGGTGTACCGAGCCAAAACCAACTGAGCGTAGTCAATCCTAGTTTTGTTGCAGGTGTTAGATGTACAGAATTTTTAGCCGCAGCCCCAGACACTGGTGGGGTAGATGAAGACCTTAGTAATGTGGAAACGGGCGTTTATGTAAACGAAGGAACCGTAGCAGTAAGCCCCGATAAAAAGGGAAAAGAAACTCTCGTAAAAGAAAACGAAGAAGTCCTCGTGTCTGGCAAAGAACTTAAGAAACAAATTTTAGATGAATTTGTAAAAGAAAAAATGCGTATCTTCGAAGAATTCAAAGCTATCAAAGAAGAAAACTACCAACGAATCAAAGAACAATACGAAAAAAACGACCAACTGATGAATGATTACAAAGGTAGGGCAGACGAATGATGAAACAATTTTGGATTCTCTCATCCATCATTTCCCTTTCTCTCTTTTCTTCAGATCGAATCGGAAGACTCCCTGTTTACAAAATTGCAGTTGAGATGTCTTCCTCTACCGAAGAGGCCATCGCCTTACGAGATTTTATGAAAGAACAAATCCAATCTACAGGGCGCGGGATGGTTTCTCTTCCATTGAAGGGCATTGAGTCTGGGGTTTGGGAATTTGACAAAGAAGGAATAGCTTCAATAAAAACTGCGGAAAACTTAGAGAAACTCGCAGATGTAGACAAACTAGTCCTTATCGCAACAGAAGATGGACAAGCAGTGGTTTCCTTTGTGGACGTCCTACACAAAAAATTGGAATACCGAAATTCCCTTCCCGACACTCTCTCTAAAACTTTGGTCTCCGACTTTCTTGGTTTTTTAGACAAAAAGAATATCTACTTGGCATTATCCGAAACAGGTTCTGGGTCCAACGCCCAACTCAAAATCAATTCCTTAAAACCTACTTATGTAGCAGGGGAACCCATTCGTTTTGAAATCGAATCGGCGGAAGACAATTATGTGTATGTAGTACTTGTCCCTGAAAACCAAAAAGGGGAACCTGTCCTACTTTTCCCAAACCAATTCCAGAACGATAACTTCATCCGCAAAGGAGACAAAGTTACGATTCCTGATAAACGAATTTCGTTTAAAGCCGCAGCCACTCCTTCCAAAGATCGGATTCGTGCCTTTGTTTCTCGTGAAGAATGGAAAGAGTTCCAACTCCGTGGAAAAAAAGAAGATTCGTTTTATAGGCTTCTTCCACCAGCAGTCACAGGAACCAAGACCACTGCAAGGTCTATGATGCCACTAAATACCATGACCGCTTCCATTGAACAAAGTCCAGTGATGGAATGGGAATACCAAATTTTATCTAGATAATTTCTTGCAAAAACTTCTCGTACCTATTGTTATTCTAGGTATGAGAAACGTAATCCTTAAATCCGTTGCCGTTTTAGGACTCTCAACACTCGTCACTTGTTCACTCTTTAAAAAAGAAAACAAAGACGAGGATATGTTGAATGCCTTCTTACTTTTGCTTTGGGCAAATAGCCAATCTGCTGGTTGTTCTGGGACTAAGTCTGGATTTACCATCTGTATTCCCAAAGGAATCGCGGAGTAAACCATGAAAAAAATCCTATATACAATCATATTTCTCGGAATGAGTTTTCAAGTTTCTGACTTCAACAAACTCACTCGTTTAGACCAAAACAAACAACTGGCAGAGTTCTTTGGCAATGCCATCCAATTTGGATTTGGTTCTGAAAAACTTTGGTCTGCCACGAATGCAGACAATTGGGGATTTGTGCGCCAATCTGCCACTTGGGCGCGTGGAAACTCCGGTATCATCGACAACCTTATCTTGGGTTTAAAAAACGCCGGATACTTTAATAACTCTTCACCTCGCAATGATGTGCTAAACAATATCAATTTGAATGGATTTGGTTCGGCAACCCTTACCATCAAAATCAGTACACCAACAACTGGAGTAAGTTCCACAGCCTATACAGGAACCAAAGATTTTAATCATTTTTTTCAAATTACAAAAACAGGTGCGTCCACTCCCTCCTTACAATTGTTCTTCGATGATCCCAATACCACCCTGGGAAACGATGGAGCTTTGATTTATTATCGTTTGGTTGATTTTGGAAGTCCACAATTTGCAACAGTGGGAGATGTCATCACAGAAAGTTACACTGCAAATGAATCTGTTTATGGAACCAAATTTCAAACCTATACTTGGCGAAACGGTCCAGAAAATGCGGCTTGGATCAGTAAACATGGCCGAGTGGTTTTAACAGAAGTGGATGCAGGGAGACAACTTTGTTTTCGTTCTGTGGTTCGTTTGAGTTTTGCCAAACTCAAAGCATTAACCCCTGCCAATACGGCTGCCCTTGAGAATTTGAGAACGTCATGTAATACTCAACTAGGTGTAGCCGCCGGCAACGACAACCTTTACTATGTGTTGGCCTATATGCAGAAGTTTGATTCTCCCTTCCAAACAACGGCGAAAGCTACTTACACAACGGCGGCAACAAAACATGAAACCATCTGTAACTTAGGAACAAAATTGTCTTATGGAATTTTCAATGTCAATGGTTATGTAACAGACCAACTGACAGCGGGAGAGGTTCCGTCAGATTACCCAAGTCCCACAGTCGGTGGTTCCGACTTTATGTCTGTGGATGATGCCTTCATTCGAACTTATGCTGCGTTGAACCAAAACGTAGGACAGGCCAGTTTAGGGTTAGTCAAACAATATGAAACCACTTCCCAATCATTTTTGGATGCCTTTGATGGTGCCGACCAAAACCTAAAATTCAAATAAGTGTAAGGTTTTTTTTTACTTAGTTACTTCTGTAAATGGCGTTGGAGAGGACAGAACCCGTGAGGGCAATCATCTCCAACCGCACATAAGAATCTTTCTCTTGAAACGTATATTCAGCTTTGTTTGTGTCTGGGCTTACCTGTAATACTTCACCCTTTTGCCCGATAAAACGAATCTCCAAATATCTTTCTTTTGAATTCAGTTGGATGGTATTCTTCTTTGTCACCTGAATCTTGGGAACTTTCGGGTCCTCTGCCGCTTGGAAGAATTTTTTTACACAGTAAAACGATCCCGAGTTAAGAGATGCCAATACGGAAGGTTGGTCCTTAACGCCATCGGCTGTTACAATGTAACGTAGGAAACTTTCACCCTTTCGGTATCTTTGGTTTCCCAAAGTTTGGATCATATCTTTCCAAAAAGGTTGGTCAAAAGTTTTAATCGAGTTTTCCGGAAAATAATGTAGGTCATCACTAGCCATACAATGCACATTCCGTCCTTGGCTTAGAAGTGAATCCAATATTTTAGGATCATCGCCAAACGGAGAGTATACTTCCACAGCTTGGAATCCGCCGATGGCAGAAAGTTCTTCTCTAGAAAACGAATCAAATAGTTTTGGATGTGGAATGATGACATATCCACCTAACTTTTGCATACGATCCATCACCCAATTTAAGTTCTCACGAGTGGCATATACGGGAAAATAATCATAAAAGGATTTTTGAATTCCAATCGCAAGTAAGTGACGTTTTTTTAAATTTTGTCCCCATTCCAATCCACGAATGTAATTTGGATTTTCTGTTTGCGAAATTTGTCCATAGTCGGTAATGGCTACGTTAGAAAAACCTTCTCGTTTGTATTCGGATTGGATTTCTTTTATTGTATGTCTTTCGGGGGTAAACCATACTTCATTGGAATGGGCATGTAAGGATATTTTTTCCTGGCCATCCCCATTCCAATTTTGGTATGGATTCACAATTTCTGATCCTTGGAACGAAGATGCTGGCAAAACAATAGTCTTTCTAAGGAGTAATACAACCGCTAGTTGGTAAACAATCAATATTCCGAGTAAAGATAATAAAACGAGTAAATATCTGTATTTCCACAGGGAGGGACGCATAGCTGTTTGCCTATCTGTATAGGCAATGGACCCAGAAACATTGAAAAGCATAAAGAAACTTTATAGACCTTTCTTTCCAATTTGATTCCAGTTTTGTTACAAAATGAATACAAAACCAAAGATTCATTTCTGCTTTGACAAAATGGAAGATGATTTCAGTCCTTGAGACTGTGAAATTCCTATCTGTCCACCGCACCTTCCTCATCTTACTTTGTATTCTCATTGTGTTTTTATTCTATGGGAATTCCTCTCCCTTGGTGGACCAAGACGAGGCAGCCTATGCCGGTTTTTCACGCTCTATGTTGGAAACAGGGGATTACCTCACCATGGACTTTGCCTACTCACTCCCACACAGAAAACCTCCACTGCATTTTTGGATTAGCTCTTCTCTTTTCCAAATATTTGGCAGTACCGAATGGGTGTTACGTCTTTTCCCTGCCCTATGTATCTTAGGAACTAGTTTGTTAACCTACCATCTGGCGAATGTTATATACGGCTCAAGAACAGCCTTATATGCTTTCAGTATCCTCAGTTTTTCCTTGTATTTTCCACTCAATGGAAAAATTGCACTAGTAGATTCGCTTTTAGTTTTTTTTGGAATGGTTGGATTTGTTTCTCTTTACCATTGGATCAAATCAAAGAAAAGAATATTCGTTCTTTTATTCTGGCTCTCTGTAAGTCTCGGATTGCTTGTGAAGGGGCCACCCATTCTTATCTTTCTTGGGGGAACTTGTGTCCTTCTTTTGAGCGTAAATCAAATCCGTTCCCAAATTTGGAAATTGAATCCATTTTTATTTCTCCCTATCGCTTTCGTTCCACTTCTTCTTTGGGGTTATTTTTCTTGGCAAAAAGACAATGGCTCACTCATCCAATGGATGTTGGATTGGTATATCTTTCGTAGGGCTACCGATCCAGTATTTGGACAATCCGGTCCACCAGGCACCTATCTTATGCTATTTGTAGTTACCCTTTTTCCCTGGAGCCGATTGTATCTTTCGTTCTTAAATGAAAACGGATGGAAACTCATCGCCTATCTAAAAACGGAAGGTTTGGGAGTGATCAAAAATCTTCTTCCTTGGCATTGGGAAAAAAGCGATTTTATTTTTACTTCAAAACGGTTTCTGCTTCTAGGACTTGTTTTTTCTTGGCTCTTTTACGAATGTTTGGCGAGTAAACTTCCCTCTTATCCCTTATCCGCTTATCCCATCCTTGCCATTCTCCTAGGAGATCAACTCGCAAGAAAACACAACCAAATCTATATGTACAGGTTGTATCTTACGGTTGCACTTTTAATGATTGCGATCATCTCTTTTGTTTTACTTCCTAAGTTTTCTGAAATGAGAACCGATACAAAAAAAGCAGCAAGTGTAATCCAAAGTTTGGTTCCTAAAAACGAAACCTTATACTCATTTGGTGCACACGGTATCCCCAGTTTTGCTTATTATTACCACAGGCCTATACGTGAGATAACTTGGGAAGAAATCCAAATTACGAAAGGGTATTTCCTAGTCTCGGAATCGGATTATACAGTATGGAAAGGGCTCGGTATCGATTGGGAGGAAATAGGAGAACCTTTGCCCATTTATGCTTACGATCGAAATAAAAAATTAACCCTTAGGCTTGTAAAAACCAAAGGACTTTAATTTAAAAAACGTTTTTGAATGTTTGGTGAAGGAACCATACAGGCCTCTGCTTTGCCAAACCAATCATAGCGGTGTTTGGCAATGTGCCTATAAATGGAATTGCGAAGAAACCGAGGAAAAATCCAAAACCCATAGAACAATGGCCAAGGAAATACGAGCTCCCGTGTCAGTTGCAAAATGGCATCCGATTCTAAATACAGTTTACCTTCCATCCAATATAGAATGCTGTCCGGAAGATTGCCGTAAGATTCTTTAGGAAGAAGGGAATTAAAGGTCTCGGATCCGATGGCAGAAAAGTATAAATTTTCCTTTTGGTTTTGTTTCAAAAGAAACTGAACCGAACCCATACACAAATGGCAAACCCCATCAAAGAAAACAATTTTACTTTTTTCCGGTGGCATCCTTTCCCTCTAATCCCAAACTGACAGAGAACTATTTGAAATCGAGTCTAAATCTATAGAGGTCTTTATGTTTCCTGAATTTCAATCTGATAATCTTCCTAAAAAAGAATCTGCCATTTTAGAAAAAATGGAGTCTAACAAAGAGTTCATTCAAACCCTATTAAAGATAGACAAACCTACTTTTCAAAATTTCGCAAAACCCTACCAACGAATCCAAACAGAGTTGAGTGATCTTGTTACGGAAATTTCGCATCTTAATTCTGTAAAAAACAACGACGAGAGCCAAACTATCTATAGCAGGCTCTTACCAAAACTTAGCGAATACTATACAGACCTGGGTCAAAACGAAGACATATTTGCGACTCTATTAAAAATTCAATCCTCGGAAAAAGATCAAAATCATGAAGCATCCAAAGTTTTAGAAAACGAAATCAGAGACTTTCGTTTGTCCGGAGTAGGCCTAAACTCAGATACTAAAAATACATTAAAAGAAATTCGGATTCGCCAGTCAGATCTTTCCAATCAATTTTCGCAGAACGTCCTAAATGCAACAAACGCTTTTGCGCTCTACCTTTCGGAAGGCGATGTTGTTGGCCTTCCCGAAAGCGAAAAAATCTCTGCAAAACAAGACGATGGAACCTACAAATTTACTCTCCACTTTCCATCTTACATTGCTTATATGACCTATGGTGAAAATAGAGAGATCCGAAAAAAACTCTATGATGGGTACTGCACGAGAGCTCCAGAAAACGGAAAACTAATGGAAGAGATTTTGGAACTCCGTGATAAAGAAGCAAAACTTCTAGGATTTCCAACATTCTCTCATTTAAGTTTGGCAACTAAGGTGGCTGACACTCCGGAACAAGTGATTGATTTTTTAGACCACTTAGCAAAAAAAGCCAAACCAATCGCCTTACAAGAATTAAATGAAATCAAAAATTTTGCTAAAAAATTAGGGCACGAAGACATAGAACCCTGGGACCTTACCTTCTATTCTGAAAAACTAAAAAAAGAGTCCTTTTCTTATGATGAAGAAATCTATCGACCCTATTTAGAAAAAGAAACTGTCATTTCGGGAACATTTCAATTTTTAGAAAAACTTCTAGGAATCCAATTCCAACAAGTGGATACTCCCGTTTGGGAGCCGTCTGTTCTTTGTTATAACCTGGTTGTAGAAGGAGAGATTAGATCTCGATTGTATTTGGATTTAGAGGTCCGCACTGAGAAAAAAGGTGGGGCCTGGATGCACAACTGGAAACCTCACTTCCAAGATGAAACTGGTAAAACAGAACTTCCCGTTGCCTTTGTGGTTGCAAGTTTTCCCAAAGCCACAAGTACACAACCTTCACTGCTTCGACCAAGCGATGTAGTGACTCTTTTCCATGAATTGGGACACGCTCTCCACCACTTACTCTCTCGCGTCAAGGAAGCCTTTGTGAGTGGCGTCAACGGTGTGGAATGGGATGCTGTTGAATTTCCATCCCAATTTTTAGAAAACTTTGCTTACGAACCAAAAGTATTAGAACTTTTCGCCAAACACTACCAAACGAAAGAACCAATTCCTAATTCCTATATCGAAACAATGGTAAAGGCCAAAAACTTTATGTCAGCTATGGGTGTGGTGAGACAGTTAGAATTTGCAAAATTCGATATGTTGATCCATAAAGAAAAACCTAGCGAATCTAGAGTTCAGGAAATCCTAGACCAAGTGAGAAAAGAAGTCTGCGTTGTGTTCCCGCCGGCATACAATAAATTCCAAAATTCCTTCACTCATATCTTTGCTGGAGGGTATGCAGCAGGATACTATTCTTATAAATGGGCCGAGTTACTTTCTGCCAACGCCTACTATTCGTTTGTCGACCGGGGAGTTTTTGACCTAGAACATGCGGCTCATTTCAGAAAAACGGTTTTAGAAAAAGGTGGATCTGCGAGCGCCATGGACCTATTCCGAGATTTTTACGGAAGAGATCCAGAGATTGATGCTTTATTACGATTAAATGGAATTGCCGCTTAACACCTGTATGGACTTTGTGATCACTTCTTTGGAATCGGTAGACTTGATGAGTTTTCGAGTCTTCCGATTCTTATCCAAAACATAAATGTAGGTAGAGTGGTCGAAACTTTGGCCATCTTCCGTTTTTTGCACATAAGCTGCATACTGTTTTAGAATTTGGTTGATTGTATCTGCCGAAAAAGAAAGTCCTACCGATTGAGGTAGATAGAACTGAACATACTTTGTAGTTGTCTCTGGGGAGTCACGCACTGGATCTACAGAAATAAAAACTACTTTGAATTTTGATTTCTCCACTTCGTTTAACGGCTCTACTGCAGCCTTAATTTTTGCCAAGGTATTGGGACAAAAGTCGGGACAATAGGTATAGCCAAAAAACACTAAGAGGACCGGCTCCTCAAATGCTTTCAAGGATACAGATTGTCCAGATTTATCTTTGGCTTCAATATTTCCACCAATTGGAAGTTCGGTGAATTCTAATGCAGAACCACATCCGACTAAAAACCCAACTAACAAGATTAAGACAAATTTTCTTTTCATAATTCTCTCTCTTCCACTATCACAGTCCTACTTTCTCCATTAGAGAATTGAATTTCCAATTCCAGCTTCCCGGGGTGATCCAATTTATCATATAACATCAAATGTTTTCCTGATCGTTCAAGTTCAATGGTCTCGTTGGCTTTCAGCAAAATAGGATAATCCAATTTCCGCATCCTAGCAATTCCAGACTGGTCGTCTATGACTGTTTCATGGAAATCAATTGTTTTGTATCGATTGCTAACAATAGTTCGAATTTCCACATCGCTTGCGTAGGGATTCTTAATTTCTCCATAAACAGCAGCAGTTTTTGCTACCTCTGGGGGAGGTGTCATCCAGAGTCGGATGGGTTCTGTCGGTTTGTGACAGAAAACAAACAAATTGACTTGAATTAGTAACAGAATTCCTGCATTTGTTATATTTATCTTTCGTAACAAGAGAACCTCGATGAGAATAATATTCAAATGGGTGATTGCGATCACTCTCATTCTTTCTTCATTTCTAGTATCCACTTACAACTGGTCTACCGGTGAATACAATTATGATTCCTCTCGTAAATTCGAAAATTTTGATGCCTTTTATCAGAACGAACTCGAACTCAGTGCGAAAGAAAACACAAGACCTAACAACGAAGAACTACTCGTTCGAGTTTCGGAAGAAAAAACTCCAATAGTTATTGTCTATATCCATGGATTTGGTGCCAGCCGAGGCGAAGGTGAAGAAGTCACAAACAAACTCACTGAATACTTTGGTGCCAATACTTATTATTTAAGACTACCTGGTCATGGAACCAATCCAGAAGACCACCTACACACGAACTTTCAGAAGTATCTTCAAGATGCAGAAGATAGTTTAATTTATGCAAGAGAGCTTGGCGACAAAACTGTGCTCGTGGGAACGAGCATGGGAGGAAATATTGCTTCTTATTTGGCAGCAAAACACCCCGATCTAGTGGACTCCCTTGTTCTTGCGTCACCATTTTATGATTTTGACGACCCGAGTGCCCACTTCTTTCGATTCCATTGGGGTAAGTCTTTTATCAATGCAATTAAGGGAGAAATGCGAATTTCTAAAACTGACCCACGAGACGAGTCAGCTAAATATTGGTATTTAGACCAATACTATGCAGCGATTCAAAATATCTTAGAATTAAAACGATTTGTAGACAAAGCAAACCCTTATCCAAAAATAACTGCCCCCACCTTACTGATGTATTACTACAAATCAGAAAGAGAACATGACTTCGTAGCCTCCATACCAGCCATGTTAAAGGTATATGATGCGATTCAAACAGGACCAAATCCCAATCCCAAAAACAAACTTTTAAAAATTGAAAACGGTGCCCATGTTTTACTTTCTAAATACGTAAAATCTGACAAAGAATTGATCGAAAAAGAACTCATCCAGTTTATTAAAGATACAACGGGTGCTGAAGAAGTTAAAAAATCAAAGAAATCCAAACGATAACAAAATAGTTTCGTAAAGTTCATCTACGGATATTGGTTTGGAACGAACCAATATCCCTTCTGCATCCAATTCCTCAGAATCAAGTCCATCCATATTTCCCGTATAAAGAACTGCCGAAAGATTCGGATTTACTTTCTTAATTTTACGAATGAGATTAAGCCCGTTCATTTCTCGCATTCTGTAATCAGATAAAATAAAATCAGGAATTTTAATTTTTAATTCTTCCAATGCCAATGAAGCACTTCGAAATACTCTCGGAGTGATTTGTTTTTGAGAAAGGACAAAACTGATTGCTTCACTAGCAGCTTCATCATCCTCAACAATCCAAATTTCCTTATCAGAAATCACGGACCAAACATCTTTGGGTTTATTTTCTTGATTCGATTTAGCTGCGCCAATCAACACCTGTCCTTCTTCCAAAGGCAAAAAGATGTGGATAAGAACTGTCATTGGTTCTGGTTTTTCAATATAAAACTCACCACCCCAATTCTTCACATAACGATTGATTAGGTGCATCCCAGTCCATTGGAATTCTTCATCCCCAAAATTTACAAAATCGAGTGTGTTTAAGCCCGAAAGACTTGGCAAAGAAAGTCCCGTAAACTCCATAGAAACCAAAAGTTTAAATTCGTCTGCAGGTGAAGTTTTAACACGGACAAGACCCCTCTTTCGATCGTCCCAAACGAGGAGACCACCGGAAGTAAGTTCACATAGAATTTTAGATAATCTTACAGCATCTAACTTAGTGTAAAGGGGAGATTTATGGAAGTCAAATTGGGCCTCCACGTTTTTCGGTAGACCCGCATTTACAAGAGGAATGGTAGATTCAACCACAGATGAAATTTCAATTTTTGCCGCAGAGTCTTCGTCTTTTACTTTTGAGTATTTGATGATTCTATGAATCATAGAACGAGCATTATCAGCTCCCATCCGGATTTTTCCCAAATATTCTAAAATCTTTGTTTGGTCAAATTTCCCTGAATTGATTTCTTCTTCACCTAACTGTGAAAATACGTGAATGGGCTGCAAGTAGTTATTTAAATCATGAGCAATGTTTGTCGCCAAACTTCCTATCGTTTCCATTTTTTGTGAATGTAACTGATAAGATTCTAATTGTTTTTTTTCCGTCACATCATCTAAAAACACATAATAAAAATCTGGTTTCCCTTGTGAGTTACGAAACGCACTAATCCTTCGATAAACATTGATTCGACGACCATCTTTTCGTGTAAGTCTCGACTCTTCCGCCCCTTCTTTAAAAAACCCAAAGTATTCCATTTCCTCTTCGGATATGGGTTCTCCTTTGATTCGTTTGATATTCAAATCTGTTAGGTTTTGAAAACTATAGCCGGTGATTTCTGTAAATCTTGGATTGGTTCGGAAGTACCCTCCTTCCCAGTCCTGTAATGCCATCCCCACTGAAGCATTTTCAAATAGTCCCAAAAAAAACTGAATTTGTTCAACTATATTGATTTCGTTCGTTTTTTCATTAGTCACATCACGAACAAAAACAATTTGGAGTTGGGAATCCATATTAGGAATGTTTACCTTTCTTTTTTCAAATTGGAACCACCGAACTAAAATTTCATTCGGCATTCGGAAACGGTAGTCCCCTTGTACGGTGTCACGTTCGAAATGTTTACTCGGAAAAAGAATTTGGTCTCGAAAATTTGACTTATCTTCTTCCGCGACCCATAACAAAAGGTCGGACTCCAAACATTCCTCATTGGTTTTGTGACAACCCAAATTGTTTTTAAAAAAATCGTTTGAAAATAAAATCTGACCGGTTTTGGGATCTGTTAAGTAAACCCCACCGGAAAATAGATTGGGCAAGACCTTAAAGAATTCTATCATTCTGCTTGCTTCTAGATTCGTTTGCATAACTCTTGCCTTAAGAGGGAAATATGCCATCCAATCCGTTTTCTTTTCAAGCACCTATTGCTTTTTTTAATTTGGGACCATGGGAGATTGCACTCATCGTCTTCTTAGCGTTGCTTTTTTTTGGTGGGAAACGCCTTCCAAGCCTTGCCAAAGATTTGGGTTCCGGAATCAAAGAATTTCGTAAATCCCTAACAGGTCAGGAAGAGGAACCGACTCAACCTACTTTCCCACAGGAAGAGCCTAAGTCGACTTCACAAGCTGCTTCCAAATCCGGTAAAAAGAAAAAAGCTTAAAAGATCCAAACCTTGGCTGGGAAAAAGAGAACCACAATTCCACTTCCGCTGCCGGAGGATTCCGAAACCAGGGAAAAGTATATGTCCCTGGGGGATCATTTAGAAGAACTCCGCCAAAGGCTGATCTATTCTATCTTAGTGGTGTCTGTCTTTATGATTGGCACTTTGTATTTCGGTAGCGAAATCCACAGTTTTCTCATCCAACCCTACAAATCGGTTCTCGGCCCGGACGCTCATTTCTTTCAGATCCAACTGATGGCTCCGTTTCTAATCTATCTCAAAACTTCGTTTATTTTATCTGTACTCGTTTCTTTGCCGTTTTTATTGTACATCCTTTGGGGATTTGTGGCACCTGCTGTGGATACTCGGACAGAAAAATGGGGAAAGTTCATCATCCTTTTTTCTACCTTACTATTTTGGTCGGGGCTTGCTCTCTGTTGGTTTACTGTTTTTGAAAATTTCCTTCGAGTTTTCCTTGTAGTTTTAAGACCCGACGGAGTGGATCCTTATTTACCGATTGACGAATACTATGATTTATTCTTCAATTTGCACTTAGTGTTTGGTGCGTCCTTTCAGTTACCAATTGTCCTAATCCTACTGGGTAGGATCGGGATCCTTTCCTCTCGTTTTCTTATTTCTAGATGGCGAGAGGCAGTTCTTATCATAGCTGTTGTATCTGCGGTTCTCTCTCCAGGTCCCGATGTATTTTCTATGCTGATGTTACTCGTTCCCCTTAGCTTTCTGTTTTTTCTTTCCGCCATTGTTATGAAAGTTTTGGAAACAACAGACCGCAAATGAGTTTTCGTGTCAAACTTCCCGTCCTACTTGGAATCATTAGTTTCCTCTTCTTTTTTATCCATTTTTTGTTAGCAGAATTTACCTTTACCCATTGGCAAAACCCAAAGGGGGAAAACACACTTAACTTCAATTTGGTGGGGGTCTATTCATCCTTCGTATTTTCTTTGTTAATTGGATTTTTAACCTATTATTTCCTTGGATTTTTATACCAATACATCCTGCACCTAATTGCACATATCCAGGACAACGAACTTCCCAAAGACATTCGTAACCTAAACCAAGAATCGGAAGAATACAAAATTTATAAATCGGTCAGGTTTACTCTTTTGCAAGGGGATGAAAGTTTAGGGGAAGAACAATTCGAGAATAAATTCGATTGGAAAACAAACCAAGCCGTTTCCGTTAACAAACAAATCCCTGACATTCATATTCCTAAAACACCTGGATTTGAAGTTTCAGTATTCCCATCAGTCATGCGTTATGCGGGTGCTGATTACATTCGTATCGTAAGGGCTAAAGATGGAATTTTTGGAATCCTTGCGGGACATATAGAACCAGGAATTTTAGAATCTTCCGAAAAAGTTTTTATTCACGGAATTGTATCTTCTTTTGGCGATGGTGTATTTTCCACAGAAGAACTTCTTGAAAAATTGAAAAATGCCCTTCACCAATTTACTTTTTTGAAATTAAAAATCTCTGCTTTTGGAATCCAAAACAAAGAAGATAAAATGTCTTTTCTTCACTATATGGACATGCCGATCTTCCAATTTTCGGATCATGGAATCCAAGTGATTGAAGGGAGTGGAGACGACCATTGGTATCCCAACCACAAACACCCGCTTTCCATAGCCGATGGCATTGAAGTGGGAGATTATTTGGTTTGGGCCAGTGATAGAACTCTCACACAGTTTGGGCTCACATCTTTTGAAATTATGGAAGAGTTCGTAGATTATCTTTTGGATTTAAAACCAAGTTCTTCTCGGCAGATGTTACTTGCCATTGCCAAAAAAATGAGTGCACTCGGGGCCGAGAGAAATCTTACAAACCCCATGGAAAAACTTTCCATCTTAGTTGTTCGCCGCAACAAGTAAACGAATCGTATGACGGAGTAAGTCTAGTTTTCCCCAATCTCCATGCCCGGGAACCACAACTTCCGCATCGGGATAACGTGCGAGAACCTTCTTTAAGGAAATTTCCCACTCTTCCATATTTGCTTCCTGAATATAACCCAGGTCTTTGGCATCAAGAGACTTCACAAGACAACCTCCAAAGAGGATATGCGTGTCTGGGAGCCAAACCACAATGTTATCCACAGAATGACCATGGCCAGGATAGAATACTTCCACCGATTGGTTTCCCGCACCCAGTCTTGTTTGGATATCCAAAATGGGATTTGGGTTTCCAAATCCTCTTTCCTTTGCCAGTTTTGCCGTTAAATTAGTGCTATAAACAGGAATGTTTTGTTTTTGGAAAAAAGGAACTCCCGATATACGGTCGTTATGTGCATGAGTCACGATTCCGTAAAGAACCTGTTTTTGGAATTTGGATTGGATGTCCGAAAACAACTCCTCCGTTTGGGATTCTGTCCAAGGAGTATCGATCACAACCGCACCTTTGTTAGTCAAAATCACAAGTCCATTTGCCGGATAAACCTTTCCCCCAGACTCGCCATAACTTCTATGCATCCAAACGGATTCTTTAATTTTGATCCATTCGATAGGATTTGTTTTTTGTGGCCCCAATTCAGGTGAAACGGGAGCGGGTATGCGATCAGAATCTTTATGAAAATGACAGTGGGAAAAGGAAAATCCCAAACAGAAAGTCAGAAACAAAAAATAAAAACGTATCTGCGCTTGCAGAGAAAGAAAGGTCTGTGTGTATCTTGTTCGAGCAGAATCCATCATTGACACCCCTAAAAAAACAAAAACCTATCGTAAGATAGGCTCTTTTTCGTTTTTCTAGATCCAGATTTTGAATCTAGAAATTGTAAATGGAACTTTATGCGATCTTTTCGATATCACCTTTTAAAATGGTGATGGGAGCTTCTTTTTTAAGGACTGTTTCATCGGTCACAACCACTTCTAATACATCCTTTCGAGATGGAATTTGGAACATGAGCTCCATCATAATCTCTTCCACAATTGCACGTAGTCCCCGAGCTCCACTTTCACGTTTAATCGCTGTTTGGGCAATGGCTTCAATCGCAGCTTCTGTGAACTTGAGTTTTACGTTCTCAATATCAAACATCTTTTGGTATTGTTTGAGAAGGGAATTTTTAGGTTCCGTAAAAATAGATTTTAAACTTTCAATGGTGAGTTCATCCAGAGTGGCAATGATCGGAAGTCGTCCAATAAATTCAGGGATAAGACCAAACTTCATTAGATCGTCAGGGATCACATGGTGGACCATAGACTCCCCTTCTTCGATTTTGCGACCCTTATCGTTTACAATTTCATTGGAGTGGAATCCGATCGATTTCACTCCGACTCGTTGTTTGATGATGTCACTTAGACCCACAAACGCTCCCCCACAAATAAAGAGGATGTTTTTGGTTTCCACAGGAATGTATTCCTGGTGTGGATGTTTACGTCCACCTTGCGGTGGAACATTGGCAACAGTCCCTTCAATGATTTTTAAAAGTGCTTGTTGCACACCTTCCCCACTCACGTCACGTGTGATGGAAGCGGAGTCAGACTTACGAGAGATTTTATCAATTTCATCGATGTAGATGATTCCCATCTCCGCACGTTTCACATCATTGTCAGCGTTTTGAATGAGTTTGAGAATGATGTTTTCCACATCTTCACCCACATAACCCGCTTCCGTAAGAGCCGTTGCATCTACGATAGCAAAAGGAACTTTTAGAATGCGAGCCAGTGTTTGTGCAAGGAGAGTCTTTCCGGAACCTGTAGGACCAATGAGCATGATATTGGATTTTTCCAATTCCACATCTCCCGCCTTACGTTCGTTATGAAAGATTCTTTTGTAATGATTATAAACAGCAACTGCCAAAGCTTTTTTGGCTTGTTCTTGTCCAATTACATATTGGTCTAAGATTTTTTTGATTTCTGTTGGTTTGGGAATGTCACCCACAATGGCGGTTTTTTCACCACCTTGCGGCTCTTCTGCGATGATTTCGTTACATAAAGAAATACATTCATCACAAATATAAACACCTGGACCTGCGACAAGCCTTCTTACTTCGTCTTGGGCCTTTCCGCAGAAAGAACAATGTAATTTTTCTCTGGGATTTCCCGTTTGGCTTGCACGTTTGGTCATGGAGTTAAGCCCCCCTTAGGCTTGTGGCATCTGTTTGCGTTCTTGGATGACGTTGTCGATGACACCGTATTCTTTGGCTTCTTCTGCACTCATAAAGAAATTTCGTTCTGTATCCTTGCGGATTTGGTCAGAAGTTTTTCCCGTATGCCTTCCATAAAGATCGATGAGTTTGTCCTTGATCTTTATGATTTCTTTGGCAGAGATTTCAATATCAGAGGCTTGTCCACCAGCTCCACCATAAGGTTGGTGTAACATAATACGAGAGTTAGGAAGAGCCGAACGTTTCCCCTTAGCACCACCAGCAAGGAGAAGTGCCGCCATAGAAGATGCTTGTCCAATACAAAGAGTTCGCACCTCGGGTTTAATGAGCTGCATAGTATCGTAAATGGCAAGGCCAGAACTCACATACCCACCAGGGCTATTGATATACAAATAAATGTCGCGATCTGGATTCTCTGCTTCTAAAAACAAAAGCTGCGCCGAAATGACATTGGCATACGTTTCATCGATAGCAGATCCAAGGAAAATGATCCGATCTTTCAAAAGCCGTGAAAAAATATCATATTGGCGTTCGCCACGGCTTGTTTGTTCAATTACATAAGGCATGAGTGTAGACATAGTTTACTCTTCTTTTCCGCTGAGAATTTTCTCTGCTTCTTCCGTTGAAATAGTCTTAGGCGACTTCTTTTCTACCTCAGCGTATACAAATTCGTCGATTTTATCAAACAGGAATTTGTCACGGTAGAAGGTTTCCGCCTTTTGTTTTTGGACTTCTTTTTTCAGAGTTTCGGCAGGAATTCCTTGCTGAGTGGCCTCTTTTTCGTATCCGGCCTCGACTTCTTCGTCAGAAATCTGGATTTTGTGGTCTTCCGCGATTTTCTGCTTCAAAATATAGGATTGGATGCGTTTTTCAGCCGCTTTGGAGAAGGATTCTCGGACTTCTTTTTCTTCCTTGTTCAAACGTTTTGCGTAGTCGGCAAGGCTTGTGACAGGAAGGCCAAATTCACGCATAAAGTTTTGGAAAACGGTTTCTGTTTCTTCGTAAATCAAAGATTCAGGGATGATGAACTTGGATTCTTTGATGATTTCGTTGTATGCATCGTCTGTGGCTCGTTTTGTGAGTGCGTTTGCGAAAATATCCAATAATTGTTTTTTGGTTTTTTCCTTTAACTCTTGCAAGTTGGCAGATCCATCCACTTCCGATGCGAAGTCATCATTGATGTCAGGATATGTGACTTTATAAACGGCACTGACTGTGACGGTATAAGTAATTGCCTTCCCAGCCGACTCAGGAGATTGCGGATACGGATCTGGGTAAGTGAACTGAAACTCTTTTGTTTCGTTTAGTTTCATACCAAGAAGATTGGTTTCAAAACCGGGTGGGTTTTGGGGAGCACCCATTTGGAATTTTCCCACTTGGCCTTGTTCTGGGTATTCCTTTCCAGCTTCTTTAAACTTATAATTGATTTCGAGTAGATCCGCAGATTCCACAGGTTCTCCCTCTTCTTTCAAAGAGTTACGAGCCATGTTTTTTTGGATTCCTTCCAATTCTTTTTGGATATCCGCATCAGAAATTTTAATTTCTTTCGGTTGGATTTTGATCTTCTTTAACTTTGGTAAGGTGACTTCTGGTTTGGTGTCATAAGTTGCTTTCGCTTTGGCACCAGTATTTTTATCAAAAGTTTCCATTTGGAACTGTGGCAAACGGATTGGTTTGTGTTCCAATTTATCAAAAAGGTCAGCCATCGCTTGGTTTAGCATAATGTTGGCTGCATCATCCATAACCGAATCACCCAAAACTTTTTCGACCATGTTTAGGGGAGCTTTTCCGGGACGAAAGCCAGGGATTTTTACTTTTTCAGATGCATTTTTGTAAGCCTTAGAGTAGGCAGTGCGGACTTCGTCAGCGCTAAATTGAATGCTGAGGTCACAAGTTGCGTTGTTATTTTTTTTAGCCGTAAATTCCATCGTATTATATCCAATGTAAAAAAAGAGAGTGTAGTGGAAAGAAAAAGAAGCGTACCTTCATTAGCGGGAAACGGGACTTGAACCCGCGACCCTCTCCTTGGCAAGGAGATGCTCTACCGCTGAGCTATTCCCGCAGAAGGTTTGTGAAACCATCATTTGGAATTGGGTCAAATCGGCAAGGAAAAAAGGCAAAAATTACAAAGGAAAATCGGATTCGAAATAAGAACATGTGCTTCCATATTCATCTAAAACAATCAGTCACAAATTGCCACCTAACAAATATTCAACCAAACAATGGCGAAAACTTGTCGTTCGTTTTTTTTGGTCCCAAATTAGAACTTCCCATTTCCCAAATACTAACGCCGTACTTTTTTGATCGGTAACTTATCAATTCAGCATACCTTTATATTCGAAAACAGAAAGCACCAACCACGGTAGTCAGCTTTCTAAGCTTTGTCGAAATTTATGGATCGGAGGTGGTGGACTTAGATAATAATGAACAAGATTCAAAATATATCTTAAGGAAATCCCTGGACGTAACTCCAAAATACAAGCCTTATGTGGTGTTTTGGCTAAGGAATCCATTGTCAATAGGGATTATCAACCACAGTTCCCTACCAAACAACGCTTGTTAGTACCACTCTAACCTAAGATTTATTTACTGGAAATGAGCTTTGTAAGGTTATTTTCTACCAAACAAAGTTCACTGTTCTTATATTTTTAGATTGATTCCATGTCACCGTATCATCCGCACATATACTCAACGAATTTGAAAAAAATTTGATGATTCAGAAAAAATTGCGTATTTAAACCGAATTCTCTTGACACATTTTCCATATCTGCGACTAACTAGTACCCGCTGGCAAACGGCGATAATATTCCATAAGGAAACACGAATGAAAAAAACAACATCTATCCTCCTCGCTCTACTTTTCGTAGCTGCGGTTTTTGGTAACTGTAAAGAAGATAAAAAAGACGACACTCCTGTACTTGCTCTTTTGCTTTATGCAAATGACCAATTAAGTGGTAACTGTGCTACTGTTACTAGAAACGCTGCAAATAACTACTCTGCGTCCCTTACTTCTGTTCCAAAAGGTGGTTGTAAAGTGAACCAAACAAAAGCAGAAGCAGAAGCAAGTTTCAATACTCAAAAAACTAGCATCCTTGCTTTCTATACAAAAGCAGGATCTACTTGTGATACTTCTGCTACTTTTGTAACAAATCAAATTAACACTCAAATCACAAACTCTAACAACCAAACCGATGCTGCTTTTGCTGCCACTGTTGAGAAAACAAGAGCATTCTCAGTTGGTAACCTTGTTACAGAATCAGCATTGTATCAAAAAAATACACTCGGTAGAACTGATGCACAAATTGCTGCGATGACTCCTGGTAATTTAAATGACCTTTTCTTTAACACTGCTATCACTTATGCTGGTTTCGTATCTGCATCTTGTGCAACTGCGGTAAAAGCTTTGGACCAAACTACTGCTGACGCGTTAACTTCAACTCCACCTACAAAACTAGTATCTTCCTCTTGTACTTACGGTTCTGCAGCAGCCGCAAATACAAAATGTGCAACTCTTTCTACTGAGTTCTAAGATCTCTTAAGAAATTTAAGTTTTTAAGGACCGGTCACCTAAGTGGCCGGTTTTTTTATTTACTTTGCCCATCTCATGGCAATTCTCCTCTTATATGAAAAAAATCTTTATCATTACTTTCTCCTGCCTTTATTTTAACTGCTCTCCCGTACAATTCACAGAAGTGAAAAACCAAGCCTTAGTGCAGTGGAATGACTTAGGTCTTGGTTTTTTCTTAGCTACCAAAGAAGTAGGAGATTTTTATCATGACCTAGCTTGGATTTACGGCGATTTAAAAGACCAATCCAAAACCTTTCCTCTGTTTAACGAATGGAGAGACCCAAAAACAAAACAACCTACACGTCGTTTGTGGTTTGGACCCGAGACACAAAAATTAGTGGAATGGTCTGATGAAAATCAAAACGGGATTTGGGAAACAAAAACCTATTTTAACCAAACCGCAAAAACAGGAATCACATCTGGACATATTGCCTACTCCGACTTCGATACTGACGAAAATGGATTTATGAATGTTCGTATTTTTTTAGGGGCTCGCGTCGAAGAACTGGTCCAAGAAAAGGGAACCATTCGTATCTGGGCAGAAGGAAATGGCAACCTTGAAAAAGTCGATGCATTTATTCGCACAAAAAATCTAACCGACTTAGGCCCAAGCCGTATAATTCCTATTTCCGAATCCTGGGCGAATCACCCAGAAAAAGTTTCGCAAAGTAAATATAGGGCAGTTTATCAACCTTAGGTGATTGGCATGCCATTAGTGTTATAATTCTTGACGTTAAGAACTAAACAAAGCCAACCAGAATCGTACATTTATCGTATGGATGATTTTACATAAAAGGAACCTTCAAATGAAAAAAATAACTTTAGCAACTTTTGTTTTACTAATAGTAGCTACTCTCTTTACCAACTGTTTCGAACTAGACAAAAAAAAAGAAGATAACACTGCAATCACCGCACTATTGCTCTATGTTAATGACCAGTTAGGTGGAAATTGTGCAATGGTAATGAAAAGTGGAACCACTTATACAGCATCCTTATTTAGTATTCCCAAAGGTGGTTGTTCTAAACCTTCTACTAAAGAAGAAGCCATTGCACTAAACCAATCAAATAAAGAAAAAACCACTGCCATCTTTACGAAAGCAGGTTCTAATTGTAATGCTGCACTTACAGCTTACACTAACACTATCAACAATAACATAACCACATTGCAGAACCAAACAGAAGCACAATATACAGCTTCGGTAGCCAATACCAAGTATATTGTCATCGGCAATTTAGTTACAGAATCGGCTCTAACTATGAAAAACGAACTAGGTTATACTGAAGCGCAAATTGCTTCGACTAACCCTGGCACGTTACAAGACTACTATATAACTGCAGCAATTTTGGTTTCGGGAGCCTCACAAGCATGTCAAAACGAAGTAAAATTACAAGGAAGCCCTGGATTACAAACAACTCCAGCGTCAGTTCTTTCCTATTCGGTATGCGCTTACGGTCCTACGGCGGCAGCGACTAGAAAATGTGCAACCCTTTCTGACCAGTATTAATCAATTTTGTTTTACCTTTCAGAAAGGCTAAACAAAAGTTTAAATTTGTCTTACCGGTACGAATAGTAGCCGGTTAGACAATTCAATGTTATAAGATATTACTATAAATTCACTATCCTTCCAAAAGGACAACTCTCCCAGCTATTTCACTAACAAAGGTTTCAGATATGGATAAACTGTTTCGGAAACTAATTTATGGCCTGCTTCTGTAGGGTGAATACCATCTTTTTGATTGAGTTTACGGATGGAGGCAACTTTTTCTAATATAAATGGAACTAGAGGCACATTCTCTTCTTTAGAAAGTTCTGGATATATAGAATTAAATGCACTCGCATATTTTTTACCCATATTGGGAGTTGCATACATCCCCACTAACAATATCTTAGTGTTTGGATATTGGGATTTAATTTGCCGAATCATCGAACGAAGGTTTTCTTTTGTTACGTTTGGACTAATGCCTCGGAGCATATCATTGGCACCTAATTCTAAAACAAAGATAGTAGGTTTTTCCGCAAGAACCCATTCTAACCTTCCAAGCCCACCGCTAGTTGTGTCTCCAGAAACACCAGCATTGGTCATTTGATAGGCATAGCCTTCTGCATTGATTCTTTTGGTCAATACATGGGGCCAGGCATCTTCGTAATCCAAAAGACCATACCCCGCCGTCAGGGAATCTCCGAAATAAATAATACGTTTAGTATCATTTGGTGTTTTGCTTGCAGAAGAATTGGTATTCGTCTGGTCAGAAGGGTTCCCACAAGAAAAAAGAAAAAACACGCTGAAAAAAATTATATAAGGCATTACCTATTAGATTGTTTGGAAAGGATACAAATCAAACATTTTTGATCACAATTTATACAAACTCTTCGACTGATTGGCTTTCAAAGAATTTTCCTTAGATACGTGGAAAATTTTGTATTCAGTAAATTTTGTCTGCGTCGTAAAAAAAAGAAACTCCTGGCATAATATAAAACTCTGTAACTGTGTGTTTAACCGAGGCTGACATTTCCGAAAATCCAATATACACACTTCTAGAGGAATAATCGCTTCTTGGGACACCTCCGAGCGTATCACCCAAATACGTATCATAACTACGTTTGATGTCTTGGCGGATCATTCCAATGTCCAAGGTGAAACGACAATATTGAAAAGAAGATTCTATATTTAAAATGGTGCCCTTGTCTCTCACCTTTCCACCGTAAGCAGGAAGAACGCCAGATAAATTTGAACTTCCATCACTAAATGCTTCTTGGATGATTTGAGAACCTAACACAGTAAAGTTTCCTTTTCTATCTAGTAACTCTAATCTTGTCCGGAGTTCCCACCAATCCCGAAGTTTAAACTTGGCAAAAATTCCAGGTAAAATTCCTTTCATTGAATATTCAGCGTTTGCATCTCCACCAATAGACCAAGTAGCTTTGTTCGGAACTGTTGCCTCCGCTCTACTCGTAGAATAAGAACCGTATGAGATATTGTTTCTCTCCGTATATCGGTGGAAATTGATTGAGGGACCAATCATAAAAATTTTAGAAACCGGATGTGTATAGGAAAAACGAAGATGTTGGCTCACTCCTTCAAAACGTAACAAACGGTTCCCTTCGAAAGCACTGGCCCAATAGGTATCGGTTCTTGGAGAAAAAAAGTTATTGGATGCAGGAAGATCTCGGCTGTAAACACCAAGGGAAGTATCTTCCGCCAACTGAACTTCAAATTTATTTTTGTATCCGTACCGAATGTCCCAAAACTGAGAATTGAGTCCCAACTCTTTGGCAGGTTTGTAAGGAATAGAAAGTGGAGTTCCAGGTTCCGTGATTTGACGGAAAAGTGAATTTTGAAACCAAGCAGGCCCTGTTTCATTAAGAATTGCAGGAGATAATTTTCCAATCCCCCAACCACCACGGAACATCAACCTGTGCTCATATACGTGATTGAAGATATCCATCCGAGTTTTATTATCTTCCCGGTCTTCTAATGGTACAGAGGTTTGAGTTTCTGCCGGCGTTCTTTCTTGTTTTACTTCGGGACTGGTTACTCCCTTGGGAAGCTCTTGTGCAAACAAAGGCAATACAGAAATAAAAAGAAGGAGAATGAAAACATTACGTATGGATTTCGGTGGTATAACGTTTTTTAGCCTAGTAAACAATGCGAACCGTCCCTACATAAATTTCTGTTCTACGGTTTTTCTTTTCTGCAAGCATCGTATCGATAATTTTTTGTAAATCAGCGAAACCATCCACTTCCTTAAAACGTGCTTCAACTATTCTGTGAATCAGCTTTAATTCAAGTTTTACGGATTGAGAACGTTCCTTACTAAGTTTGAGGTTCATTGCAAATGCACCTACACTATCCGTGTGTCCACCAATACGACAATTGGTTTCAGGGTATGCTTCCATAGCATCCCCAACTTTGGCGATGAGTTCTTTTGCTTTTGGAGTGAGAGTTGATTTTCCAGATGGGAAAGCTACGTCCCCATCGATCACAATTAAAAGTTCTCGTAACCTTTTTTCATCATCTTCAATACGTTTGAGTTCGACCCCTTTTCCAACAAGACTTCCTCCCACTTCTTCAAATGGAGTTCCAGAGTGTTCGAAGTCACTCCGAAGGCCTTTGTAAATTTTTTCCAAATATTCGGAAGTGCCTAATTCATCTAACGCACCCACAGGCAAACTTCCCAAGTGGTCATTGGCTTTTTCTTCTTTGACAGAAACACAACCGCAGAACTTTTGGAAGGCAACAGATTCTGCCCACTCCGGTTTTCCTGTTGTATTACAGCTTACAACAGTTAAGGCAAATAAGATAAAAATTAAAACATTGTATGGAAAGTTTTTTTTAAGCATAAGGTGACAATCCTTATCTTTGGAACCAATCAATGAAATCAATTGTTAAATTATAGAAAACAAAATTAACGCCATTAAGATGGTGAACTAATTTTCAGAACATGAAGTTGACACATACATTAGGAGAACACACTAGAGACACTCCTCGGATTTCGCTACAAGCTGCCTATTTTTTCGTCACCAACTAACTTCTGTCTTAAGATATCTTTCAAAATCCAAGGATCTTCAGATTTTCGTTGCTCCTACCAGATAAAAAGAAAGATTTGGACTAGCTCAAATCTTGGTGACTAAAAACTATTTATGAACTCCTATCAATACATCCGTTCCTGTCTCTTAGTTCTTTTTTTATCTTTAGTTCTATTCCAAAATTGTAGTGGCCAGGTCTCTGCGGGAGATACGTTCCTTTTTGGCCTCAGCGAACAATTTGATAAGTTATTTTCTAAAGAAGAAGCTTCCACCTCCTGCACATCGGATGTGACTGTCACAACAAAGGCTGTGTATCTTGATGAAGATGGAGATGTTACGGCAACTTACAATGCCGCAAGTGACAACGGATTAACGGAAGTAGATGGTGTAGCAGATGGTGCCGCTTGGGGTTATAAATCATTTGAAACTTGTATCTATCCGAATCTTTCTTTTAGCCCTGGGAATATTGAATTTACTGTAGATTCAAAAAATACTTATGATACTCGATTGACGATGGAACGATCGTTCCCAATACCAGTGAATGGAAACCCGATCCCAAATAAACTTAGTTTTTCTTCCAATGGTGATGCGGCGAGACAATGTTTTAAGTTCCAGGCGCCAACAAATGATTTGGTTCGCAATACAACCGTAGCTTCCGCAACGATTCAATTCGGCAAAATTGTGCAAAAAAATTCCAATGGAGATACCTACTCAGGCAATTATACTAATAAAATACCATGTGGAATCACTATCAGCTTAGAAGATGATGAGACGCCAGGAGTTCGTGTATCCAATATTTCAAGAGTTATGGAAGAACCAGGTCCCAATGCAACAGCAACCAATGGAGAATTCAAAGTAAAATTAAGAGGCCAAGTAGGACCAACAGCCGACGTAACCATTCCTATCAATGATACTTTCGATGCAGTGAATGTGGGTAATCGAGAAGGAACCGCAAACCCAAAAACTTTAACATTTACATCGGGGAATTGGTCAACGGAACAAACTATCACCGTTTCTTCTTATGATGACTTAGAGTTAGATGGTCTAAAAAATTACTCCATTGACGTTGCTCGTACATCTAGTTCGGATTCGGTATTCAATGGAATTGAACCTCGCAATGTAGTTGTTTACAACAAAGACCAATCCGTTCCAGGATTTAGTATCCTTCGTTTTAGTGGCGGAGCAGCTGTAACATCGGAGAGTAGCACAATCAACACAATTACCGGATTTGCAACAGATGAAAACAATCAATTTGGAGATAAATACTCAAACTTCCAGATTAAACTTCGCACCAAACCAACAAACAACGTCACATTAAATTTTACCTCCAATTGTGGAGCTAAATGTAACATCCAAACACCTTCGTTGATATTTTCACCTACTGATTGGAATACCTACCAAACCTTTCGAGTCATTGGAACCACAGATTCAGCAAACACTGGAAATGTGGACTATACAGTCTCTTTTACAGTTACATCCGCAGACACAACTTATAGTACAACAGTTTATAAACCAAATCTTTCGATTCGTTCCTGTGATAACGACGGAACTCATCTGATCCAACCTTGCAATTATTCCGGTGCTCCTCGAGGAACAACTGATAGTCGACTAAGCGCCCAAGAAGGTGGTTCCACAAATATTTGGCTCATCACAAAAACTTCTCCTTCCTCGCCAGTAACGGTTGCCCATACTTCGACAGACACTACGGAAGGAACGGTTCCGGCCAATGTCACAATCGATTCCAATAATTTTAATACGATGGATGCTACTGGAACAACAAACAAAATCACTTTAACTCATGTGGATGATTCTGACGTTGATCTAACACAAAATTGGACTGTCACAACAGCCACTTCCACTGGTGGATTGGCCTATGATCCGATTGATATTTTTGCAGCTACTACGGATGATGAAAAAGCTTTTTACGTCACCCATGTAGGATCTCCAAAAGAAGGAACAGCCAACGTTGCCACAGTCCATGTTTGTTTGGGTGGAAATAACCCAACTCAATCAGTGGTTCTCAATATTAGCTGTAAAACAACATACACAGCGAATGATGGAGCTTATGGAGAATGCGGAACCATTTCACCTAACCAAATCATTTTCCCACCGAACAGTGCAGTAGAAACAATAAATGCCTCTGATGCCGGTTGTGCCAACTCCGCAAAAAAACAATCCTTTACTGTCTCTGGCCAAGATGATACTTATGCCGATGGGAACCAATCCTTTGATATCCAATTTGCCATGGCTGCCAATACCGATACCAACTATTCGGTCGCAACAAATCCAGGTAACCATTCCATCACCAATGAGGATGATGAACCTTTAGGAAAAGCAATATTTGTCACTACAGGAAGTTATAATGGAGAGATGACTGCACAAGGGGTATTTGCTGCTGATGATACATGTAACAATAATAAACCCAGTGGGGTCCCGGCAGGGACTTACAAAGCTTTAATTGTGAGTAATAGTGCCGGTGGCGTGACCAATGATCGTATCCCGAATGGAACTAATTGGGTGTTATCTGCTGGTCGCCACTATTATAGATGTAATTCATCTGGATATTCGAACTGTAGTGATCAACATACAAGATTATTTATAGCAGATGGATCTGCCGGCTTTGATCCGACGAGTTTAGGTAGATCTTTTTCAACAATTGGAGACCAATATTGGACAGGAATGACGAATGCTCTTTCACCGGCCATACAAGCCAGTTCTCCGACTTGTCCTGGGGATGGATTAGCTTATATCCATAACTGCAATGGGTTTACTTATCAAAACTGTCCTTCTACACCAACAACATTCCTTTATGGACAAACTTGGACTATGGCATCTGCCACTAGTATCTCCAGTCAAGAATCACTATGTTCTGCTACAAAAAAACTGATCTGCATAGAGCAATAAACTAAAGTTAACTTAAGACCTTTAACTTTTCTTTCAAAGACTTGGCGGCCATCGCAAAACCGCCGTCAGCTCCATCCACAAAATGAACTTCCTCAGAGGATGCTACCTTTAAAACACAGGTCATAAGAGACCTGTTAGAAGTATAAATTCCATAACAAAGGAAGCCCTCTTTTTCCAACTGGTCTAAAAATTCGACTAGGGCTTTTCTATGTTGTTTGGATCCGTCAATGACCATCTTTAAAGTTCCATCGTATTTACGAAAGTCTGCAGAGAGAACTTGGTAGTCTTTTAATTTGTTTAGAGAATAATGTCCCGATCGGAGTGGAATTCCAAACCTCATAGCGATTGCCATCACCGTTCTTTCGATCCAAATTTTCGTGAGTATCAGATAAAATTTGAACCCACTATCCACCCCCACTCGCGCTTTTGCTTCATTACGTAAATAAGGACCCGAATCTAGTTCAATATGATTTACGCGTAAAGGATGGTAATCCCCTTCTTCTCCATATTCCGAACGAATAAAATTCAAAACACGAGTCACCGTTTTTTTGCAAACTTCAAAGTCTTTGTGGATGGGTTTTACAATGAGAGAAACAATTTCTCCTCGTTCGCTCGGAACATCTTTCCAACGACAAGTAAATCCGGTAAAGTCAGCAGGCAGTATCTTTTCATTTTCGCGAACTAGATAAGACTCATCTTTTCCCTCTTTGATCCATGTTTCTGCAAGTGGCAACGCATCACCAAACAAAGAACATTGGACATAGTGTTCGGATGCTCGAAACTTACTTAAGAATAACTCTGCACCTGCACGATACAACTCCTGAACCGGAACAATCCCGGCTCTCATCTCCAAACCAAAGGCAGTCCGCACTTGGGAAATGGTATCTGCAATGGCAGAACGAATCGGAAATAATAAATTAATAGGAAGTAAAAAGGTAACTCCGTCTCCACCAAATACAAAAGGAAAATCCATGTGGCCATAAACATTGGCTACGGCTATGGCAGTAAGTCCTCCCGCAGTATTCACATCTTTATAACGACCTTCTTCAATGGCCTTGGTTGACCCGACAATATCGGTAATCAAAACAAACCAATCATCCGGAACTTTTGTGGGCATATTGCCATCAAAAAGATTTTGAAAATCGGGACTTGGGTTTAGGTTTTTATAAAAATCATCCACAGAGAGTCAGACGATGGATTTCGTATACAAAGTAGATATTTTTCTTGGTTGTCTCGGAAAAGCCGTCTGTAAATCGTACTATCATAGCTTATGAACCAAGTTCTACTTCGCACATCATTTTCCCTCTTTCTTCTTTTCGGATTTTTTGGCTCTTCCTATTGTTTTGGATTTTACTTAAACGAACTTGCCGCCAACGAACGTAAGGTTTGGTTAGAAGAAAAAGCCTGGGCCATCACCAATTCCATGACAGAAGCGGAACTCGTCGGCCAAACCATCCACATTGCGATTCCCCAAAAAACAGTGGATGCTGTTGCCACTGAAGAAATCGCAGAAACAAAACCTGGCGGAATCATTCTCTTCGGAAAGAACTTAGGTAAAAAAGAAGAAATCCTCGCACTCACAAAGGGATTACAATCGCAAGCAAAGGAAACAAAACTCCAACCCTTTCTTATCTCCACAGACCAGGAAGGAGGACGAGTCTTTCGAGTCCAAGATGGGATCACACCTTATCCGGGAGCTATGGCAGTGGGCCAAACAGGAAATACCCAGTGGGGAGAAACTGTAGGTTTTGTCACATCATACGAACTTCGTAATCTAGGACTCAACTTTCTTTTTGCACCAGTCCTTGATATCAATAACAATCCTTTAAACCCCGTCATCAACACACGTTCGTTTGGTTCCGATTCCAAAAGAGTTTCAGAAGTAGCAGTAGCTTACGAAAGAGGAGCACGTGCAGGAGGTTGTCTACCTGTGATCAAACACTTTCCAGGACATGGAGACACCACAGTGGATAGCCATCTGGGCCTTCCCGTCATAAGCAAAAGTTTAGAAGAGTTAGAACAACTAGAGCTAATTCCGTTTAAAAGATCCATAGCAGGTGGGGCCGAGGCAGTGATGTCAGCTCACATCATGTATCCTAAAATTGATCCGCAGTTTCCCGCCACACTTTCCAAAACCATACTAACGGATGTTCTCCGAAAGAGCTTAAATTTTGATGGAATCATCATCACAGATGCGATGGAGATGCATGCCATCTCCAAAAATTATGAAAAAGACAGACCGGGAGTTTTAACCCTACTGGCGGGTGCCAATATTGTTCTTCTTACTAGTTGGGGAGAAACAGCTCGTAAGTTCAAAGCCCAACTAACCGATGCTTATAAAAATGGTGAGTTTCGATATGTGGACAAAGACGGAAAAGAACATGACAAACTAAAGGAAGCGGTCCAAAAACAAATTCGAAAAAAACTTGAGTTGGGACTTTATGATGAAAATTCCGTCCTTCCCAAAGTATACGAAGAAAACCAAAAACAAAAAGAATTCCTAACCAATTGGAATTTGGAACGAAACCAAAGATATTCTAAACTAGCAGAGTCAAAAAACTTTGTAAAAGAAATCAACGAAGACTCTATTCGCGCTTACCCAAAACCAGTTTTAACAGCAAACATCATACCAACTGAAACTCTTTCGTTTGCGAAAAACAATCGTTTGCGAGAAACTCTCAAAACAAAAAAAATCGATTCGGTTCCTTTCAAATCCTTTCAAACCCAAACAAAAAACAAATCGATCACAACCTACCTGTTTGATTCCACTTCCGAAACAGAAGTTCTATCCATTGCCTCTCTCGCAAAAAAACATACAACAAAACGATTTATCATTTTGCATGGTGGAACTCCGTTTATCAAACTACCGGAACTTCCCAATTTACAGTATTTGTTGTCGTTTTCTTTGACCCAAGGATCTTGGGAAGCGTTAGGTGAGAAAGTAAGCGCAGGAAAAGAGATCCCTAAAGTGGATTTGATTTTACTACCAAAGGGATCGAAGACACCATCCAAAGGTGCCTTCCCAGAACGATTGTAAATATTTATGTGAGAGCTTCTCTAATTCCACCACGTTTGCGGATTTCATCATACAAAGTTTTCCGCACAGTTTCGTCGGCATCCACATAACGAAGCAAATACAGATCTGACTTTTGTTTTGTAGGCATCATTTTTGCGCGGATATGAAACATAGGTCCGTTATCAAAACCGAAACTCACTTCCCAAAGGTCTTGTTGTTTCCAAATTTCAGCTGAAATCCCTGGAGGGAATGTAAACAAAATTCCACGATCAGACAATCGTTCGGAGAGTGTAATAAAAGGTCTTGGAGTTTCTTTAATATCAAACCGTTTTTCGTTATTTTCTTTTTGGTCTTTCGCAATTCGTTTTAAAACTTCTAACTGTTTATCTATGTTTTCTTCTGTGAGTAAAAGTTTATTTTTATCTAATTCTAAAACCTGTTTTTTTTCATCAGGTGGTGGCCAAGGAGAAACTGTCAGGGATACCTTATCCGTTAACATCAAGTGAGATTCCCCTTTCCTTTCGATCTTACCATTAAAATGGAAAATGACACCACTTTCATTTGTTCGAATCACCCGACCCTCGAGCAAATAACCGCCGCTACTTGGTCGAAATACATATAACTTGGCTTCCTTACCCGGAACCAGTAAATCCTTGGAAAGACCTTTGATCGACAAAAGGAGTTCGTCTGCCGTCTTTTGCATCACATAGGTAAGTTCTTCCCTTCCGTCTGCTTCTAAAGCCGCCACCTCACCTAGAGTTAGTTCATTCAAAGAAAGAATTTCTTTTTTGAATTCTACACCAGACCGAAAGAGTTTATCAAAAAGATCCACTTCCTTTTCTGTCGTATTGGCATTGGATTTTAAAAAATATCGATAGAGTGCGTTCTTTAGTTTGTTACGATTTTCAGGCAAAAGATAAATTTCGCGTTCTTCTTCATTCAAATGGTCATAAAAAGCATGGAGGATGTTCAACTCTACCTGGTTGCACTTCCTTGCAACGGCATATCTTTGAAACTCAACCCAATGGTTCACAACGCTTGTTTGTTTATTTTGTAAGTAATTCATCACCTTCACGTAAATAAAGGCGGCAACACCCATAAGAAAGATGTAAAAAAGGTAGATCGTATCAAATTTCGGAAAAATCCAAACGACTTGTGCTATAAAATTCATAATTTACTTTTCCTCATATCCATATTGTGTCGAATGGAAGCAAGGTGAGTTCCTCCTACTTCAAAATTATCGGCAAAAATCCTCTCCACGGGACAGTTGTTCCCCAAGGAAATAAAAATGAAGCGTTACCGCTTCTCGGTGCTCTCCTTCTTTGGGAAGGAGACGTCATTCTGGAAAACCTTCCGGAAATTGCCGATGTTCTCAAACTCATGGAGGTCCTCCGCCAAATTGGAGTGGAAATCACTGCCCTCGATACAAAAGGATCATACCTCTTTCAGAAAAAAAATCCAGTGAAATCGGATCTTCCTTACGAACTTTGTTCCCAACTACGAGGTGCTGTAACACTCGCGGGACCTATCCTTGCTCGCACGGGAAGAGTTTTTCTTCCGAAACCCGGTGGGGACAAAATTGGCCGCCGGCGTATGGATACCCACTTACTTGCTTTAGAGGCACTGGGTGCCAAAATCGAAGTTTTTCCAGACGGATACATGATC
Source organism: Leptospira wolbachii serovar Codice str. CDC (assembly GCF_000332515.2). Lineage (NCBI taxonomy): Bacteria > Pseudomonadati > Spirochaetota > Leptospiria > Leptospirales > Leptospiraceae > Leptospira > Leptospira wolbachii. The sequence goes on from NZ_AOGZ02000014.1 coordinate 893,961, forward strand.
ACTGCTGACCGTTTGGTGGGAAAAGATATCCTTCTAGATGAGGCTTCTGTCACTGCGACAGAGAATGCTGTAATGGCAGCCGTATATGCGGAAGGTATAACAACCATTCGGAATGCCGCCTCAGAACCCCATGTCCAAGGTCTTTGTCGTTTTTTAATCGCCGCTGGTGCCAACATTGAAGGTGTCGGAACAAACCAGCTAACGATCACAGGTGTCAGTAAACTTTCCTCCCCACTGGGTGGACTCAAACATAGAATTGGTTCCGATTACTTAGAAATTGGATCCTTCATTAGCCTTGCTGCCGTCACCGGGGGAGAAATCCACATTACTGACGTCAATCCAGAGGACATCCGAATGATTCGGATGGTGTATTCTCGACTGGGCATCGAAGTTAGGCCCACGGAAAATGGAATCCTTGTTCCTTCTGACCAAAAGATGGAAATCATCCCCGACTATCATGGAGCCACACCGAAAATCGATGATGCCCCTTGGCCGGGATTTCCCGCGGACATGACTTCTGTGGCTCTGGTCACAGCGACTCAGTGCAAAGGAACAGTTCTTATTCACGAAAAACTTTTTGAATCCAGGCTTTTCTTTGTGGATAACATCATTGCCATGGGGGCCCAAATCATTCTCTGTGACCCACACAGAGCCATTGTGATTGGTGCCAATCGTTTGTATGGCCAAAGGGTCGCAAGCCCCGATATCCGTGCCGGGATGGCGATGATCATTGCTGCCCTTTGTGCTGAAGGCCAAAGCGAAATTCATAACATTGTTCAGATTGATAGAGGTTTTGAATCGATTGATACCCGACTCCGGTCTTTGGGTGCTCAAATCGAAAGAGTTTCTGATTAGATGAAACGAAAGGATCTTTTCCGAGAAGGTTTTAAATCCGTCTTTCAATTTACCTTTACGAAAGCCGATGAACTGACAGAGGCCATAAAAGAAGTTTGGGAAGACGAAAAAACGCCCAAACCAAAGTCTTCCCGCAAATCGAAATTACCATCTAGCAAAGAAAAGTCGGCAAATAAACAAACAAATGTCCGGAAACGTAAAACAAGAATGTTCCAGACTTTGTCCCAACCACCTGGAGCTTCTCCTGATTTTTATTCTCTTTGTACAGGATGTAACGAATGTATTTTTTCCTGTCCTTATGCCGTCCTATTTCCTGTCACAATACCGGAATCAGGAAAGATATTTCCTCATTTTGATCCCAATGCAAAGGCTTGCCATCTCTGCACTGACTGGCCTTGTATTAGTGTTTGTCCTGAACAAGCACTAATACCGTACGAACTGTCCGGTGAAAAACCAAATTTTGGTAAGGCGAAAGCCATCACAGAACATTGTATCAACGAAAAAACTGGTGAATCGACCTGTAATGTTTGTTTTGTTACCTGTCCTATCGAAAAAACAGTGAAATTTAAAGGGAATTTACCAGTTTTTGCATCATCCTCATGTACAGGATGTGGACTCTGTGTTGAATCATGTCCTAGTTTTCCGAAAGCAATTCAAATCAAATTTAAAAAACAATAACGATCACCTATCAATCGTTTTAGAAAACAAAATCGTCGCAAAACATCAAAAAATTGTTATTCGGTGAAAAAAATATCTTGAATTTTTCAGAGAGCAGAGAGATACCCTTGTTAGGGCAAGGGAATTTCCCTCGTCAAAAAAAAGATAAAATCTAGATTTAAAGGAAAAAGAAAGCTATGGAACCACAAAAAGTAGGCCCAGGACAGATCGACAAAATTGCAGAGGATTTGAAAAAAGATCCTGAAAAATCCATTGGAAATTACCTTTTCAAAGGTTTCAGAATTCAAATCTCTAAATACAAAGCTTCCGGAGCAGAAAGAGTACAACAACTCTACAAAAGAAGAAGAGCTCAAGGTCTTTGCATCGTTTGTGGAACTAAAGTAACTCGTAAAAATCCGGTAACAGGAATCCTTTACAGACTTTGTGACACACACAGAGCAGAAATTGACCAAAAAAACAAAGAAAAAGCAAAAGCTAAAAAAGGAAAATAAACCTTTCACTGCATTTTTCTAACTAAGAGGGGGCCTTGGTCCCCTTTTTTGTTTACAGACCCTTCTAACCTCCTATCCTTTTTGTCATGAAGTTCCTCCTACCAATTTTAGCTCTTACCCTTATCGGATGTTCACAAATGATCTGGCGCCACGCACAATTGGCAGAAGAGGTCTCACCGAGCAATGATCCTAACTTCAATTTAGTTCTTACGGTTGAGTATGAAGAAAAAGATTCCTGGAATCCGATGAACGGAACCACGGACAAACGAAATTATAAAAGTAAAATCAAATTAGTAAAAAATGCACCCACTGGTGGAAAGTCCGTGAAAGAATGGGACTTACCTTCTTGGTCACTCGGTGATGGTATCTTTTACCATACGGGATCTTCCACTTTATTTGTGTTATATGGAAAGGATGATGAGTATGGAACTTTAAACCAAACTTTGTCTCTGTATCCAGAAACTGGAGGTGCCTTTTCTTATCCAGCCACTCCTGAAAAACGTATCATCTTCCAAATGGCACCATCACCTAATGGTAACTTGGTGGCGCTTGTCACGGCAAGTCCTACGGCAGAAGGGGAATTTTCCGAATTTGAATTGAATGTCATCCAACTCTCCGACAAAAAAATCCAAAGTTATCCCATCAATTTTTGGACAGCCCTTCCTCTTTATGGAATTCGCTGGGCAGAAGATGGGAAAACACTCTATCTGAGAACCCCAGACCGCATTTTGTTATGGGCCGGATCAGAGATCAAGGAATCCAAATCCTTTCCCGATTGTTTCACTGTCTCCACAAACTTCGGCAAATGGGCGTACGAATCAGCAAGCATTGGTGAAGGTGGAAATGTGGTCCTTGGAAAAAAACTGCCTGCACCCCGACAAATCTCCAATATCGACAATATCAAACTCTGCCGCTAAGATCGGGTTTTTCTCTGGCTCCTGTTTTCCGAGGTAACTAGAGGAGCCAAACTCATAGATTGAACAAAAAAGGTGGTAAAAACCCCGAGGTCACCCTCTCGTATAAGGTCCTTGGAAAACGCCACCGCAATCCCACACAACCCATCCCCCTTCCTCAATTCGCTTGATTTAATTATGTCACATGATTGGATGAGTGAAAAGCCCCCATGATTGAAAAGAAATTTACGGAACATATCGATGCCATTTCCAAATACCTGAATGTCGTCGAAAAAATTGAACCCATCCGAAAAAGTGGGGTCGTTGTATCTGTGGTGGGCAATGTCATTTATTCCCAAGGACCTCCCGATTCTAAGGTGGGAGAAATTTTAGAAGTGGAACGAGGTTCTGACAAAGGATACTTAGCCTGCGTCCTTGTGGGTTTTAAAGATCATCTCTACACCTTGATGCCGCTAGGTGATACACAACAGATATTTCCTCATGCCTTTGTATTTTCTTCTGGTAGACAAATCACCCTCAATGCTGGACCAGAACTCTTAGGACGCGTGTTAAACGGTCTTGGCAAACCCATCGATAACAAAGGAATTCTCATTACCAAAGAAGAAAGACCTTCCGAACCTCGGTTCTTAAATCCACTCGATCGCCCACCAATCACAGATATTCTGGAAACAGGAGTTCGAGCCATTGATGGAATGTTAACTGTCGGCCGTGGGCAAAGGATTGGAATTTTTTCTGGATCGGGAGTAGGAAAATCAAGTTTACTCGGTATGATCGCTCGTTATACGAACGCTGATGTAAACGTTGTGGCTCTCATTGGCGAAAGGGGTCGTGAGGTAAATGAATTCTTACATGTAGAACTTGGTAAAGAAGCCTTAGCCAAATCGGTTGTCTTTGTAGCTACTTCCGATTCATCTAAAATGGAGCAAGTGAGTTGTGCCAATTTAGCTTGTTCTGCAGCCGAATACTTCCGGGAAAAAGGAATGTCTGTTAATTTGTATATGGACTCTCTCACTCGTTACGCGGAAGCACTGAGAGAACTTTCGATTGGGGAACCGGTGGTTACAAAAGGATATGCATCCAGCGTATTTAGCAAAATGGCAAAACTTGTAGAAAGAGCAGGAACTTCACATAACGGAGGTTCGATTACTGGTTTTTATACAGTTTTAACGGATGCAGAAGATGATATGGATGATATTGTGGCAGATAAAGTGCGAGGATTCATTGACGGACACATTGTCCTTACAAGAAAACTTGCCGAACAAAGTCACTATCCGGCGATTGATGTGCCAGCTTCTCTTTCTAGGCTTATGCAAAAGATTGTAAATGAAGACCACTATATGCGAGCCTCTATTGTCCGAGAATTGATTTCTAAATACAAAAACTCTGAAGATATTATTTTGCTTAATGCCTATGTTCGCGGTGCCGACGAAAAAGTGGATATGGCTATTGATAAAAAATCTCAGATTGATGATTATCTGAAACAAAGGATTGAAGAAAAGTCCAACTACAACGATTCAACCAACCGACTTACAAAAATTTTACAATCTGCAACTCGTACTGAGGACGATTTCTAATTTATTTTTAGAGATAGGACCTAATTCCTAACCGACACAATTCCAATAGCAGATTATCGATAAACTCATATCAATTCAAAGGAAACCCATCGGGGTTCTATTCAATTTCCAAGACCACCAAAGTCACATCATCATCGGGAGATCGGTTCCCAGTGAATTCTTTGATCTTTTCGAGTAACAACCGTTTGGATTCTGAAATAGGGTATCCACTATATCTTTGCACGATACTTTCCCAATTTTCCTGACCAATCATTTCTTTTTCTGCATTCGTTGCTTCTGTAATCCCATCCGTATACAAAACAATGCGATCTCCGGGATGAAGAGAGACTATATCTTCTTGAATATCTAATTCAGGAATCCAACCGATAAGTTTTCCTTGTGGTAAACTGAGTTTCGGTTTGGATTCCCCTCTGCGGTTGATGATTAGAGGTGGGTGACCGCACCGTGCGTGGATCATTTCCTTTGTTTCCAAATTAATGTAGATATAAGATGCGGTTAAGAAGGCTCCTTTCATTTTTCCAAGCAAGGTAGAATTGATTTGGGTCATGAGTTGAGCCGGTTCTCTGGACAAACGAATTTGAGTGGAGAAAGCAATCTTTAACATCGCAGAGATGAGAGCTGCAGGAATTCCATGGCCCGACACGTCAGCAACCATCACACCAAGTTCCGTCTCCGAGATCGCATGGAAGTCAAAAAAGTCCCCTCCCACACTGTCCATGGGTTCATAATAAAATTCTGTTTTGATACCAACGATGTTCGGCGCTTCTTCAGGAAGAATGGAACTTTGGAGTTTTCTTGCAAGACCAAGCTCATTTTGGAAGGCGATGAATTTGTTTTGTTCTTCTACTGCCTTTTTTAAAGTGATTAAGTTCTTAGCACGAGAAATTAACTCTCGTTTGTCGAAAGGTTTTGCCAAATAGTCATTTCCACCAGCTTCCAAAGAGGCAATGATATCGGTGATCTGGTTTTTTGCCGTTAAAAACAAAATGGGAAGTTGGTATAAAGAATAAGATTCCCGTAATACCGTACAAACATCATACCCACTCATTCCAGGCATCATAATATCCAGGAGCATTAGCTCAAACGGACCATCATCACGCACCATACGGATGGCATCCCCACCGTTGGACGCCTCATGGACATCACAACCAATGAGTGTAAGATGGTTTTTGAGGACTTGGCGGTTGATGGGTTCATCATCCACAACGAGGACTTTGATTTTTCCCCCATCATATTCTTCTGTTGTTTCTTCAATCGGTTCAAATTCGAGAGACTCACCACCGAACCATAAATCCGTTTTTTTGGCTGGCGGTTTTTCCATTGGGATTTCCCCTTCCCTTGCCAAAGGAAGAGTGAATCGAAAAGTAGAACCTTCCCCTTCCGTAGATTCCACCCATATCGTTCCGCCATGTAACTCTACTAAACGTTTGGAGATAGCAAGACCAAGTCCCGTTCCACCAAACTTACGTGTGGTGGTCGCATCCACTTGTTCAAAAGATCTAAAAATATCGTTAAATTTATCTTTTGGAATTCCAATCCCTGTATCCTTTATGGAAAGAACTAACATCTTCTCCATAATTTCTGCAGAAACATCAATGCGACCCTTCTCTGTAAATTTAATCGCGTTACCGATTAGATTGAATAAGATTTGTTGCAACCTTGCCTCGTCGCCGAGAATCGGAGGAAAATCCATAGGAACGTGATTTCGCACTGTTAGATTTTTTGTTACATAAAGTGGACGTGAGATCACAAGAACTAAATCACAAATTTGGTGGAGGTCTATGGCCTTGAGATCTAAATCCAAATCTCTATTTTTCATTTTGGAAAAGTCCAAAATATCATCCACGAGGGAAGACAAACGTTTCCCTGAACTCACAATCATCCCTAAATTCTGTCTTTGTTCTTGGTTTAACCTTCCCCCAATACCATCAAACATAGATTCGGCGATACCAATGATCCCATTCAGCGGTGTTTTTAATTCGTGAGAAGTATTTGCCAAAAACTCATCTTTTAGTTTGTCTAAGGCAAGAAGTCTTTTCGAAAGAGTTTCTACTTCCGAAAAAGCACGGCTAAACCGTCTAGAAAGTGTTAAAGATTGCACTAAAATAAATACAAAAATTCCGATAGGAATCGCTTCCACTGTATACACAATCTGATAGGCATTGAGTAAATCAATAGAAGCCGCAATCACCACAGAAATGATCCCAACAGCAAATAACAAACTACTCTCTTTTCGATTGATTACCGCACGGAATACCCCTTGTAAAATCAAAAGGATTCCCAATAAAAATACAATATGGAAGTAACCATTTAACTCTGTATAAATGGGAGTTGGTAAAACCAAAAGGAAACTGATAAAAATTAAGGTTGGGACCAGGAGAAGTCGATCCATCCAACGCGGATAAAAGTTAGGATAAAACTCACGAAAAAAAGCAAAGAAAAGATAGGGTGTTAAATAAAACGTCAGGTATTCAATTCGGAGACAAAGGTTCCAACTGATATAGGGAGACAATTCATTGAATCCAAACCTTTCCCCAGTAAATAATGTGCGCAAAGATAAAAGAAGGGCAGCAAATCCAAAAAGTAAATTTCCTTTGTCCGATCGCCTAAAATAAAATAATCCGAAGTGGTATAAGGCAATGATAAATACGGCCCCAGCTAAAAATAAAGAAGAAGCTAAGTCTTTTTCATTTTCTTTAAAAAGTTTGTTCCACTCACCGACGTAAGGCGGTTCCCACATTCCACCCTTGTCATGATGGTAGTTCGAAATTTCCACCAATAGTTCGTTAGGTCCTTCCTTCCAAGGAAGCGGATAGAATTGAAATTGGTAAGAGGGTCTGGACTCTTCGGGATTTTTGGAAACCACACCAGAAGACCCAAGGAGTTTCCCATTCCAATACACGCGGGATGCTGTGGCCAAATCCACAAGTTTGATTCCATACACTGTGTCTGGATCGGTTCCCTCAGGCCTTTCCAAAACCAACCGGTAGGTTCCAAACCCATTCCCTGTCCCCAGTTCTGAATTCCAAATCCCGGGAACTAAAAGTTGCAGTTTGGTTTCGGGAACTTCGCTCGTTTCTGAGAGGAAAGTTTGGGGATAAAAATCCCATTCCCCTTCTAAGTGGACTGGATTTCCCTGGCTTTTCCGCACAATCTCGGCGGGAGAAGTCGCAAATAATGGAAGTGCCGTTAGGCCAAGAAGGACAAACGCCAAACCAACTCGATGTAAGTGTTTATAGGACAATATTGCAAGTTTTACTCATTTTTTTAAAAATACGAGTAAAAAAGAGTACAAAAATTATTCAGAACCGAAGAAATAGACAGGTGTGAAACGATTTCGTTTTAGTTTAGAGACAGTTCTCAAATTACGAGGTTGGCGGGAAGAAGAAGAAATCCGCCGGCTCTCTATAGTTGTCTCCAAACTCAATTCCCTCATTGACGAAAAAGATTCCAATGAAAGAGAAATTGAATCTTCTTACGAAGCCATCCTTGCTTCCTCAAAAGTGGGAACAAGCCTTTCCGATTACCTTTCCATCGAACAATACATCCAAGGTCTTATGCGGCGCAATGAGGAATTGGAAACACGTATCAAAACCCAAAATGACGAAGTCAATTTGGTTCGTAAAGATGTGATGGTTGCGCGAATGAATAAAAAGGTAATCGAAGTTTTAAAAGACAAACGATTTACTGAGTGGAAGAAAAAACGAAACCGGATGGAACGAAGAGAAGTTGAAGAATTTAACCTTCAACTAAGCAAACAATCATTATTCGATTCGACAGAAAGTTATGGGCCGGCAAAATCTAAAAAGATCCCAAAAACTTTCAAAATTCTGAACCGTGAGGACGGGGGTGACGAACTCACATCCGACTTCAAAACTCTTCGTGATTTTTATGAAAAATACTACCTAGGACAAGGGAAATCATAATGGCAAGTGTAACCGATAGCACAAGATCTTTCTTTTTAATCGTTCTCATTTTCTTTTTAATCGCAATCGGCTTTTTTGTTTTTGATTACTTCCAAGTCATCAATGCAGAAGACTATTTACCCTTTCTCAAAAAACAAGCAGGGCTTGTCAACCAAGACCTCCTCTCACCAACCGAGTTAGAAAAACTAGAGATGGAAAAAGCCAAAGAGAGACTGATTGCCGACCGCGAAGAACTGGAACAAATGAAACGCGAGTTAGAGGAAAAGTCATCTTCGCTTCATGCCGATAAAGAACGTTTGGAAGAACTCAAAGAAGGGATCCAACGTAAAGAAAAAGAAATGGCGGACAAGTTGAAAAAAGACAATGCTCGCGCCGAAAAAGTGAAGGTACTCGCAAACAAGGTAGCCAATATGCCACCGGAGTCGGCAAGAGATATGTTAATCAATTGGCCGGACTACGATATCATAGAAGTGTTTGAACAAATGGATAGAGATGCCGAAGAGGATGGTAGACAAACCATCACCACATACTTACTCACTCTTTTTCCTGCAGAAAGAAGGTCTGTGATCTCGAACAAGTGGTTGGATGCAGGAGCAAGGAACGTTCCCAATTACGGCAAAAGTATCGATGAAGATAATGACGAACCGTAAACTACGTTTTGTTTAGGATTCTTTTCTGAAGAGGATGGATTTGACGTCTTCAATGGCGTCTTCTAGTCGGTCATTCACAACCACATAATCAAAGCTTGGTGCTTCATCCAGCTCTTTGATTCCGTTTTCAATCCGCCTTTCCACACTCGTTTTGGAATCGGTTCCTCGGCGAATCAAACGCTCAATCCAAATCTCTCTACTCGGTGGTTCAATAAAAATAGTCACTGACTCTGGCCGAAGTTTCTTCACAGACTTGGCCCCTTGGACATCCAAATCGAGAAGTGCCACCCGATGTTCCCTGATGGCAGCAAGAATCGGACCTTTGGGAGTGCCATAATAATTACCATGCACTTCGGCCCATTCATAAAACTCACCATCGACAATTCGTTTTTTAAACTCAGGAACCGATAAAAAATAATAGGTTTTGCCTTCCTCGTCCCCAGGCCTTGGTTCTCTTGTGGTGCAAGAAATGGAAAAATAGAAATCGGGATACTCAGCAAGTAAAGCAGAGATGATGGTAGACTTTCCACCTCCGGCGACAGAAGAAATAATATACAAATTAGGATTTGCTTTCAATCTTCAGACTCCTCTTCTCCTTCCGCAAAATGATTGTCCCCGGATTCTAACCGTTTGGATAAACTTTCTGGTCGGATTGCAGAGAGAAGGATATGTCCTGAATCTAAAACGAGAACGGATCTTGTCTTTCGTCCCCCAGTGGCATCAATAAGCCTACTTTCCGACTTTGCTTCCGAACGAAGTCGTTTGGCTCCTGCAGAGTCAGCTTGGAGGATAGTCAAAATTTTCGATACAAATACTACGTTCGAAAAACCTACATTGAGTACCGGAAACGAAGACATGGAAACATACTTTTAGATTCTTCTAGATCGATCAAGTCGAATCGTTTCAATTAGATGAATTTCATGAATGCCAATATTCATGGCTTCGGAAATTTCATCATGTTTGTATCCTTTTTTGATGAGGTGCACCACTTTATCTATCTTTGTTGCCGAAGGAGCTAGTTCTTCCAATGCAGACTCAATCGAAAGATCTACCTTCTCCATACTCATTTTTTGGTAAGAGGCAAAGGCAGGATCATTGGCTTTTGATACTTCATTCAAAAAATCTCGTTTTTTAGATCCATCTACAAGTTCATTGCGAATGGCCTCTGATGGTTTTTCTTCTGTAAAGGGATTCCCACCGACCGTATAATTCATCTTAGGTTGGAAGGTTTGCACTTCTAAATTATCGAGAGCCTCTGCGGATGGAGAATTTACAGATTCCATTCCAAAAATTCCTTTTACCGCTTTGCCTAATTTTCCAAAGGCTTGGTTCACTGCCCCTTCTGTCGTTTCGGCTTCCGATAAAGGAACGGGAATTTGGTTGGCTTGGTAGATTTTTCCAATCCCTGTCCGTTGTTCTTTTATATCCAAAACAGGTTCTTCTTCTAGAACCGACTCAGGAACTAACTCCGATTTCATGGAAAGACCAGAATTTTGGTAATGTTTGAATTCTTTGACAAGGATCTCTCCTCGTTCCATCATAGAACGAAGAGCCACCATTTTCGATTCGATGACCCCAACCGTGGCATCTAACTCGCGTATGGTTTCTTGAGTGGCCATGTCAATAGCCCGATTCAGTTTTTTATCGTAATATTCTTGGACTGCTTTTTGGACTTTTGCCGAAATGAATACATACATCATCCCACAAAATAATAAATTAATTAAAACAAGGGAAAAGAGTTCCATGCCATTCTCCTACAGAACATTTCCAACAACATTCCGGAGTGAGTGCTTTAAGCTTTTAAATCAAAACGAAATCCTCTTTCCAAACTAGGACGATCATAAATGACTCCCTCTTTGGAATAAGCATAAACCGAATTTTCTTTGTCTTGTTTCGGTTTTGCTGCCGAACTTTGGTTCCCTGATTTTGTATCAGGAACCGTTTGGGCTCGGTTTTGGGTTTGGATCACAACCTTTTGCAATTCCACCACCTGGTTTTGGTGGGTGAAGGGATTCTCGGCCTGGGCCCTACGTGCAAAATCGTAGTGGTGGGCAATACTCGCGAAGTTTTCGTTTAGAATCATCAGTGTGTCCCTCCTAATTCTTAGACTTACCACGCCCTCTCTTTTTTCTCCAGTCATTTTTCTGTTCGTCTGGATCTTCGTAAGGGGCACTGCGGACCTGGGACTCTTCTTCGTAGAATGTCTTGGCTTTGGTCTCGTGGCGGAGTTTGAACTCTGCATTGCGGATACGTATGGTAACACCTGGGAAAATGGTCTTCTCGACTGATATACGGCCACTAGCAGCTTGTTCGTCCATATATTCGGTAAGAGTCTGGATGTCCTTTCCTGCTTCAGCAATGCGTTTTTCTAGTTTTTTGGTTCCCGCATCCAATTTCTGCAAATGGGCATCCTGCTCGGCAGTAAAGCTCGCTGGATCGGCCTCTTTTCTTGCTTTGAGGGTTCGTAAGGTTTTTGTAAGTTGGTCCAGTTTGTCCTGGTTTTCTTTTCGTTTCTCTTCGTATTCCCCAATCTGTTTTAAGATCTTAGGATTGTTTCCCACGATGAGGTCGGTCTGAGGGTTTGCTTGCGATCCGATGATTTTGGCAGAAATGAGTTGGGCTGCTTGGATGGTTCCCCCCACAATTTGCCCCCGTTTTCCTTTGCAGGAAACCTTTCCACCCGCCATCAGATGTGAATGTAAAATTCCTTCTTGGACGATGATGTCTTTTTCTGTAATGCAAGTAGCGTTCTGGATGAACTTGGCGACAATGTTTCCGCCGGTAGATTCTATCCTTGCTTCTTCCCTTCCCGTTACCCCTTGGCGAACGATGATGTCTCCATCCGCTTCCACTATGGCTTTTTGAACGGTTCCATAAATTTCAATGTTACCGGCAGCTTTCACTGAATAATTATCTTCGACGTTTCCTGTGATGATGATAGAACCAAGGAAGGTAACATTTCCTGTACGAACTCCCACATCTCCATTGATACGGTAAACCGTTTCCACAGAAAGCCTTCCAGCAGCATATAACACCTGTCCGTTGACCTCGGCAGTGAGACGCATTTTGTCTTCGGAAAGAATCGTTCCTTTTCCTTGTTTGAGTTCGGTATCCAAACCATCTTTGGCCGGGAGTACCATCCCAAATAGATTGCGCCCAAACTTTCCTTTTTCTGCGGGAATTTTTTCTGCAAGTAGTTGGCCAACGACCACGTTCTCAATCATATCTAAGTCTTTGTAATCGACTCGACCCGATTGGTCTTCCTTGAAGTTGATTTTCTTTTCCGTACGGACATAGTATTTGATTTCCGCATTTTTACCATTCACAGGGAAATCACCCTCGGCCCCAATGAAAGGTTTATTATGAATGTCTTCCTCTAGAGCTTTACGTATATCATCTTCTTTGAGTCCGTGTGCCACACCCATCCCTTTGAGTGCTGCTACGATGTCTGATACTTCCAAATCACGACCACCGGGTCTTGCAGGGAACACAGTCACAAAGGCTCTCATGTTTTCCTGTGCAATTTCAACGTTGCAACTAGAATCATTTCCTGCTTTTGGTTTCTGGTTGGATATGAGAACAGGTTCCCCTTTTTTATCTTTGAGGATTTTGTTAATTAAATTTTGGTCAACTCCCGCCACACCGCGAAACGAAAGTTTTTTAGAAACATCAGCCATAGACATGGCGAGGCCTTCCCCACTAGGAGGATATACAGTAATAAATACGCCGGTTCTATAAATTTTAACTGTGACCCGACCATCTTTATTTTTTGGCGTAACGAGTTCTTTTAAGTCTTTAGATACTAACTTTCCACTACCGCCCGTTAGGTGTTCATCTAAAAGGCTGAGTTCATCTAAGAGCATATCATCAGGAATGATGGAGGCGCGGATATGATAGGGTTCAGAAAAAAATAAAGATTTTTTTCCTCTTTTTAAAACAGTATAATCAATTTCATGAACTTTGCGGCCTAAGTGCCCGGAGGCGATTGCCAGACACTCTTCGATGGTATCGGCAATGACTTCCACTTGTTCTTTTTCCTTACGGTCGAACTCTTTCAGTTCCTCTGTAAGAAATTCAGTGAGAGACATATCTGTTTACCTTTTTTGGATCGCGGATTTTACTTTAGAGAGTTTGCTGCGAAGTCTTGCGACTGCTTTTGTGTGGAGCTGCGAAATCCGAGATTCCGTAACTTCTAAAACTTCACCTATTTCTTTTAAGGTGAGGTCTTCATAATAATAGAGAACGATGACTTTCTTTTCTTTTTCTGGTAACGATTGGATGGCTTCTACGATTACGTTTTTGATTTCTTCTTTTTCGATGATATTGTCCGGGTTCATATTCATCGGAGACTCTAAAGTTTCCATAAAGGAAACTTCATCGTTCTCATCACCGAGAAACCAAATATCATTTAAAGAAACAAGAGAGGTTCCAGAAAGTTTAGCAAGTAACGAGTTGTATTCTTCCATGGAGACTCCGAGTTCTTTTGCGATCTCTTCATCTTCCACTTTTTTGCCTTCTTTGTTCTCAAGCATGGCAATGATGTTTTCCAACTGTTTTGCTTTTTGACGGATAGAACGAGGAATCCAGTCCACACTTCTTAGTTCGTCAAAAATAGACCCACGAATTCGGGTCATGGCATAGGTTTTGAATTTAATTTCTCGAGAAGGGTCGAATTTTTCAATGGCGTCTAACAGACCAAAAACGCCATAACTTACGAGGTCTTCAAATTCGACATTTTGAGGCATGCCAATGGCAATCCGCCCAGCCACGTGTTTGACGAGAGGGGAATATTTTTCAACAAGGTAACTTCGGATCTCCGCATCCTTTGTGACGCGGTATTGTTTCCAAAGATCTGTCTCATCAAACTGATTGTATTTGTCTAGCAATCTTGACATAGGGAACCGAAGTACGGAATCTCTTTACTTTATAGAAAAAATCGTATAGAAAGGGAAATTACAAGAGGATTTTTTCTTATGTCCTCTAAAAACAGTAATTTTTCAACTCTCCTGGGTATCATCCTTCGCCATCATGGTACGAATGGCCTCAGCCATGAGTTTTGGCTCGTTTTTGATCGCAATTTTGTCCACAATGATATGATCGCCAAATTTTCCAGACTTAGCCATGGCAAGTTTAGCATCCACGGCGGCATCCCCCACCTGTTGGACTCCATAATCATCGGACCCCACGGACTCAGATCGAGTTGGCTCCATTCCACCGTGTTCTTGGTCATAGTCATCGGAATGGCCTGTACCACCGAAACCACCAATAGAAAATGTAGATAAGAACTCTAAAAATTCAGGGACTTTCTTTTGTAAGACAGAAAAAATACCAAAACCCAATCCACCAAAAGCAAACGTGGAGATGAGGGAGACAAAGAGTATATAACCAAGTCGGTTTCCAACAAGAAACCCACAGACGGAACTGATGATGGCTCCGAGGATCGCAAATCCCAGTACAAATCCGATCAGCACTTAGTTGTCTTCCTCCATATCCTCTTGCATTTCTTTCTCTTTGAAGTCGACAAAGCTAAAGAATTTTTTAAAGAAACCGGTGAGTCCTTCCTCATCCGTGTAACCGCCTTCAGTTTGTAAGAGGGTATGTGTGACTCTCGTCAGGCAAGCTGCTGCCTTGGAACGAGGAGCGCCAATGATGAATGGTTTTTGTTCCCTGATGGACTTTTCTACTTCTTCGTCTTGGAAGATAAATCCTAAGTTCTCTACTTGCACTTCTAAAAATTGACCGGAGATATCGATGACACGGTCGGCTACTTTTTTCCCTTCAATCGCAGAACGCACACGGTTCACAATGATTTTGAGATTTTTGTCTTTGGATTGAGAGACAATGGATTTGATGAGCCCATAAGAGTCAGTAATGGAGGTAGGTTCAGGGGTAGTGACAACAATCACTTCATCGGCCGGCATCACAAGGCCAATCACATTGGCAGAAATCCCAGCACCAGTGTCTATGATCATCACATCATAACGATCAAGCTCTGCAAATCCTTTGATCAAATTATTTCTTTGTGTTTCATTTAGGTTGGCTAGTTGGGAATAACCAGAGGCACCTGCAATGATGTCCACACCTTCTGGCGTGGAGATCACGATGTCTTTGAGAGATTTGTGGCCTTTCACCACGTGGTATAAATTGTATTTCGGAATGATACCAAGAAGTACGTTTACGTTCGCAAGACCCAAGTCACCATCAAAGATCAAAACTTTGAGGCCAGTCTTTGCAATGGAGATCGCAAGGTTTACGGATACAGTACTTTTCCCTACTCCACCTTTACCGGAAGCTACCGCAATGATTTTGGTTTTTTTAACTGTATCCTGGGGTTGTACAAGTTTTAATCCAGCACCAGATTCAGTGAGCTTTCTAAGATTTGCAGCTTGGTCCATCGTTACCCCTAGGCTTTCAGGATAACGACGCTCGTTACACGGTCTTTTCGAAGACCTCGCCCGCTATCCCTTTCAATTTTTCCGGAAAAATTACACATTCGGCAAGAAGTTTTTTCGAGGCATTTAGGATATCAAAAGGAACATCCTGGCCTACACTTAAAAATGCGAATTCCCTGTGAATAGTATCGGCTAATTCCACTACAGAACCTAAAAATTCTGCTTCATCTAGCTTCGTTAATAAAATTCTTTTGTACCCGACCGATTCGTAAGCCTTTGCCACTGCAAGAGCATTGTCTTTTGAGACAGTGGAGGAAAGCACTAGGACTGTTTCAATATAATCCTTTTCCCCAAAAACTTGGTAGAATTCCTGAAGTTTTTCCAGGTTTTCTGACTTTCTATGGGAATAACCTGCCGTATCAACAAGGATGAGTTCGGATCCATCACGGACAATTGTCTCTTTCATTTTGCGTAAATCTTTGGCGGCATAGAAAGGCAATCCCATCGCATCCGCATAAAATTTAAGTTGGTCGATGGCAGCAATCCGGTAGTTGTCCGTTGTATAAAGGGAAACTTTTTTACCCATGTGCAAACTGTATTTAGCAGCTAGTTTTGCAATGGAGGTTGTTTTTCCAGACCCAGTAGGTCCTACAAAGAAAATGATCTTACGTTTCCCACGTGGGGTTCCACTAAAAAGATCGGAGTCAATTTGGATTCTTTCTTCTAAATATGTGACTGCTTTATCGGTAACATTCGCATAACGAGTGAGGTCCACTGCAGATAACCTGCGTTCCAGAGCGATCGCCATCTCTTCCAGAAATCCAGATGACATTCCTTCATTTAACAGACGATCCACGAGCTTTTGGATATGTGGGTGACGATCTGGTATTTGTGGTTTGGTAGGAGTTGTTACCTCTACGAAAGAGTCCTTAGCTTCGGAAAGGGAAAGACCAACTGGTCTTTCTTCATGCGCTTCGATTTCGTAAACTGGGGGATTTTGTCTACGACGGCGTTCTGAAAAAGGTCGCACGGCATCAATGTTCTTTTTCCGAAGGTTCCCACCATTTCCTATAGATGCCGAGTGGTTGGATCCAATCCCCACAAGGCCTGATTCGGGAAGGGATTCCGTTCTCTGTTTTTGTTTGATAAGTTCTTTGAGATCCTTTAACTTGCGTTCAATTCTCTCTTTGGAGTTTTGTTTTTCGGGGACACCCACATCGATTTCATACATACGTTGGGCCATAAGCCCTGTGCCAAAGAGTCCACCTTCTGTGATCACTCGTTGGTCATAGAGATGTGCCTCTGGACCGTATTTCATCTTCATCTGCATGATGCAGTCTTGTAAGTCTTTACCTCGGATTTTTACAAAATCCATAGAATATCCCCCGAACCTGGGAAAAATATGAAGAGTACCCTCCTTTTGGAAAGCCTTTTTTATGAGACATAATAATTTCGGTCAACTGAGTCGGGATTTATGATCCGAAGGAAGGGGTATGGAGATTGAGTTTCCAAGGGAAGTGGGACCAGAAAAGATGGGGAGCAAGCCTAAATGACAAACCCCCAAGAGAAAGACACGCACAACACTATAGAATTCAAAGACGGAGTGCCGGTTTCCGTGTTATTCGATGATGTGTATTTCTCCAAACAAGGTGGGTGGGAAGAATCACAGTTTGTCTTTGTGAGTGGGAACGAAATCCAATCGAAGTTGGAGGGAAATGACAAACCCACGTTTCGCATTGGCGAATTAGGATTTGGGTCCGGGCTCAATGTTTTCGTCACTTTAGATGTTTGGAAATTATCCAAAAACCCTCCACCCGTTACATTCATTAGTCTAGAGGGATATCCTTTAACGGCAAACATTTTACTAACATTAAACGCAAGTTATCCGGACAAGGACCTTTGGTTTGAAGAATTAATTTGTTCCTATGAATCTGCAACCCAAACATGGGAAAAAGATCCTTCCAAAAACCTATGGACTTATCATTGGAAGCATACATATAACCAAAACTCATTTACCTTACAAGTTTACTTTGGGGATATCAAAGACTGTCTGCCGAATTTTCCAGAAATCCATTCTTGGTATTTAGATGGATTTTCACCGGGGAAAAATCCTGACATGTGGTCTTCTGAGGTACTAAAGCAGTTACGCGAAAAATCCATCGTTGGAACTAGTTTTGCAACTTTCTCCTCTGCCGGTTTTTTACGAAGAAACCTCGCCGAACTTGGGTTTGTTGTAGAAAAGAAAAAAGGATTCGGTCGAAAACGCGAGATGATTTCTGGATTTTTAAAATAAAACCTTATGGATCATCAGGAAAAAATTGCAGTTGTTGTGGGAGCAGGAATCGCTGGCGCTAGCGTTTGTTTTGCGTTAAAAAAAAGGAACATACGAACCATTCTCATAGATTCAGACACAGGACCTGCAAAACATGCAAGTGGGAACCCCATTGGTGTGGTGTATCCGTTCCTCACCAAACACAAAACATCCGAGTCGGAATTTTCCTTAGCAGCATTCCAATTCTTTCTATCCATTTGGCGAAATTACCATTTAGAAAAACTTGTTCCTCATGCAGATGGCATTTATTTTTTAATGGATACGAAGGAAGTTTACGATCGTTATGCGAACGCAATCCTTTCTCATCAAATCCTAGACCAAACCGCAAAAGAAAGTACCGAACCATTCTCAGATTCCCCTGCTCTTTTTTTTCCCGAAGGAAAATCAATTTCTCCAGCAGATCTAACAAAACAAATCCTGGCTCTATCTGACCCAATCACAAAATATTCCTGTAAATTACTTAGTTGGGTGGAAGAAGAAAATAAATCGAAAGTTCTCTGCCAAACTTCGGAAGGCGAAATCGAATGCGATTATTTATTCCTAACCCAAGGATACCAGTTTGCAGACGATCCTCATTTGGAATGGCTTCCCTTACGGAAAGTGAGAGGCCAAATTCTAAAAATTCCAGAGCAAAAACCGACAAATACTTACGGAATTTTATATGGTGATTATCTCACTGCTGCGATTGGGGGATACCAGGTTTTAGGTGCTACATTTGATGAATTCAAATTAGAAGAAGAGCCAAGGCCAGAAGAATCCGAATCTATGTGGAAAGAACTACTCAATAGATTGCCAAATCTTTCCGCAGAATGGGTACCACAAAACCCTCGTTTGTTTCCCACAAGAGTAAGTTATAGAACCCAATCGCAAGACCGCCATCCCATTGTTGGCAAATTACCGAATATTTCCAAACTCGACTTATCTATTAAATACCAAAATTTATTAAGGAATTCGGATAAAAAGATGAATATCCCTTATTATGAATCTGTGGGGATTCTCAACGGACTTGGTTCACGAGGACTTACCCATGCGTTATATTCCGCGGAAATTCTCGTTTCCTCTATGTTGGAAGAAACAAGTCCAATACCAGAAACAACTTTTAAGTCCCTGAAACCTGACCGGTTTTTGATTCGTATGTGGAAACGAGACCAGCTAACATAGATTTCATTTCTTCATCTTCTTCGATAGAAACTTGGATTAACAACAAAAATACTCGAATATTTCGTCTCACCAATTCCCCTGTAAAACTAGTATCTTTTCGCATCTTAATCCAATCTTTTTCGGTGGTGATTAGGATCTCACTTGTTTGTATTTCATTCAACAATGACAACAGGGAACTGGTTGCATATTCAAAGTGGTCGGGAAAAAATTTAGTTCGAATAGATTCTGATAACAAAGTAGATTTTGCTGTTTCATAAACATTTTTTGGATTTCCAACTCCAGTTATCAAAAAGTATTTTAAATTCAAATTGGAATGCAATGGAAATGGTTCCTGAATAAAATTTTGATTCAACAAAACTTCTTTAACAGTAGCTTGGAAACTAGAATGGAAAATCGGAATTGTAACATCATTTTGGATTAGGACCTTTTTATATCGATCTAATCGTTGTTTGTGTTGCAAAGTTAACTTAGTAAAGACGATGGCATTGGCTCTTTTGCTATGACCAATCGGTTCTCGTAAAAAACCCAAAGGAAGAGTCAAACCATTCCCAAAAGGGGAATTTGCATCAAGCAAAACAAAATCAAAATCTCGATACAATTGTTTGTGTTGGAAGCCATCATCTAGGATCACAATATGTTTTTTGGATTGGATTTTGTTATATAAGAGAAAGGATTTTTTTCTATCTCTGCCAATGATTACCTGCACATCAGGAAACATTTCCTTATGTTGGCTTGGTTCATCCCCATACAACTGAGGTTCGTTACCACTCGGCAAAATTGCCCCTTCTTTAGTTTTTTCCGCTTTGTATCCTCTAGATAAAATTGTGATCGCATAACTAGGGTATTTTTTTTGAAAGTATCGCACCAAATACTGAACAAAGGGAGTTTTGCCAGTTCCTCCCACGGTGAGATTCCCAACACTAATCACTAAAACATTCGGCAAGTGAAATGGAAGAATTCTACTTTGGGACCACCAGAAGAGGAAACGGTAAATCCAACTCAAAGGGTAAAATAAATACAGAAATATCTTCATTTAGTTTCCTGTGGGAAACCTTCTGTTTAGCTATGGCGTTTTTCCAATTCTTTTGCAATGGTAGATAGGCTAATTCCTTTTTCCACCATAAGCACTTCTAAATGAAATACCAAATCAGCTATTTCATGGATGAGTTCTTTCTCATTGGGATTTTTTGCAGCAATGATGACCTCGCCGGCTTCCTCACCAATTTTTTTGAGAATGCGGTCAACACCGTCGCGGAAGAGTTCGGCTGTATAAGACTTTTCAGGCAATTCTTCCTTACGTTTGCGGAGTAGTTCTTCCAGTTTCAGTAAAAATTCCATATTTTGACCTTCTAGCGACCATGGAAACTGCCCATTCCATTTCGAAAAAGCGAAAATTGACTATTCAAACAAAGAGAATCCAATAGAATTCAATGGATGGTTCGTAAGATTCTTCCTGTTTTTTTCCTTCTATGCACGAGCGCACTGTTTTCCGAATCCCCTTGGGGAAGTTCCATCCAGAAGGGTTTCGAATCGGCAAAACAAGACAATAAATTTATCATCGTGGATGTATTTGCAGATTGGTGTACCTACTGTTTGGTTTTAGAAAAAGAAATTTTTCCTGATCCCGAGGTAAGTCGGGTATTAGATAGTTTCGTAAAAGTCAGGTTAGATGGGGAAGAATTCCCCAACCTCCGAAAAAAATACAGTATCGAGGGTTATCCTACGATACTTTTTTTAGATGGGGATGGAAACTATGTGACTAAGATTTCTGGACTCGCCACAAAGGAAGATATTTTGGGTATTTCCAAAAGAATCCTGCAAGAGCCGAATATTGAGTCGTATCTCAAAACAGAACTTAGGCGAAATGTAAATAGTCCCGATATCCATTTTCGATTAGGTTTGTTGTATTTTCAAAACAAAGAGTTTGAAAAAGCAGAACTCCAATTCACTGAAGCCATTCAAAATTCAAAAACTGCCTCAATACTTAAAGAAAATGCCTATTTCAACTTAAACTTAGTTAAATCCATTCATGGTTCGAAAGAATCTGCTGCAAAATCTTGGAAAGATTTTCTGGAACTTTATCCGACGTCCCATCGGAAAATTACTGCCAAGTTGTATTATGGACTGACATTAAAGGATGCAGGGGAATCGAAACTTGCAAAATCGATCCTGACCGAAATCAAACCGCAACTAACGTCTGAAACCGATAAATCAATGTGTAATGAGGCTTTGTCTGAAATAGAAAGAGGATTTTAGTCCAACCAAAAGATTACTTTCAGTTGGACTAAATAATTTACCTGTTCCCGATAGAATAATAAGTAAAACCTAACTCGTTCATAAGAGTTGGTTTGTATTGGTTTCTTCCATCAAAAACTAGCGGAGATTTCAGTAGAGACTTGATTTTACTAAAATCAGGCTCTCTAAATTCTCGCCATTCCGTGAGTAACAACATGGCATCTGCTCCTTGAAGAGCCGAGTATGCATCCTTTTTGTATTCGACCTTTCCATCAAAATAATACTTCGATGTTTCCATAGAAGCAGGATCAAACACTTGGATTTTGGCGCCATTTTTATGTAGTTCATAAATAAGAGGAATGGATGGAGCTTCTCGCATATCATCTGTTCCCGGTTTGAAAGATAAACCCCAAATCCCAAAAGTTTTTCCTTTCATATCTGTTGATTTGAAGTGTTCAAAAATTTTATCTGTTAAACGAGTTTTTTGTTTTTCGTTTACATCTTCTACCGACTGAATGATATGCATAGGAGCTTTGACTTCTTCCGCTGTGCGTAAAAGCGCTCTTACATCTTTTGGAAAACAAGATCCACCATATCCAATCCCTGCGTATAAAAACTGACGTCCAATTCTCGAATCTGTACCCATCCCTTTTCTGACATCATCATAGTTGGCACCAAGTGCGTCACAGAGATTTGCGATTTCATTGACGAAGGAAATCTTTGTCGCAAGGAAGGCGTTACATGCATACTTAGTAAGTTCTGCAGAACGAATGCTCATGGTAATGATTGGGTTTCCATTTAACACAAACGGAGAATAAAGTTCGCTCATTTTTTTGGCAGCGACTTCTGACTCAGCACCAATCACAACACGTTCAGGTCGCATAAAGTCATCAATCGCAGCACCTTCTTTTAAAAACTCTGGATTGGAAACAACATCAAACGGATGTTTTGTGTGTTTTGCCACAATGGCCTTTACTTGGTCAGCGGTTCCCACGGGAACTGTTGATTTATCGACGATGATTTTGTAGCCGTTCATTGCTTTACCGACTTCTTCTGCCACGGCAAAAACAAATCTTAAGTCAGCTGATCCGTTATCAGAAGTGGGTGTACCTACAGCGATAAAAACAAATTCGGAAGACTCAACACCATCTTTTAGTGATGTGGAAAAGTGGAGCCTTCCCTCTTTGTGGTTTCGTTCCACAAGTTCGGTTAGTCCAGGTTCATAGATGGGAATGATCCCTTGTTTTAAGTCACTGATTTTCTTTTCATCTTTATCAATACAAATAACTTCATTGCCATATTCAGCAAAACAGGTTCCTGCAACGAGGCCCACATATCCGGTTCCAACTACACAAACTTTCATAGGATTTCCAGAATTTAGTTTTTTCCTTTGAAGGAAACCGTTTTTCTATTCGGATTTGGGAAGAGTTTGGAATGTAAATTCGGTCGGTAGATGACAAACTCCGACAAATTTTTCAATTTTACCTCGTTCGACCTCAAAATCCAAAACGGATTCCCCCCAGAAATAACTTCCTTCAATATGGGACTCTCCTTTATGAATAGAAACCCCCAAACTGTATTTCCCGTCACTGAACTGGATAGGGAATTGGAATTCGACCATCGAACGTTCGAAGTCTTTTATGTTTAAATTTTGTTTTCCCAGATGGTGGGAGTT
Organism: Leptospira wolbachii serovar Codice str. CDC; assembly: GCF_000332515.2. Taxonomy (NCBI): domain Bacteria; kingdom Pseudomonadati; phylum Spirochaetota; class Leptospiria; order Leptospirales; family Leptospiraceae; genus Leptospira; species Leptospira wolbachii. The sequence goes on from NZ_AOGZ02000014.1 coordinate 916,844, forward strand.
AGTTCCAAAAATTCGAATTCCTTTTTCACTATCAATGTGGAATCCGATGGTTCCGTTTGTGATAGGTTTTGTAGTTTGAAATTCGATCCGAAGAGTCACCGTATCCCCTAGAAAATGGTGGCGGGTATCCAACCCCTTGGAATTTTTCAACGAGACATGAATATCCTTAATGGATTCGGAAGGTAGTATGGAAGAAGGTTCCAGATTACCAGCTAATACGTGCATGTATTCTTCGATCGCTTGTTTGGGATTACCATCAAATAACAAATGTCCCTTGTTTAGAAGAATGGCTCTCGTACAAAAATAAGAAATGAGTCCAAGATCATGACTCACAACCAAAATGCAAGACCCAGACTTTGAAAATTCATTGATTCGTTTGAGACATTTTTGTTGGAAACTTGCATCCCCAACAGCCAAGGCTTCATCAACAATTAGGATATCGGGGCGTTTGGCAGTGGCAAGACTAAAGCCAAGTCGCATTGCCATTCCCGAGCTATAATTTTTTAAGGGAGAATTTCGAAACTCATTCAGCTCGGCAAAATCAAAAATGGAATCTGTGAGTTCCTTGATCTCCGATGGTTTGTATCCCCAAACGAGCCCATTGTAATACACATTCTCCTCTCCAGAAAGTTCCGGGTTAAAGCCAACACTGAGTTCAAGTAGGGCGCGAACCGAGCCAGTGACAAATAGATTCCCTTTATCTTTACTGATGACACCAGTGATTAATTTAAGAAGTGTAGATTTTCCGGCACCATTTCTGCCTATAATCCCTAAGATTTCTCCAGGTCCAACTTTTAAAACTATTGATTGTAAGGCGGTAAATTTAGAATCAATTCCAAAGTATCCAAAACTAAGTCCGGCAAGGATTCGTTTCCAAGGTTTTGAAAATCCATGGTAATCCTTAGAAAGATTTTCTAAAACAACGGAAGCCATAAAATTAGAGATGATCCAAAATCACCGATTGGAATTTACGTTTGGCAAGTAGATAAACAAGAAAGAAAAAAAAGAGAAATGGCAAAACTTGGATCCAATCAAATTGAGGACTGTATCCTGGAATCACGGAAGTGCGAAAGATATCCAAAGGAATGGTAAATGGATTCAAACGGTTCCACTCTTTTAAATATCCTGTTGGATAATACAACACGGGGATTCCCCAGAAAATAAGTTGGCTCACCAAACGGATCAAAGGTGAAATATCTTTTAATAGAATATTCAACCTGGAAAGATAGTGGAGAAGCAACATCAAATAGAGTCCAGAGAACACCAGAATCAAATACCCAAGAAGGATTCCGGAAAAGTTTAACTTCCCAGAATAAGCCAAATAAATAAATACGGGAATGGATGTGATTAGGCTATGGATGAGAAATTGGACATAGGGAATCCATAAAAACAAATCGATCCCGAGGCTTGATCTTTTTAGCAAACTACGATTGTCTGTTAAGATTCCTGTACCACGAACAAGAAGTTCTTGGATGGGAATCCAATACAAAAGTCCAGTTAAAAGATAAGCCGTGAAGTCTTCTTGTGTGGATGGATTTTTTAAATTGAGCACCAGAAATACCAGTGCGTACAAACTAATGAGTACTAAATTCTGCAGGAACATCCAGGAGATCCCCAGAAAGGAACCTGCATATTGCAGTGCGTAATCACGCCGAACAAGAGCCCAAAGTATGGATACTTTCTCCATACTTTGATTGTCGGCCCTTGGCCCCCCGTTCTAGAACGGAAGCCGGTATTTTGGAACTACATCCTCTTCAGGTTCTTTTGGCCCAAATCAGAAAGACTGGGGGATACCCACTCTCCCTTTTGAACCACTTCCCCTTGGAAGGCTTCCATCAAATAATCCTCAAAGGTTTTCCCTGTTTGGTTCTGGGAAAATCCCTTTTTCGGACCTTGCCCTGCGAGGCCTTGGTCCTTGTGGCGGTTGTAAGCGGGTTGTTGGATGGATCGAACGATCATAGGTTTTTCCTCCCCGTCATCTTTTTAGACGACATAAAACTAAAAAATAATACCAATAATATACTAAACGCTTGTTTACACTACTTAACGGATGAGAAGTTAAGTCAATATTTTTTTCACGTTTCTATCGGTTTCTATATACAATTTAGCATTCCCCTGGGACAAAACCCGCCCCCAGATGGATTTTTTTTATTGGGAGGTTCAGAATATGCCCCTTCTTTAAAAAAAGCAACCGGACTTAGGGCAAAAAAACGAAATTTTAAACCCCAATCCTGGTGGATTGGCAGAAATTTGGGATCATTTTGTGGATTTCTTTCGTACAGTCATTGTTTGCTGTAGAGAAAAAACCGGATCAAGTTTCGATCCCGGAACTTCTTAAGGCTGGTTTTCCTCCCCATTTGGTGGCAACCTGGAAAGAAAAATCCAAACAATCCCCAGAACAGTTCTTAGATTGGAAAAGGTCCCTGAAAGGAAAGGACGCTGCCCTGGTTTCGAAAGTTTGGAAAGAACAACAGATCACCTTGTATCCCACAAAACATCGATTTGCCGAAGATAGTTCCTCCAAACAAAAGGTAAAGTTCCCTCGGAATACAAAAGATCAAAAATCCAAAGAAACAACACCCAAGTCATTAGAGGGATCAGATTCACTTTATGAACTTTTTTTCGGAATGAGTTATCAAAATTTAGATGTTCGGTATTTGCCAAGGAAGGAAAAAAATCATTCCTCTGTGTTTCTCGGTGGGAGAGGAAAAGGGCAAATTTGGATTTTGGAAAAACGTGATGAAGAATTTTCTTACGGAGCCAATCTTACTTTCCAGCAGTTTCGATTTACCTCTGGGAACCGTTACAAACCCATTCCTCATTTTTATTTTGCAAAAGATCCTAACTTCTATTCCCAGTTGGAAAGAACCGGATCTCCCCTTCCCCAGCCTATACTACTTTCTCACTTTCTCGGATATAGATATCTCCTTGAAGGGAAGGAATACGAACTCGGAGTCTATCATGCCGATGCATTTTCTGCTTATCCTGGATTATATTTTGTATCACCAAGCAAATCTTATTCGGGAGTTTGGTCGGCGGGAGAAAATAAATCAAGTTTGTATGTCAATGATTCTTGGAATTCCAAAGACTTAGGAAACCATAGAGTTCAGTCAGAATCCATACTTAGTAAAAAAGAATCCGTCGGCTTTTTCTATTTAAAGTCCGAATCTCCCGAATCCAAATTCTTTTTAGATGCCACTGCTTACAGAGACTCACCCTTGTTATATGGAATGGTATCACCAGAGGAAGTTAGACCACAAATCCCACAGACATTAGGGTACACTCGTGGTAGTTTCAAACACTTCCTAGGTTTTGAGTATTTAAGTTCTATAGAAGGACATAAGTATGAAAGTGGAAGGTCAGGATTTTTCCCCTTCTTTCTTAGTGAATGGGGAAACCTACTCTATCGGTATAGAGAATACAATGAATCAGGGAACTACCAATACAATGAAATAGGCCGAGCTGCATTTTATGAATGGAGAAAGGAAAAAACTGTGGTGTCTTTTGGATTTGAATCTAGAGAGAATGGAGGCCAATGGGAAGGAAAAATTGCCATCCCCATAAATACAGGAAACTTGCTGGAATTCAGTGCTATCTTTCGAGAAGGCCAACCAAAAACCAGAGCTTGGTTCGAAAACTGGACCTATGCTACCGATTTTAATATCAACCTAACGGATAGACAAGAAATCATTAAACTGAAATGGGTGAGTCCCTTTATATCACTAAATGTAAGTTATTCGGAAAAAGAAAATGATCCAAATCCTATTTTATTTATCAACTTCCAATTATTACAAAAAATTGATCTTTAATAGAGGAGATCGTCTGTGCGTACTTCGATGTATTCTTTCAATTTGAATATAGGAACCGATTGCCTATCTATAAATTCTTTGGGCTCTGCTGGTAATTTTTTGGGAGTGGGAAGGGAAGAACGTTTTCCCCTCTCATCTACAGAATAGAAATAATAACCAATCCACTCTCCCTTCACCCGATAAGGATTTCCAGGAAACAAATCCTTTACAAAAAGTTCAGCATCCAAATCAAATTTATTTCTTCTATATCGGTAATGAATTTCATCCCCATTTAAGTCATAAAAAACAACAAAATCTCCTTGTTTCCCTTTATAAAACAACTTCCATTCTAAAGGAAAAGTTCCTGTTTTTTGAAATTCTGATTTTCCGTCTAAGATCCGTTTTTCGGAACGAGGGATAGGGCCTGTATAACGTCCATCTTCTTCGGACTGAAGAGGGATTACTGAAACAAAAAAGAAGGATAATAAAAATGATAGAAAGAACTTTAATTTCATTTGGGTTCTTCGTCTGGTTTTTCCTCTGTAGATTTTTCTTCCTCCACAGGACTGTCTTTTCCATTGATTTGGTCGATGGCTTTTTTTGCGGCCTTTTGCACCTTCGGACTGGGGTCGCGGTCTCGTTTGTATTCTAAAAGTTCCAGTGCTTTTGGATCTTTCAAACTGCCCATAAATTCAATGGCACGAAGTCTCACCATACTATCATCATCACGAGCAAATTCATTCAGTTCTTGGAATACTTCCTTATCACCCATAGTCACAAGAGCACCAATCGCATAAATCTTTAAAGATTGGGCTTTTTTAGCATCTAACTTTCCTGCCGTTTTCTTTAAGGAATCTAAAAGTTCGTATAACTTTGGTTTGGCATTTTCGGACTTTAACTTACCGAGTGTGTTCATCGAATAACAACGTAAAGTTGTGGGTTGGACCTCATCAAAAGCCACTTCCATAAGAGCCGATTCAGCATCGGCATACAAAACCGTTCCGAAGTATAGGGCAATTTGACCACGCATATCGGCGCTATTAAACTTTTCGCGAAACTTGGTTTCCAGAAAAGGAGCTGCCACCTTTCCATCGGGTAAGTCCGCCAAAGCAGTGATGTACAAACTAAGTGAATTACTATTCTTTGTAAAATCTTCTTTTTTTACTTTTTCAAGTAAGGGATTAGTTGCTTCCGCTAATTTCATTTTTTTTGCAGAGTTTACGGCTTGTTTTGCGACATCTTCGTTGGGATCTTCAAAAAAAGTAATGATGGTATCTTTGTTTTCTTTTAGGTCCAAATCACCAATGGTTTTTAAGAGGACAATTTTCATCCCCATATCTTTTTCTGATTTTAATTGTTCACCAATGAGTTCATAAAGTTCACCGGCATTCTCTTTAGGAAATCGAGTCAGTTCACCTAATGCTTGTTTTCTTTCCTGGCTTGTGCCATACCGAATGATTTTAGAAAGGACATCTTTCTTTTTGGAAATTTGTTCAGGAGTGAGTTCTTTCTCTTTCCCAAAAACTGGAGAAAGAGAAAGGAAAATCAGTAAGAGGAAGAGAGATTGGTTTTTTCTATTGCCCAGATTCCAATTCGATGATGCGACGGTTGAGAGCTTGGATGAGGTGTTGGTTTTCCAAATTCTGTCGAAACTTATCAAGTAGGTCTTTAATGTCTTTGGATAGTTCGTCAATGTTCCAAGGTTTTTCGACATACCGACTGAGTCCCCCGTTATTAATCGCATAGATTGCAGAATCAAGTCCAGCTTGACCGGTGAGAAGGATTTTGATCGCATCGGGAAGGCGATGGTGCACCTGCTCCAAAAACCGATCCCCTTTCATTCCTGGCATCACTTGGTCAGAAACAATCAATTCCACGATGTCGTTGCTACTGATAATTTCATCGATTAATGAAAGTGCTTCTTCACCACTATTTGCAGTCTCGATGATATGGGATTCGCCAAACCGAGCCAGAAGTTGTTCCGCAAGCGTTTCCAATACCGATACTTCATCATCGACACATATAATATAACCTTTACTCATTTGGGACCCTTTCCTTGGAACGATACAACCTTCGTTCTTTTATGTCGATTCAGTTTTGTGGCAATTTATAGATAGTTTTAGGAGGAACTGTGTCAAGAAGGGGGACCTTCCAGATGTCCTTGGCATACTCTCGAATGGTACGATCTGAGGAAAATTTCCCTGACCTTGCTACGTTTAAAATGGATTTTTTGGTCCAAGTGGTTTCGTCCAAATAATCCTTGGCCACAAGGTTTTGAGTCTCGTCATACGCATCAAAATCAGCCATCAAGAGATAATTGTCTGTATAATAGAGGCTATCATAGATGGGACCAAAAATACCAGGTTCCCCCATAGAAAATAAATTTTCACGGATCATGAGTAGAACTCGGTGGAGGTCTTCATTGCGACGAATGAAATCAGCAGGCTGGTATCCCGCTTCCTTCAAACGATAAACTTCTTCCGTGTGAAGGCCGAAGATATATATATTCTCTGCCCCCACCTCTTCCAAAATTTCCACATTGGCACCATCCAAAGTTCCAATGGTCAAAGCACCGTTTAACATAAATTTCATGTTGCTAGTTCCAGAAGCTTCCGTTCCAGCAGTGGAAATTTGTTCGGATAAATTACTTCCGGGGATAATTCTTTCGGCAAGGCTCACTCGGTAGTTTGGGAGGAACACTACCTTCAACCTGTCGGCAACGTCTGGATCCCGGTTGACCACCCAAGCTACATTATTAATTAACTTGATGATGAGTTTGGCCATGTAATATCCGGGGGCAGCTTTTCCCCCAAAAATTACTGTCCGTGGTGTGATCACACGAGATGGATTTTCTTTGATCCTTCTGTATAAAGCAATCACTCGCAGGATATTCAAAAGTTGGCGTTTGTATTCATGGAATCGTTTGATTTGCACATCCACCAAAGACTTTGGATCAATGGAAATTCCGGTTTCACTTTTAATGAGTTTAGCCAAATCATCTTTAGCAGTTTGTTTTACACTTCGCCAATCATTCTGGAAATCCGCATCATCCACAAAGGATTCTAATTTTTTTAATTTGTAAAGATCTGTTGTAAAATCATTTCCAATTCGTTTGGAGATGAGATTCGCCAAACTAGGGTTTGATTGGAGTAACCATCGACGTGGTGTAATTCCATTGGTTTTGTTATTAAATTTTTCAGGAAATACTTTGGTAAAGGCTTGGAAGATAGTTTTTTTGATAAGCTCTGAATGAAGTTCCGCCACACCATTCACTCGATACGAACCAATCACAGCCAAGTTCGCCATTCGAATTCTTTTTTCACGACCTTCCTCTATGATACTAACCTGTTGGATTTCCTCTTCTGATAGGACGCACCTGCTACGAACCTCTGACAAAAATCTATGATTGATTTCATATATGATTTCCAAATGCCTTGGAAGAAGTTTCTCAAAAAGTTCCACCCTCCAAGTTTCCAAAGCTTCTGGTAAAACCGTATGGTTGGTATAAGAAAAAACTTTTGTGACTACATCCCAAGCGGGTTCCCAGTCCATCTCTTCATTATCCAGAAAAATTCGCATGAGTTCGGCAATCCCAATGCTTGGATGGGTATCGTTCAATTGGATGGCAACGTAGTTTGGGAGTTCTTTTAAATTGTAAGTGGATTCACGAAATTGTGTGAGAATGTCTTGGAGAGAAGCACAAACCATAAAGTACTGTTGTTTGAGACGAAGCACTTTCCCTTGTTCGGTGGTATCATTCGGATACAATACTTTGGAAATGTTTTCTGATATGGATTTATCCTGCACAGCTTTCATATAGTCGCCATGATTAAAATAATCCAAGTTGAACTCTTCAGAAGACTTGGCAGCCCAAAGTCTGAGATAGTTCACCGTACTCGTGTTAAATCCTGGAATGGGATAATCATGTGCAGAAGCAAGGACAGTTTCATCAGGAACCCAATCATGTTGGATTTTTCCTTTTCCTGATACACGAGTTTCTGTATGACCAAAAAAACCAACAGAAAAGGAAATATCGGAACGAACCACTTCATAAGGAACTCCATCGGCATCCCAGTGGTCCGGCATTTCTAGTTGGCTTCCATTCGCAATGATTTGGTTGAAAATTCCATAATCGTAGCGAATCCCGTAACCAAACCCAGGAACATTGAGAGTGGCCATCGAATCCAAAAAACAAGCCGCAAGCCGCCCAAGCCCCCCGTTTCCAAGACCCGCATCGGTTTCAAATTCCAAAACGTCTGTTAGCTCAAAGCCAATTCCTCGAAGCATCACTTGGATGGTTTCGTATAATCCGAGATTGATGAGAGCATTCATGAGGGTGCGTCCCATAAGAAATTCTAAGGAAAAATAAAATACTCGTTTAGGATTTTCATTTCGGTAACGTTCGTGAGTGACATTCAATCGATCGATTAAGAAATCTCTAATGGTATGGCCAAGAGCTTTGTATATATCTTCGTTTTTAAGATTGAACCTGTTTTTACCAATGGTGTATTCTAGATGATGGGCAAATTGTTTTTCCATCGAAGCCAAGTCGGCTTTTTGTTCTTCTGATAAAAGGGTAATTAAACGAGGATTCGTGACAACCATGGGTTCAAATGGTATCGAAACCTCGTGAGAGATTCAAGTAAAAAGAAATTTTTTAATCGCGGGCACTGACCTTTCTTTCCAAAGTGAGGACCGCGTCTTTACCTATTTTGTGTTTTGCGAACCAACCTTGGTTGACTTCCAAAGCATACATCGCGGGTTTTCTTGCGTTGTAAACTTCCTCTGTTTGGTTTGGTTTCATATCGAATGATTCTAAAAGTCGCATATCTTCGGAAAAATAACCAATCGACAAAGGAATGAGAGTGTTCTTCATCCAAAAACTTAAAAAATCTGGGCGAGGGAAAACAAAAAGCATTCCTTCATCCTCACCAAGTTTTGTTCGGTACATAAGACCCGTGGCCCTTGTGGAAGGAGTGTTGGCAATTTCCAATTTTAAAGCACGATCAGCAACACTTCCAAATAGAATTTCTGGAGTGTTAGTTTGAGACGGAAAGGATTCTGCTTGTTTACAAACAGAAAAAGTCAAAAGAACAAGAAGAATGCCAATCCGTGTTTTCATAACATTAACCTTTGAAGTTTGGTTTTCTTTTTTCTAAAAAGGCAGAAAGACCTTCTTTGGTTTCTTCATCCGCAAACCGGCCACCAAAAAGTTGTTTTTCCCACTCCAAACCACCTTCCATATTTGTTTCCAATCCTTGGCGGATGGCAGTTTTTGCCGCCTTAATGGCGTTAGGTCCCCGAGATAGGATTGTGGTTATGGTTTTTTCGGATTCGTTTAAAAGTTCTGCAGGATCAGTGACTTTATTGATAAGTCCCAATCGGTATCCTTCTTCCGCAGAAATCATATCCCCAGATAAAATAAGTTCAGTAGCTCTTCCGACTCCTATGAGTCTAGGAAGTCTTTGTGAACCACCAAATCCTGGAAGTAAACCGAGTGTCACTTCAGGAAGGCCTAATTTAGCAGAAGCAACCGCATAACGGATATCACATGCCATAGCAAGTTCCATTCCCCCACCCAAACAAAATCCATTGATCGCAGCAATAGAAATGAGACCGGAAAGCTCCATCTTACGAAAAACAGTTTGGCCGAGTTCTGAAAAGGCCTGACCTTCTCTAACATTGAACTCTTTCATTTTGGCAATGTCGGCTCCGGCAACGAAGGCTTTCCCTTCACCAGTGAGAATGAATCCTCGAACGGATGAGTTTGATTCCAGCTCATCCACCATGGCACCAATCTCCGTGATGACTACATCGTTCAGTGCATTGAGGGCCTCTGGTCTTTTGATGGTGACAAGAGCAAAATTGGATTTAATTTGAATCTCTAAAAAAGACAAATGATTTCTCCTTATTCTTCTACTTCCAAGATTAGAAACATGGTGTCATCAGAAAAACTATCGAGTCCGTAGTTGGATTTTAACTCTGTAAGTAGGTTGATTTCAAGTTCTTTGATGTTTGCACTTTGTCTATGCCGATTGAGAAGTGCGAGGAGCCCTTCGGTCCCGAGACAATTTCCTTCCGAATCTGTGGATTCAATGAGCCCGTCGGTATAAATAAAAAAACGATCCCCTGGAGCTAAGGGCATCGTTTTTTCGGCTATGGGTGGAATTTTAATATTAAACCCAAGGATAGCCCCTTGGGTTTCCAACTCTTGGTAGTCTTCGTCTTTGTGCGCTAAAATTAAATAGGGATGACCAGCATTCCCTAATGTTAGTTTCTTCTCAATAAAATCAAAAAATAGATAAATTGCCGAAGCATGGTATTTGTTTAAATCATTTGCCAAACGGTCATCTAAATAATCCATAAGTTTGGCTGGTGCTGTTTTGAAACGATAGGGAATGGTGGAGACAAGTACCTTCATGATGGAGGCAACCATTGCTGATGAAATTCCGTGCCCAGCTACATCCGTTAAAAACACTCCCACGTTTCCTTCCCTGAGTTGTACAAAATCAAAAAAGTCTCCACCAATCACATTGGGACTTTTGCGATAATAAGTAAAAGCAAGACTGGGAATCTTGATATCCCCTGGGAAAAGGGCATCTTGTACTTTTTTTGCAAGCTCCAATTCATGTAACATAAATCTTTTTTCTTCGGACAGATTGTACATGTCTGTAGTGTCTTTTCTTTTATTGAGAACAAATACAGTGCCGAGAACTGCACTCCCCCAATATACCAATAATAAGAAATATTTACTAAAAAAAGAAAACTGATCGGATACATCAGAAGGAAGGTTGAAGATATAAATGATATGTAAGATAGAAAAATAAAATGCACTAAGGAAACAGGCCTTTGGATCAAGTCTTGTACTATACAAAAGGATGGGAAAAACAAAAGACATTAAATAGGAATTTAATAAATAGAAACTTCCAAGTGAGGGAAAGGAATGGATTCCCACCATAAAGACAAGATAAACGAGTCCATCTGCAACAAATCCACTGAAGTAAATGACTCTTTGAATCGGAACATTTTTGGTATAAAATTGCAAAAGTAAAATTAGCCGTGCAATGGATACACCAAGTAAATAAGGCAAAACTTGAACTCGAATTTCAGAAAATGGTGGAGCAATCAGCAAGGAATAAACAATGATATGTGTGATAAAAATATAATACGTATATTCTTTATCATAGCGAGCTTCTACTAACTTTAAAATTTCCCATTCTGATCTTGTAGGTTTTCGAAAGATTTCTTTGAAGTATAAATAAAAGGAACGTGTCAATCAGGGTTCTCCCCATACCAAAGTTTGGATCTCTGATCCATTTAAGGTGATGGTGAAAGGTTTTCCTGAATCCAAATACTTGTCCATTTGATTCGCAAGTTCGAATGCTTTTTTCTCATCCTCCATCCGAAAGAAAAAGGGATGAGAGAGAGCTTTGTAATTGTAGGGGAATCGTTCGGAAACTATGAGTGTCACTCGAAAATGGTCAGGTCTCCTTTCCATTACAATATGCGACACTTCTTTTCTAGTTAAAATACGCACATCGGGTCGTAAATTCCACGGGTTGATTTCAGCGAAAAGGATCCCTGGAAAAAAAAAGCATAGACCAACAAGTCCTTTCATATAGAAATACAATCGGCAAATGCGATCGAATCCTTACCTCATATCCTTACTTCCTTTCCTTTTTTGGGCCTGTACACCCAATTCGTTTTCGATTCCAAAAAACCCTTACGCAGAATGGGCTAAAGAAAGTATAGGTTTACAATCGAAGTATCTCCCTCCCTTACAAGGAACATGGAATACGCGAGTGTATCCATTGGATTCTAAACGATTGGATTCCTTAATTGCCATCAATACCATTGATGGGATTAGTGACGTTCCGGCACCAACGAAGGATTTGTCCCCTTGGAAATTAGAACTAGATCAAATCTATAAAACATTGCCGCAAGAAGTGAATGCACTGACTGATACTCTCGTTTATGGAATCTACTTTGTGACAAACTTAGGTTCAACAGGACTTACGGGAATCGTTCGTGATGAGTCTGGCAAACCTATTGGTGGGATCATCTATTTAGATTCTGATTTATTGAATGAGGGTGGAAATGATTGGGCATCAAAAAAAGAATCCACAGCCTTTCTTCCATCCAAAGAACATTCTATCAATATTCATTTGGACGATACCAACTCCAAAGAAACTGCCATTCGTTTCATCATATTACATGAGTTAGGTCATATTGTATCCATTGTCAAGGGCCATGCTCCTGATTTTTCGGAAACACAAAGAGACTTTCGAAATTTTCCTCTTTTTGAAGGGATTTGGTGGTCCGAAACCTATTCTCCTTACGAAGCCACTTTTTTTCCCGAAAGAAACAAAATCAAATTTTACCAAAAAACTCCTACCATCGCTTTATTTCCTGAAGGTAAATTTCTTTATAAAAAATTAACTAATACACAGTTTGTTTCGTTATATGCAGCAACAAATGCAGACGATACCTATGCCGAAGCCTTTGCCCAATACGTTCATGTCTTTTTACTTGGGAGAGAATACAAAGTAATCCTAACTTCAAAGGGATATTCGGAAACTCTATTACAAGATCCGATTCGAAAGGAAGGAGGCAGAAGATTTCGTGATTTATTCCAAAACATTTTTTACCCTCCAAAACCTTAGTTTACTATTGGGGTTGGCCCTTTTTTCCTTCCCTTTAGAAGCGCAAACAAAGACAGAAGAACCAAAACCAATCATCATTGAAACAAATACAGAGATTGTATCAGACTTTCTTTGGCGAGGGAACTCGTTTGCAGGAGAGGGGCAGAGTCGAAGGAATGGTGCGGCCTACCAAAGTTTTACTTATGCCCCAGCCCTCCAACCTTCCATCAATGTTTGGTCCCCCGAAAAAAAATTTCAATTTTCTCTTTTTGGAAATTTTCAACTAACAAATAGAGGCGATCGTGATTCAGACCGTCGCCTATTCCAATCCAGTCCTGGAGGTGTGGGTCCTTCCTATTTGGGAGAAGAGGCAAAATTCTATGATCCGTATAGCCAAGATCCCTGTGTTCGTTCCCTTCATGATCGCCTCTCCACTGGAAGTGAAGGATCAAATCCTTGCCAGGGTTACAGCCCCAACCAAGGATTTGGTCCCAAAAATGAACCAAATGGCAATAAACGGGCCGATGGAATGTTCTTTTCTATGAGTTATCATTTTGATCCCAGCCAATTTGGTGATTTTGCTGTTGGGATTTGGTTTTATAATACATTTCAAAAAACACCAAATTCCTTATTTAACCCAAACACTCAAAAACAAAACCTTTATGCATCAGGAGGACCGAATAACACGTTCAATGCGAACAATCCAGATGCAATCAGTCGATTGGTTTGGCACGAATATTTTTTACATTGGAAACTTCCTTTTTTAAAAATGGTAAAACCAACCATCTCCTATTACACACAATATTCTACAGAGAACGGGGGGCTCTTTGCCGGAAAAAATTATCTTTCCCTTAGTGGATCCTATACCTTTCGAGAAGATCAATTCTTTCGAATTATGCCTCATTTCAATCTTGGTTATGCCATGGGAAACAATGCTGTGGACAATCGAAACGGAATCCAGGACATCACCACTTCCACATCTTTTTTCTTTGGAGATTTTTTTATTAAATTTGCCCATATCTTTCGACCCGACTTGTACCTTTGGGATACAAATCATTATTATGGATATGCTGGAGGCGATCCGAACAAAGCACATTGGAACCGTAGCTCTGAAGATGGGAAGGTAACAAATCCTTCTCGTATTTATGGTGCGTACAACACCTCAATTCTAAATTCCATCGAACAAGTCAACACTGGGAATTCCCTAGGTGATTCCATCGTCAAAACTTGGCTAAGAGAAACTTATACCTTACAAAAAATTCCTTCCCATTTATTTTATGTTAGTTTAGGATATTCCAAAGTTTTTTAAATCAATTCTAACGAAGTCAGATTTTTATACTTTAATATTAGGAAAGACTTGACTTACGAGCTGCGTTGAATATATTTCCGTCCACCTCTAGGGGAAAACTATGAAATGGATTCATGATTTAAAGATTCGGGTCAAATTACTTTTGGCATTTATGGTCACCATTCTATTGATGATAGTGGTTGCTGGTGCCAGTTTCTACTCTGCACGGCAAATTTTAGCCTCACTCCACACTGTGTTTGAAGACCGCGTGGTTCCGATTAGCCAAATCAAAGAAGTATCCGATGCTTATCTGATTGGAATTGTCGATTCAGCAAATAAAGTCCGCGCTAAAAAGATCACTGTTGAGGAAGCTCTCGAGTCTATAAGAGAATCCGAAACTAAAGCAGATGAAATTTGGAAAGTGTATTTAGGAACCTATCTTGTTCCTGAAGAAAAAGCGATCATCGATCAGATGGAAAAAGAATTTCCACCATTGAAAGCTGGTGTCAAACAACTTCGGATCCTCCTTGAAACCAGAAACGAGGAAGAATTAGAAAAATTTGTCACTGTAGATATGTATCCTATCTTTGAACCTCTTACTCACCACTTGGATGATTTGATCCGAGTGCAACTTAAGGTTGCTAAAGAAGAATACCATAAGTCAGAAGCACAATTTAAAAGTTCTTTAGTCATTGTTTCTGGTGTTGTCATTCTTGCCTTCGTTATGGTTTTTCTCATTGCGATCTTCTTCTCTGATTCCATTGCCGCACCGATGAAAAAAATTGTGGAAGTAGCACAAACTGTCTCTATTGGAGATTTGGATGTAGACTTGGATACCGAACATAAAAGATCGGCTAATGCGAAAAATTTAGAGGGAAATGAAATTCAACAACTATCGCAAGCATTTATGGAACTCGTTTCCTTTATTAAGGAACGTGCCGAACACTTAGAACGGATTGCAAATTCTGATCTCAGTGCCGATGTCACTCTCAAATCGGAACGTGATCAATTGGGCTTAAGTTTACGTCGCATGCTTGTCAACTTATCTGATGTTGTGGAAAAATTATATTTCTCATCACAAGAAGTAGATTTGGGGGCCCAACAATTGGCCGATGCAAGCACATCCTTATCCGAAGCTGCCAGTGAACAAGCAAGTGCCGTTGAAGAAATTTCAGCAACGTTAACAGAGATAAGCAATAGTTTCTTAGCAAATGCAGAGAACGCGGAAAGGATGACCGACTTTTCAGAATCTACTGCCAAACAGGCAATAGAGGGAAATTCCAAAATGAAGGATTTGGTTTCTGCTATGGGTGAAATCAGTAGCTCCTTTGATCAAATTTCGAAAATCAATAAAGTCATTAACGACATCGCCTTCCAAACCAATATATTAGCACTCAACGCAGCAGTAGAGGCAGCTAGGGCAGGACAACATGGAAAAGGATTTGCCGTCGTTGCAGAAGAAGTAAGAAACCTTGCCCAAAAGAGCGCCAATGCTGCTGATGAAACAACTCTTCTTATAGAATCTTCTATGAAGAAGGTAAAACTTGGGAATGAAGCGACGGAAAAAACGGCAGAAGTCCTCGGGAAAATTTCAGAAAGCGCAGATAATGTAAGTAGCCTAACAAAAGAATTAGCTCTTTCCATCCATGAACAAAAATCTGCCGTCTTACAGATCACCCAAGGAATTGATCAGGTAACAACCGTTACTTCAACCACCGCGGCATCGGCAGAGGAAGTAGCTGCATCCAGCGAAACCTTGAAACGCCAAGTGGAAATCATGCGCTCAGTCATTATGGGTTTCAAACTCAAAGAGGATACCTCCAAAACAACCGCCCTCACTCGGGTAGAAAGACCAAGAATCGTATTGTAGGCCAACAATGAGCCAAAATTTAAAATCATGGGATGTCGATACAGACGAAGATACAATGAAAGATTTGTATCTTTGTTTTAGCCTGGAAGAGAGAGACTATGCATTTGAAGTTCGCCATCTAACAGAAATTCTAGCCCTTCCCGCAATCACTACCATTCCCGGTACAGCACCATTTTTGAAAGGTGTCATCAACATCCGCGGAAAAATTATTCCAGTGATGGATGTTCGTTTGCGATTTGATATGATTTTTAAACCTTATCACGAAAGAACCTGTGTTTTACTCGTTGAATTAGACGGGTTACCCCTTGGTTTGATTGTTGATACAGTAAACGATGTATTAAAAATTCCTCAAGAGAATATTGATTTAGCACCAAAGATAGGTGAATCAAAATCTTCGCGTTTCATCTATGCTACAGGAAGAGTGGGAGATACAGTAAAGATCTTAATCAATTTACAAAGGTTACTCACAGAAGAAGAGGCGCATTTGATTAAGGATATTCCGGGAAACTAATCCATGGAAAGAGATGATGTATTAGAATACTTACTAGAAGCACGAGAAACACTTGAAAATATCGAAAAGGATTTACTTCATTTCGAGAAATCAACATTAGATGGTAGTCGAGTAGACAGAGATCTCCTTGATACCCTATTTAGACATTTCCATACCATCAAAGGAAGTTCTGGTTTTTTTGGACTTACTGCCATTGTAAAAATGGCACATGCAGCAGAAAATCTTCTGGATTATTTACGAAAAAACCCAGAAGACCAAGATGAAGATACTCTTGAATTTCTAATCACTGCCCTTGATTATTTAAATGAATTAGTGGAACATGAAGAATCCTCTCCATCGGGTGGGGATTTTTTTTCCGAAGAACAAATCCTTTTTCTGAATAAGTTAAATCAAAAGAATGATTCCATCCGATTACGGTATATGCAAACGCCTGAAGAAGTGCCCGCCTCACAAGCAAATGCCGAATTTGGTTTGTTTGGTGATGATTCAGCCAATGAAAATCCTAAAGAAGAATTTGGTTTGTTTACGAATATAGATGAACCCACAATAGCAAAGGAATTCGGTCTATTTATAAACGACTCCCCTCCAAAACCAAACGAAGAATTCGGTTTGTTTCTAAAACCAGATCTTAATACAACAAAAGAAAGAATTCCAAAACCAGAAGAGAACCTAAAAAACGAAAAGAAAACCATCACAAAAAAAGACATACGAATCGATACTGATAAGTTAGATTCGCTTTTAGATATTGTGGGAGAAATTGTTATCACTGAACCTATGGTTACTGACCATCCGGATATCAGTAAACTTAAGTTAGAGAGTTTTCAAAAAACTGCATTACAATTAAAAAAGCTAATCAGAAATCTCCAAGAAATCACCCTCAGCCTTCGAATGGTTCCTATTGCGGGAGTCTTTTCCCGAATGGAACGCCTTGTGAGAGACACAGCAAAAAAAACAGGAAAACAAGTAAAACTTATCATCTCTGGCGAAGACACAGAAATTGATAAGTCCATCATCGAAGAAATGTATGATCCTCTTGTGCACATCATTCGAAATGCGATCGATCATGGATTAGAAACTCTCGAAGAAAGAAAAGAAGCCGGGAAACAACCGCAAGGAACCATCCAACTAACAGCAACTCAGTCGGGGAAAGAAGTTTGGATTGAAGTGCGTGATGATGGCAAAGGACTCAGTCGAGAGAGAATCTCAAACAAAGCAATTTCTCTTGGCCTCATTGGTCATTCTGATGCAGAAACTCTTGAGGACAAAGAGGTTTGGGAATTTTTATTCTATCCAGGATTTTCTACAGCGAAAGAAGTAACCGATCTTTCTGGAAGGGGTGTGGGATTGGATGTTGTGAGAAAAAATGTTACAACTCTAAAAGGTTTTGTGGATGTATTTTCTGTTTTTGGGCAAGGAACTACCTTTCTGATTCGTGTTCCCTTAACTCTAGCCATCATCGAAGGACTAGTGGTTCGCAAAGCAGATACTTATTTTATTTTGCCTTCTATAGATGTAAAAGAATCTATATATATCTCAAATGAGCCAATTAATGAATTGTACAAAAACAATCATAGTATACAATACAGAACCAACCAAATTTCTCTTGTTGATATTAATTTGTTATTTGGAAAAGATTCTGATTTAAATGATCAGAGAACATTAAAAGAAAAATACGTCATCGTCACTGAGTCACACGAAAAACAAATGGGGATTGTCTTTGACGAAATTCTTGGTAGCCAATCGATTGTGATTAAACCTATTTCTCCCATTTTTAAAAACATCAATGGACTTGCTGGTTGTACTATTTTAGGGAATGGTCATGCAGGTTTAATTCTTGATGTTAGAAAATTGATCAGCCAACATCTATCCTCGGTTACAATATGAAAAAACATACAGTAATTGTTGTCGATGACCAAAGGTCTGTGAGAAGTATGATCAAACGTTGGATTGAATCCGATCCGAACTGGGAAGTGATTGGTGAAGCAGCAAATCCTTATGAAGCTAGGGATTTAATTATAGAAAAACTTCCAGAAGTGATGACATTAGATGTTCACATGCCAGGTATGGACGGGATTGTTTTCCTAAAAAAACTCCTCCCTCAATATCCAATGCCAGTTATCATGTTTAGTTCTTCCACAACAGAAGGTGCCAATATCACTTTAGAGGCTTTAGAAGCTGGTGCCTTTGACTATGTAACAAAACCCATCGGTACTCCCGAAAGTTTAGTCGAAGCAAAAGAAGATTTACTTTCCAAACTATATGAAAGTTTAAATTACAATCTCGCAAAACTAAGTTTTCCTTCGAAGTCGGAAGCACTATCCCCTAAAAAGACAAATGCAAAAACAACGTTCAAACGAAAATTTATTTTGATTGGATCTTCAACGGGAGGAACTACCGCCTTGCGAATGTTACTCAATGACGTAGACGAGACTTTTCCGCCTATTCTCATCGCACAACATATGCCAGAGAACTTCACCACCTTGTTTGCACAAAGACTCAATTCTGATCTCAAAATCCATGTAAAAGAAGCAAAAGATAAAGAAATATTACAATCCGGGCATGTCTACATTGCTCCAGGGAATTACCATTTAGGAATTCAAAAAATTGGCTCAGAATACTATACACAAATCCTACAAACTGATAAAAAAAATGGACATAGGCCGTCAGTGGATGTATTGTTTGAATCTGCAATCGAACAAGATATAGGTGGGAGCAGCATAGGCATTATACTTACAGGTATGGGAAGCGATGGGGCTTCTGGACTTCTAAAACTTAAAAATCAAGGTTGCCTTACGATTGGCCAAGACAAGGAAACTAGCGTTGTTTACGGAATGCCAAAAGTAGCCCACGAATTAGGAGCTGTAACCTACCAAGTCCCTTTAAATGGGATGGTAGATAAAATTAAGGAAATTGCATCATTATGATTCCGCACTGTTTGATACTCGAAAGTGATAGCACAAGATTAATAGCAGATCTATTGAAAGATATTGGTTATACATTTGAAAGAGTAAACCTTTTGGATGAGATATCTCCAAGATTAGAAGAAGGAAAATTTCATTTCTTAATCTTTCACGTAAATGATGTAGAACAAATTGTTTCCAGGGAAAAACTTTCCGAATTTACGAAGCATTTTCCACAAACACTTATAATCTTAATTACTGACACTTCAAAATGGGATATCACCGCTTCTCTATTAAAACAACATTCCGTTTACGATTATATCCAAACACCACTTTCTTCAAGCCATATCCAATTCACATTGGACCGATCACTTCAATTCTTATTAACAAAACTTAAGTCTCAGTTCATCCATGAAGCAGAAAACCATTTATACAAACGTATGGTGGAAATCTTCGATTGGAAAAAGTCCCTTTCACATAAAGAAAACGAAAACATTGCCGCCGACATCATCCATCAAATGAACATCAACTTATTCCAAGGAAGTGGAATAGGCACACTCATGAGTGTTGTCAGCATATTGATTTCAAAAAGTAAATTAGACCAAGAAGGAAAAAATTATTCTATACCCAAACCCGTAATGGATCTGCTATCAGAGAACTATGAAGCTGCAAAAAGTATGTTCGACAGTATGTCTATTTCGCAATCAGTAATAGACGACGAAAGTATAATTGATAACAAAGAATCTCCAAAAAAATTACTTACCATCATAAATCAAGAAATGGAAACCTTGAGCGAAGCTCTTGCAATCAAATCCCAAAAAATCAATCTAAGCCAGATTCCGATATCTGCTATCGGGAAAAAAATCCGTCTTGATGAAACAAAACTGTCTTACGTAATTCGTGAAATATTCTTAAATGCAATCAAGTATTCAAAGGAAAAAGATGTAATTTATCTAATCTTCTTTCATAAAGAAAATTTTTTAGAATTAAAAGTCATTAATCCTGCTTATCAAAATAGCGACGGAACGAGTGGTATCCCCGAAAAATTTGAATCCTTTGTATTCGAACCTTTTTTTCGGATTTCCTCCGTTGTAGATGATAGTTATGCGAAATTCGAACAATTTAGATTTGGACTCGGCTTATCACTTGTCAAAAAGATTATGGACCAACACCAATCCAATGTTCAAATCTATAATATTGAAAATAATTTTAGAAATGAAAATACAAAAGATATATGTTTAACAATTCGGTTCCCATTACTAGACGAGGAGAAATAAAATGGCAAGAATATTAACGGTAGATGATGCACCCGCAGTTTTAAAAATACTAAACTTGGTATTAACAACAGAAGGTCACGAAGTGACTTCGGCGACAAATGGAATGGAAGCGCTCCAAAAATTAGAAACCTCAAGTTTTGATATTGGTATCTTTGATGTAAATATGCCAGGGATGACTGGGATTGAGTTAACTGAGAAAACATTAAAATCAGAAAATGGCAAATCTATGAAAATTGTCATGTTGACCACAGAATCAAGCGATGAAATGAAAAACAAGGGTAAGGCTGCTGGTGCCGTTGGATGGCTCGTAAAACCATTTGCAAACGAGTCACTTATCAAATTGATCTCTCAGCTAGTTTAAAAACAATATGGCTTCGATTCTTGTAGTAGATGATTCTTCTGCTGTTTTAAAAATTGTTAGGTTAGCCTTAAGCAGCCAGGGCCATACGGTGATTACTTGTAATACGGGTGACAAGGCCCTAGAAATACTAAAATCAGATCAATCCGTTCATTTAGGAATTTTTGATTTTAATATGCCTGGAATTAGTGGAATCAACTTAATCCGAGAAACAAAGAAGATCATACAAAATAAAAAATTTAAACTACTCGTTCTCTCGGTTGAAGATAAACCCGAAATCATTTCTAACGCATTATTCAACGGCGCAGACGCATGGATGATAAAACCGTTTAACAACGAACAATTAATCAAACAGGTAACGGAGCTTCTCGACACCGATGCTTCCCTTTGAAGTAAATGTAATTTTTGCAATCACTGTTATTTCCGTAGTTTTTAACGCTACGATGGCATTCATTATTTACTTTCTATCTAAACATTCCAAATCAGAAGTTAAACTTGGTTATACGGCAATTTTTCTAACGATTCTGGTATTTCGCAACTTAGCCCTTTATATGTTTGGGACAGAGAACGAAAAAATCTTTTTTTTCTTTTCTGAAAGTTGTGCTATTTTTGGTTCTTTCCTTTTGATTGCGGCTGTTTCTCCCATCATCACAAAGAGAATTAGTTTACCTTTTTTATTTTCTCTTTGTATCTTTATATATGTTTTATTTGTATCTCTACTCTTAACAGAAATTCCTTTTTTTTGGATGGCTTTACCCTCTTCCATTTTTAACGCAGGAGCCCTCGTTCTATTTGGGCTTATAGTATTTAAATTAAATACTTACCCTCGGGCGTTTAGATTATATTTTTTGGCAATCTGTTTAATCATAGCTCTCCAAAGGATCACCTTTCCCTACCTGTTTGGTTTAGAATGGTATAGACCTCTGGGTTATATCATCAATACACTATTTATGTTTTTATTTGGAGTCGGATGTATTCTCTTCAACTTTAACATACAAACCAAAAAGCTAAACTTATCCCTAGAAGAACTGGAACTATTACAAAAAACAATCAAAGATGTAAACGTTCGCTTACTTATCATGTACAACCAACTTCCAGCGATTATTTATAATATCGAATTCTTACCAGAGCCAAGAATTTCTTATATAAGTCCAAAAATGGAAGAAATTACTGGTTACGGATTGAATTTCTTTTATGAGAATTCTGAATTTTTCAAAGATATTGTGATTCCAGAAGATCAACATAAAATTTCTGAATTATATGCTGGCCATTCCCCTATTATACTTAGGATGATTCATGCCAATGGATGGTTAATTTGGACAGAACATTATGTGAATGTTTCTTTTGATATACTGGGCATTGAAAAACGGATCGATGTAGTTGCACTGGATATTACAAAATCAAAAAAAACCGAAATCTCATTATTACAGGAAAAAAATCTAAACACTACTGTTTTTGATAATGCTGCGAACTTAATTTTGTTAACAGATGCAAATGGAATGATCGAAAGTATCAATTCTGCTGCGCAAGCAATTTTAGGCCTTAGAAAAAATGAAGTCATCGGGAAATACATTCAGGATGTCATTCTACTTCCAGAAGATAGGGAATACTTGAAAGATGTTTTGGACGACGTAACCGAAATTCAAAAAATTGCCGAGAGCCTAATTTTACGATGTGTTACAAATTCCAATCAGGTCCTTTTTTTAGAATGGCGACTTGGCATCATTCGTGATAACAAAAACGAACCGTTAAAGATTATTTGGATTGGTATCGACCAAACATCAAAACGAGCTGCCGAAATTGAACTCAAAGAGTTAAACAAATCTTTGGAAGAAAAAGTAAAAGCAAGAACCAAAGAACTCCAATCCAGTAACTTTGAACTCAACTCTGCACTTTATGCTTTGAGAGAAGCACAACAGAAGTTAATTCAAAATGAAAAGATGGTTTCTTTGGGACAGCTTGTATCTGGCCTTGCACATGAAATCAACAATCCGATTGGAATGATCAAATCATCTGTGGAAACACTAATTTCCGAATGGGACGAAGAAAAAATTCATGAATCAAACAGTCGAATTAGTGAATTAATCCAATCTATCCTTGAGACAGATTCAGGTGGCCTGCGGATCTTAACTGGACTATCCAATAGGCAAGCCCGTAAATCTCTGACTGAAAGTCTCAAACAGCATTCAGTTCCATTTGAAGAAGAACTTGCTGAACTTTTTGTTGATTCGGGGATACGGAATCTCACACACCCAATCATTTCTAAAATTAAATCAGTAATTCGAAACAAAGAAAACTTTCAAACATTACGTAGATTATTACTCGTTAAACAGTCATCCGAACATATATTATACTCAGTAAGAAGGCTTTCAAAAATTACTTACACGCTTAAAAACTTTGCTGGTTTACAATCCAATTTAGAACTCACCGATTATTCATTAACCGATACAATTCATTCTGCAATTTCACTTTATAAGGAGCATTTTTTAAGAGATATAAACTTGATTCTTAATTTAGAATATAGTGGCAATGTTCGGTGCATACAAGGCGATCTTATCCAACTATGGAGTCAAATCATTTGGAATTCCATCCAGGCGGTTGCTTCCAAAGGAACTATACAGATTAGAAGTTATAAAAAATTGGATACTGTGTATGTAGAAATTGAAGACTCGGGGGGCGGAATACCACCTGACAATCATTCAAAAATCTTTATGCCCTTTTTCTCAACAAAAACAACAGGAGATGGTTTAGGACTTGGCCTTTATCTAGTAAAAGAAATCGCAAATCGGCACAATGCAAACGTTGATTTTGAATCTAACCAAGGAAGGACAATTTTTAAGGTCGGGTTCCCTTTAACTACTTAATTAAAATTTTTCCAGTAGAATCAGTTTTACCAATCAAATGCGCTTCTTCACCTAGAGATTGTAGTTCACTCATCACAACATCGACTTGAGAAGGTTCTACCACGAGTATGTAACCAATCCCCATATTGAAGGTTCCATACATATCATGACGATCCAAAGAATGGTCCTTTTCTAGTTTAGAAAAAACATAATTTTCCGGCAGATTACTTATCTCTGCACCAATCCCCGAAGGTAAAACTCGAGGAATGTTTTCATAAAACCCACCTCCAGTAATATGAACCATCCCCTTGATAGAAAACTTTTCGATTAAAGATAATATCGTTTTTACATAAATTCTAGTCGGTTGAAACACATGATTTTTCAAAAATTCTAAATCACTTGAGGAAGAAGGTAATTTGCCATCTTTTAATAACAATTTGCGAATGAGCGAAAAACCGTTGCTATGTGGACCAGAGGAACCAAGTCCAATAATAGAATCGCCAGCTTTTATAGTACGTCCATCAATCATCTTTTGTTTTTCAACAACACCCACCACAAATCCAGCCAAATCGTATTCATCATCAGGCATTACTCCTGGATGTTCAGCGGTTTCTCCACCAACAAGGGCACAATCAGCTAATGTACAACCTTTCACAATACCTGAAACGATAGCTTCCATTCTTGGCAAAAAGAGTTTACCACAAGCAATGTAATCTTGAAAGAACAAAGGTTTTCCACCGTTCACAAGAATATCATTCACACACATGGCGACCAAATCAATACCAACTGTATCATGAATGTCTAACAAACGAGCTATTTGAAGTTTGGTTCCAACACCATCAGTTCCAGACAAAAGAATTGGTTCGTTATATGATTTCAAAAAACTAACATCGTAACAGGCCGCAAAACCACCAAGCCCACCCAAAACATTTTTGTTATGAGTTGATGCTACATTAGATTTGATTCTTTGTACAAACTCTTGTCCTTTTTCGGTATCAACACCTGCTTCTTTGTATGTAACTTTGTTTGAATCAGACATGGAGTTTTCCTGTGGTAGTATTGATAAGAGAAAGAGTATGGTTCGGCGTGATTGTTTTGGCAATCCTGCCTGCTAAATGAACGTAATCAGAGTCAGAAGTGTTTAGAAGTATATCTAATTGGTTTTTGTTTTCTTGGAAGTCAGGCAAATTTAAAACTCGTTTTATATGCTGTGTAGTTCCCAAATTCCCATCATATACTTTTACCTTGGGATAATTATAAAGTATTCTTTCTTTGAGAAATACATAATGTGTACAACCTAAAACAAAAACATCGCAGTCTTTAACTACAGTTCTGATCTTAGAATCAAATAAATTCCAGGCATCTTCCCAAAGATCTTTATCAATGAGTTTGGCTAAACCTTCGCAAGCAACAGGAAGAATCTCTGTACCTATAGGAAAACCAGATACTAAATTTTTAAATTTATCTTCTTTTAAAGTAAGCTCTGTGGCAAACACCGCAATTTTGACTCCAGGATTTTGATTTACCGCTGGTTTCAATGCAGGTTCCATTCCGAAAATCGGGATAGAATGTTTTGCGCGAAGAAAATCGGCAGCCGCTGATGTTGCCGTATTACAAGCAAACAAAACAGCTTCGCAATCTTTCTCTAATAAATACTCAAAAGCATTTTTAGAAAGCTCCAAAACTTCCGCTTTAGATTTTTGGCCATAAGGAGAATTTACTAAATCACCAAAATAGATATAATCGATATTAGATGTTTCTTTCCAAAGCGTTCGAAGAACCGATAGTCCCCCAAGACCCGAATCAAAAATCCCGATTTTATACCTTCCACGAGAATTCATTTAGGATGCTAAATACTTCCTGATATTTTCTGCGAGAGTTTTATAAATCCATTCAAACTTTGTTTCGTCTTCTTCGAGTAAGGTGACTCGGAATCCATTCCGATTACAACAGAAGGAACTGAGTGGAACCACACAGATCCCAGCGGAAGCTAACAGGTGCAAAACGAATCTTCTATCAAGAGCCGCTTTTTCCATTAGTGGGGCCACGAAGTCGCGAACTTTCGTATTGGAGATGGGAAGTGTCATCTGTGGCTTCAAGGCACCATCTTCAAACAGAACGGTTAAATAAAACGCACCCTTTGGTTGTATGACTTTCACTCCAGGAATTCCTGTAAGTATAGAAGTAGCTTTCTCTGCACGTTTTTTGAATTTCTCGTTTCTAAATTTTAGATGATTTAAAAACTCAGGATGAGAGTAAACCAGTGGAATGGAAAGTTGAGGAAGAGTAGTAGAACAAACTTCCAACATTTTTGCATCTAACAAAGACTTGATGTATCTTTCGAAAGTTGGATCATTTTTACGATTAAAAACTTCAAGCCAACCACAACGAGCACCGGGCCATGGAAATTCTTTGGAGATTGATCTTAAAGCAAACCCACAAACTTTATCACCAATGACTTCAGATAAATGAATGCTACCCCATTCCGAATAATTTACATGCGCATAAGTTTCATCACAAATTAAGATGATATCATATTTTTCGCAGATTTTGACAATCTCTCGCATCACTTCCTTAGGATATACAGCTCCTGTAGGATTGTCTGGATTGATAAGAAGAATTCCTGCAATGGAATCGTTGTATTTTACTTTATTCTCAATGTCTTCTAAATCGGGCATCCAATCATTGTCGGGATTTAGTTCATAAGTTAGGTGTTCGTAACCTGAATGGGCAGCTTCTGCAGAAGATAACGTAGAGTAGGCGGGAGATGGTCCAAGTATCCTTGCTTCTCGTCTCATAAATCCAAATATTTTTGCAACCGCATCCCCAAGACCATTGAAAAAAAGGATGTCCTCAGAAGTGATTTGTGCCCCACCTCTTTCATTCACTTTGGAGGCTAAAAATTTGCGAGTGGTTTCATCCCCTTGGGTTGCCGTATAGGCCCAAGATTTGTTTTGGGCGACAAGTCCACTAACAATATCCTTCATCCAATTAGGGACGGATTCTCCCTTCTGGATGGGATCACCAATATTTTCCCAGGTGATCGCAATTCCCATTGCCTCAATCTGTTTGGCAAGGGCGACAATCTGGCGGATTTCATAAATGAGTGCATCAGCACCCGAGTGGACTATATTTCTTCTCATAAAATTTACTGGCCTTTTTTATAGGCGGCCTCGACCAAAGGGATCGATAATTCCATCTCTTGGGTATCCCGTAATATCTTCAACCGTAAGACGCCTCCCAGACCAACAAGTCCCACTTGTTCGCGTAAATCGTTGATATGGCGGATTTGTAGGCCGTTTGCCCCCTCAATAAAGTCATAACGACGCAGTCCCCCTTTTTCCGCAGAGGAATTGGGTTCGATATCATAGACCAAAACACCCACAGTTTCCCCGGGAATTCCAAGTGATTTCCTGTGGTCTGGGAGGGGTGCTGTCGCCATCACACCGAGGGTCGCAGGACGAATGTTTTGGCCGACATTTTGTTCGATTTGGCGAAGCACCCGTTTGGCATAATTGATGGGAATGGCAAACCCGATTCCAGCACTGGCGCCAGAAGACGAACGGATCATACGGTTGATCCCCACCACTTCCCCGTAAATATTGAGCAGCGGACCACCACTAGATCCAGGATTGATGGCTGTATCCGTTTGGATATGAGTTTGGCCCGTTTCATCCAAATCCTCCCGAGACTTGGCGGAGACCACACCCACAGTAAATGTTTTTTCTAGTCCATAAGGCGAACCTACAGCAATCGCCCAATCCCCCACTTCAATTTCATCGGAGTTACCAAGAAAGGCAGGAGTAAAACGGTCGTTACTTGGGATTTTTAAAAGAGCAATGTCTGCGCGCTCATGGCTTCCTACGTAACGTGCCGGGAAAATGCGACCATCTGACATGATGATTTCAATGATCTCTGCATTTTTGATAACGTGGTAGTTTGTGACAACAAATCCCCTTTCATCAATGATGAATCCACTCCCAATGGAAGAAATCCGATCTTCTCTACTTTCTCCAAATGCATAAGGATGGAAAATCATCTCAGTTTTTTTCGTACGAATAGAAACTACAAATTGTTGTGCCTCTCGGTAAACGTTGCGAAAACTAGTTTGGATTTGAATGGCTTGGCTTTGTTTGCTGGAAGAAATAGGTTTTGGGGAAGCAAACAATTTTGTTACAGCCGATCGAATCTCCGGAAAGAAGATCGCAAACAAAAGTACAAAAACTAAAGCAAAGTTAATGTAGACGACTGGCGGAATCGAAGTTTTTCTTTCCATAGAATGCCAAAACCCCTTCCACTTTTGTCGATTCCCCTTCCTTGTCTAACCAAAAAGATTCCAAGAATATTTACGGTTTTACTGTTTCCCATTATTCTTTCTGGGTGTTTGCCGTATTTATTTCACTTAGGCAAGGAACAATCTTCCATTATCTTGGGTCGCGAAAAAATCGAAGATATTCTAAACCTACCAGGCTTGGATTTAAAAACAAAACAAAAATTAAATTTAATTCAAGATGCCAGAAATTTCGCCATCGGGGAACTAGCGCTAAATGAAAAAGGAGGATTTGAATACTATACAAAATTAGATAGGGAAGAAATCGGTTGGAATGTCAGTGCTTCAGAAGCATTAGAATTAAAATCCTATACCTGGTGGTTTCCCATAGCAGGTACGGTTCCCTACAAAGGATTCTTTGATAAACAAATGGCAATCGCATTGGAAAAAGAATTACAATCAGAAGGATATGATACTCGCATCCGTGCTATTGGCGGATACTCGACACTTGGTTGGTTTTCTGATCCAGTATTATCACCTCAGCTCAGTTGGCCTGATCATAGACTTGTTGGTCTCGTCTTCCACGAAATGGCCCACGCCACAGCCTATTTACCTGGAGATTCTACACTAAATGAATCTTATGCAAGTTATGTGGAAGAAAAAGGTATAGAAATTTATTATATAAAAAAAGAGGGCGAAGCCAGCATCCATTTGCAAAAATTTAAAAAAGAAAAAGTTCGTAGAGAAGTAACATTAAATCTTTTGAAAAAATATGCAGAGGAACTAAAAACTCTCTATTCATCTGCATTGGATAAAGAACAGAAATGGATTCAAAAAAAATCCATTACGGCTAAATTCAAAGAAGAAGTGATTGAGAAAAAATTAGTTCCAGAAGAAAAATCTAAAGAGTTTTTGGCACGCGAATGGAATAACGAAGATTTTTTAGGGGCTCTTCGTTACCATTCTGGAGAGGTCAGCTTTGAGTCTTTGTTTATAAAATCGGGAAAAAACTTCCGGCAGTTTCATAAAGAAGTAAAAAATCTCTTTGATTTACCAGAAGAAGACCGTAAACAATTCTTAAATAAAAATCTTTAATCTTCGATCATTGCAGATGTATAAAGTTTATACCCAATCCAAAAGCGATCATCGATTGCAGAGTTTCTCGCTGCTTCTTTTCCTTCTACCAAACGAACATGTAAAGGTTTTGGTAAATCATAGCCTTGCAAAAATTGTTTCAAAAAGAATAAATTATGAACCCCTGTTTGAACTCCAGAGTGTAACACGAAGAGTCCAGTGTTCTCCCTTGCTAGATAATAGGCTACTCCGCTAAAATCATTGGTATATTGAGCCGAATTGCCGATCCTTTGGTTTGCATAAATTTTGGTAGTATTTACACCCTTACTTGCTGCATCAAATAAAGGAACCTCTGAACTACATAAATAATTATTTTGACACCATCCAATTTCCGTAAAATCAACATTAAACGGCGCATAACCATCTTTTTTTCCATTCGTTTCCCAAACCATGAGACCTGCATTTATTTCGTTTTCCAATGAAGAATTCCAACCCACTACGGAAACATCTGGTTTTTTAGGTGTTATCGAATTAAACTTTAAAGCAGGATTCGAAAGAAAATCGGAAACAGAAGCTACCGAATAGTATTCCGTATCTGGTAAAACAATAGGAACAACCGCATGTAAACCTGAGCTATAAATATAATGTCTATTTGTTTTATTTAATCTGAAACTAGTTCGGTATTTATCGGCTAGCGACTCTCTCAAAATTACTTCTTGGCTACCTGATTCTGCAGAACGGAAGTATTTCACAGACTCTCTATAAATGGATTTATTATCAGAAAACATCTCTCGACCCAGCGACTTCCCAGAAGCAAAACTTAATAAATATGTTTTTTTTCCAAGATCAAATAGACCGTGAAATTCCTGTTTACCAACCATCTTCTTTTTCAATCGATCTGAATAAATTTCAAAATTGGGAATATGTTTCACATATAGTTCGTTATTTGAAAATCGACTGGAAGTAAAACGAAAGATTTCCCTTGCAACTGCTAAGTCAAAAAAACTCTCGGAACTATTCTTTTCCAAGCTCTGTTGCAAAAGAAAATGGAACAGAAACTCATACTCTTCCCGAAGTTCTGGACTCAAGAACTCTCCGCGGTATTTTTTATTAAATTCATTCAAAAGCGAAATATATTCATCCGGTTTTTTGGACTTAGCTATCTGAAAGAATTTTAAAAACGGATTTGAAAGAGATGCAGTCGAAGATTGATTTTTAAGATAATCGCGCTTCCATTTAAAATCATTCCATCTTTCCTGCCAAAAGCGATTCCCGTCACCTAACTCTTTGTCCATGGATTGTATTTTTGACACTAATGAATCTGCCATTTCCCATTCCCCGCGAAGTAACAATGCTTTTGCGAGTTCCAATCTAAAGAATAAAGTGCGGTAATTACGTCCCTCTTTCAATTCTTCAGAAACCAAAAGTTCAATCAAAGAATTTACTTCTTGGTTTTTTTGAAAAGGAACAGAACTCAATAGTAAATGAAAGAACAATGTCCGATTTAAGTGAGATAGTTTTGTAAGCACCGACTCACCACTTGTCAAGTATTCAGGAGTTAATGACATTGACTCAAAGTAACCAGTTTGGAGTTGCTCTTTCCAGGCGGAGTACAATCTCAATCGATAGGAATCATAAATAGAATCCGAATACCCAAATTTCGTAAAATCGCGCGAAAGCACTTTATCATCGAAATTTTTCCAATCTTTTTTAAACCCATAATTGTATGCAGAAGTAGAGGTAAGTGGCGTTAAGTAAATCTCCTTATCACCTAATAAAAATCCTTTATGAAAGTACAATTCCAAAACACGATTTTTAACGACAGTTTTCTCTTTCGGAGTTTTTGCGAGTCGAGTGAGTTTATTTGTTTCCGCTTCTGCTTCATAAAACAAATAATTCTGAATGTACAAAGAACCCAATCGATATGCTTGCAAAAAAGGATCTTCCTTTGTTTCCACTTTGGATCGGAGATCGTTTTTTGCGGCGATATCTTTTACATTTCCATTACGTAGTTGGAAATAAAAATCCAATGCACCTAAATAAGAATCTCCATCGTCGCCGATAAAATCAGAAGAATTATATTTACAATCCTCTCTGTCCTTTGAAGAAAGACAGGAAACCAAATACTCATAACGGATTTGATTTTGAAAAGAAGACTTCGCATACTTTGTCCAAAGCGGTTTAAAAATAGATTTCCGTGGAACATTTGGGAATATTTCCGTTTTTAACTTTGCTAACTTCAACTCAAGGGCTGGCAATGGATCATCTTCATCATCTAACAAAGTCGATGCTGTATAATAATTTTCGTATGCATCTATAAATTCTTTGGATTTTTCCTTTTGAAAACCAACACTAATAAACTCGTTTGCTTTTTCCCTTAATCCATTTTTTGAAACAGAAAACTCTTTCCAATTACCAATCAACAAACGATCCTGATCCCCTGCAAAAAGATCTAATCGCATCGAAGAATAATCTTCCTTTTTTTGGGATTGATAAGAAACAATATTCTGGATTCGTTTAGATCGCAGAACTTCATACAATTTGCTGATCAAATTCCATTGTTTTTGTGTATTGAAGTTGGAATCTTCCAACCCTATCACTGAAATTTCAGATCCGCTTCCTTGAAAAATTTCTCGAAGTGGGAAAATATAAGATTTTTCATCCCCAAACAAACTGGTTTGTTTGTCGAGAGAACGATTCGTTACCAAATAATCTGTATCATACAGATAAACACCCAAGTTTCCAGCAGGTAGTGTGCGAACATTTTTATCTTGTTTATTTTTCTCATTTTCTCCATAAACCGTTACCCACTTTAACCGGCGTTCATTTCTTTCGGGAAACAACTCATTATGGTTTCTATCAAAAAGAAGGACAGGCGAAGAATTTTTTTTATGATATTCTTTAACAACAGATCTAACCAAACCGCCGCTAACTTTAGGCCCGATGATTTGTATTGTAGGGGAAAGTCCGGTAAGTTTCGGTATACAATCACTAATTTCATTAATGGATTTACAAGTTGCTGTTTGAAGTTTACCTTGTTGGAGATGAAAGAAAAATAAAGATTCATTGGTCGGGTATAACCCAATCCATCCATCGGAAAACTCATCTTTTGTAGGTCTTTTAGGTTCTAAAAAAGCCGAACGTTCCGGTGATACATTCTTAAGTTTCTCTATAATTCCATCCAAATTCTGAATCTCATTTATCTGCTGTTTTAGTGAAGTAGTTACTGGCTCACGTTTCAAAGCTTTTTCAGAAATAACGTTTGTCAGTTTACGATACCCCTTTACCCACTTCATTAAATCCTGGTAATATAAATTTGATTTCGAATCTTCAAATTCAAACTGAGCAGATATCAAATCACGAAACAGCTCCAAACTTCTGAAATTTTCCCAATGATTGACAAGATTCTTTGTCTGATTGGATGTTAAGTGGACTTCCGAATACGATTCTAAAAAATCAACCAATCGATGTTTCGGAGAAAAAAGTCGGACACTAAGATTAGTTTGATAGGTTTGAATTGCCTCTTTACCGTAAGTTAAGTAATTTGCATTTTTTTCTGACCTACTTTGAAGTTGTCCCCATTTAAATCTCTGCGCATTGGCCCAGAACATCTCTTCATCCAAACGGAATTCATAAGCAAGTTCCGATGCTTCTTTCCATTTTTTTTCAGCCATGTAACTGTCGCCTAGCTTCATATAAACGGTATACAAATTCAGCTGGATTCTAACTCTCATTTGGCGAGAAATCGGGTCACTAGAAAGACCAATAACTCGGGGATCGACAAGACCTGGGTTTTCCAATATTTCAGCCGCTTTTGCTAGAGTTAAGTGATAGTCTTTCTCTTCTTTTTCCAAAAGAAGAGAGGAATAATACAGGGCTGTTCCGTAGACAATATCAAACTTTGGATTTTCGATTCTAAAACGATTATCACAAGAATCTTTAGTTTCGGAGCAATTAGATGTTCCCTTTTTTTTCCAAAGGTCTAACTGCTCGAAAAATTGTTTCAATAAGATTTGTTTGGTATCAAATTGAAATTCAGAAGACTCTTGCAGCGAAAATATAGAATATGCATAGTTTTGAAATAAATTTTCAAGACCTTTGTTTGAAGGGTTTTCCAAAAGAATGTCAGCTAATTCTTTATAATGGTTAACTGCTTCCACTGGTAATAGGCTTCTTTGGTAAATTTGTGCTTCTACTTGTCTGGACTTTGCTAGAATGTTTTTACCAATGATGGTATCATCCAAATCTTTCGAGGTGATCAATTTATTTCTTGCCTGTATCTCAGATAATGCTGCCGAATACTCTTCTTGTTCAATATGGTTTTCAATCCGTATTCCCAATGTTAGGAGGTATTTAAAATCATTTGGAAACTCACCAGGGAATCGACCGTCTCCAATAACCCGTAAATTATCTCCAAAAATAATGTTCCAAAAACTCCATTTTCTGTATCGTTGCAAAATCGAATCTGGGTTGGACTTATATTCTGCTTCTGCCGAATTTAGCATTTGATAGGAATCGCGGAAACGACCACTTTTCTGAAATGCAATCGCTAGATAATTTGCTAAATTCACAGGACTTATAAATTTTACATCTTTGTTGTAAGCTATTGCCGTTTGAAAAGACGAAATTGCTTCTTCAAAATTTCCAAATTCTAATTCCGAAAGGCCTTTCAAAGAGAACAATAATGCCAATTTAGAACGTATTTCATTCAACTTACTCGAAGAAATCGAATTCGGATCAGAAGCATATTCATTTACAGATTGGTAATATTCATTTTTAAAATATATATCGATGGATTTTGAAAATTGTTCTGATGCCTTTTTATATTGGCCTTGATAAATCAAAGATTTACCATAATTAAAACGATAGATAGCTTCCTGTTTATATCCTTCAAATTGATTTTTAACGGAAAGATAAACTGAAACATCTTCTACTTTACGATAACTTTCATTGGCTTTCGGGAAATTACTTAATAGGAAGTAGTTATTTCCTAAATTCAGATTCAAATCAGATATTACTTTACGATCTCGGTAATCTTCTCCTAAAAATACCAGGATTTGATTATAAAGCTCAATATTAGCCTCTAAGTTTTTATCAGGAAAATATTTTTTATAAAGATCTTCATAAACTTCAGAATCAATTTTTCCAGATTTTGTATTTTTCTGCATTTTGATTAAATCAACATACTGATACAACCATCCAAGTAACTGATAAGCATCGTAATGAGTTGGATCAGCATAAATAATCCAACGAAGTTCCAATTCGGCTCTCTTAAAATTTTCTAAAATTTCTGTCTTACGTGCATCTGTCATTGTGCCTGTAGAATAATAATAAGACTCGAAAGTTACATATTTATTGATGAGATAATAAGAGTATCCATAGAGTGTTGCAAGGTCCAAATATGGCCTCGCACGAGGAACTGCTTGTTTATAATAAAGTTCGGTCCAACTAAGAGCTTTTTCAGACAACACTTCGATTTTTTCAAAATCTTTAATATCAACGACACCACGGAGAAGTTCGTTGTCAGTGATGATAGAAGTTACACCTGATAAATTTCCAACAACATTCAATTTATCCTTACTCAAGATGTTTAGTTGATTTAAAAGTGCACGTTCTTCCTCTTCACGAATCTTTTTTCCAAAACGAAAAATTGTATCAACCATCTTACGTTGGTAGTAGATTGCGTATTCTTTATAAAGAGAGTCTAAATATAAGTTCCTTGTTTTCACTAGGAACATGTTTTGGTTGTTAAAAAAATAATGAAAAGACGATTGTAACAAGTCGCCAATCCGTTCAAACTCAACCGCTTTATTTTCAAAATAAAAAAATGCGCTCTGGATATCTTCTTCACCCAAATCAACACCGAGTATGGGATCATAAAATTCCAAATAGATTTTTAAATTACGAAGTGCATCTGTAGTATTGCCAGTTGACTTTTGATTATAATACTTCAATAAATTTGCACGTAACAAAATGGGAGTTTTATATTCCGCAATAAACGTTGGAGTTTCGAAAACTGAAGGTTTTCCAGGAGGTTCCAAATCGATGTTAATCGGGATAGGGATTATTGAATCGAGGATTTCATTGGATTCGTTAAATTTGCGTAGGTCTGATAGCGCCTTTGCTTTCAGGTA
This sequence comes from Leptospira wolbachii serovar Codice str. CDC, assembly GCF_000332515.2. Lineage (NCBI taxonomy): Bacteria > Pseudomonadati > Spirochaetota > Leptospiria > Leptospirales > Leptospiraceae > Leptospira > Leptospira wolbachii. The sequence goes on from NZ_AOGZ02000014.1 coordinate 951,799, forward strand.
CTTCAAAGTGATTGTAAACTGTGGAACCTGCTTAGCAGCCGAATCTGACAAGATAACGTTTAAGTGCGAAACAAGAGTTTCGCTATTCCGGTTTTCTGAGACTTTTTGAATTACATCTTCCAAAAGGTAGCGAAGATCTCTTTTGTGATCATTTGAAAATGTAACAGACGGATTAGACAAATATCTACTTTTTTCCTTTTCCCATCCTTCAATCATTTCCTGGTATAATGATGATAGTTTCAAAGAATCCGACTTAAATTCATAGCCACCTAATCTTCGTTTAATTTCATCAATCTGGTGGTAGTCCGGAAACCTTTGGTAAATTAGCCTTAATGACTCAAAAGCAAGTGTATCTTTTTTTTCTTTTTCTAACTCATCCACATAGAGATGATACAACATTGCTTCTGCATCTTTTGTCCATTTGGTCGGTGGGACCGATTGTATTTCATATATAAAATTAAACTTTTTATCCGATCGTTTTGATTCTTCCCACTGCGCCAATAGCAGTGCAAAATAATTTTTATTACCTTCTGCTCTCAGTCGATTTCGATAGGATTCTAAAAATGTCCTTGCTTCCTCTCGTTTTCCAACTCGCAGAAGCGACGAATACTTCAAAACAGAAACTCTTGCAGAGTAAATCGGAAACAAAGGATCCTCCGAATAAAACAACTCTACTGAATCTAAAGCCAAAAAGTATGCCTCTAAACTTTGTCCACTAGTAAAGGTTTTTGCATATTGATACTGCTCTCGGATGTTTGGTTGTTTGGGGATAGCTCCGTTTTCGGGAATAAAATAGATATTAATTGCATTGAAATACGAGGCAGAAAAAAGTATTGAACCCCCGTTAAAGTGAGAGTAACGAACATCGAAATTAGACGTTTCACCAGAGGATAAAATCCTCTCCTCACCAGACTCCATATTCATCATAACAAGTATGCTATGATCCCTTTCATCTAATTTTCCATTTTGGTTTGTGTCTTTTCGGATCGAAGCATAATACAAATTCTTCGATTTTGAATCAACCGTAGGAGAATAATCAAGATAGGTATTTGTTGTTATCCTTTGAATTACGGAACTAGTGAGATTAATACTATAAATTTCTCCCTTGGGCTCTTCAAAGTAAGAAATAAAATATACTGTCTTCCCGTCTGAAGAAACATACGGTGACGTAGCACCCTTAGAAGTAATCTGAACCACTTGATTTGGATTTTCCAATTTCAATGCACAAAGATTTGGCAAACCCGGTGTAAACCTATCAGAAATAAAATAAATTGTTTCGCCGTCTGCAGACCAAACTGGATCAGTATCAATAATTCCTTTTGTATATTCACCTTTTTTATCTGGTTTGTTTGTCAAATTGATAAACTCATCATCAATAAAACGATTCCCTTTGAGTAACTCGCGAGTCCATTCCTCGATATCCATTGGCAAAAGAATCAAATCACCTTCTGAATCAAATTCTTCAGATACAAAAACCAAATATTTTCCATTAGGAGAAATGGAAGGTTTTGTTTCTGAAAATGGATGATTGGTTACCGGTACTACAACCGAACTTTTTAAATCACGAAACCAAATATCAAAATTTCCTTTTTGGTCAGTAGCATAAAATAAATACCTCCCATCTTTAGTCGTCGAGTTATAGATATTATTTCCACGTTGAACAGTTAGAGGAAAAGGCTTCGATTGAGTTGGAGAAAAATAATTTTTTGAAATTGCCGAATAGTCAAAATCGACATTCGTCATTTTAACATTTTTCTGAAACAAAACGCACTGGAAGAAAACAAATGGGAAGAGAATGATGAAGGAAAAAGGAAACCGCATGGAAGGTTTCATTGTAACTTCTCCCATCTGCCAGCGGTCGTTTCAAAATATTCTCCTGCGGATACCGATTTATAATATTCTTCAATTAAAGACTGTTTGTATTTGAGTATTTCTTCGTCTTTTTTACCTTTTTTCTTTTGATTCAAAGCCTCTTTTTCCCAAATTGTCTTTCTTGATTCATTCAAATAAACAATTACATCTTCCACCCGTTTTCGTTTGGCAGGGATTTCATACTGAGCAAAGGTAGGCAATCCAAATGCTAATGGATTTAGTTTAATAAAACCAACCGGAGTTTCTCCAACAATCCCGTGCATTTTGTACTGTTTAACTTCAGGCATTAAATAATTTAAACGAATTCTATGCGCCCTAATTTCAGGATCCTGATCATCTGATGCTGATTTTTCACGATTGGATCTTCCATTTGATGAAGACTGAATGGACGCGATCATCCAACCCTCTTTCTCCAACTCCCTATCTTCACCTACCATTTGTTTTTCGGCTGCTGTCTGCGCATTGGTAATTGTAATCGGCGGAACCTTTAAATCGACGATGGATTTACATCCCATTACTAGGAATAAAAATATAAGACGTTTCATAAATACCTCACTCTTGGTATGTTTGGATTTCGCTTTGCGCACGTTTCAAAAAATTGGCAAGTGGCATTCGTTGTTGTGAAATTTTACCATCTTCTAAGTTAATCAACAAAGACAATAATGATCGGTTAAAATATACATCTGCATAAACTAGACCCTTGGACAAAGAAACGTCTATTTTATTAATCGAGTAGCTATCTGTTATGCGATCAATTAGAAAGTTTTGAGGAGATATAACATTCAAAGCGCTTTTCCCAAAATCACGGCCTATCTGGAAGATCGAAAAGAAAAGATCCAAATTGGCAACAGGTTCACTCAAATCTCGAACGGAAATATTTAGATCCGCTTTTAATTTTCCATCATCAATTTTATCTCTGACTTTTGGAGCCATCAATTGTTTTAAATCAATATCTCTGATGAGAAAGTTTCCACGAAACTCCATAGATTTAGGATCCAAATTTCCTAAATTAAAAATCATATTTTTCCCTAAAACCAATCCATCCAAAGAATAAGATCGTAAGGATTCAATGTTCGCATAATTTTCTTTATACTCGATAAACGCAGTAAGACCCGGTGTGTCTTTTTGTCGTTTTACATACTCAAAAGGTAGGTTAGGAATATTAGGATGAGTTCCAAGGACTTGTCCAATGGTTAAGTTAGGCGGGTTGTTTCGGCCGTAGTTTTTTATAAATATGGATTTATCACCCACTATCAAACTATCTTCGCTTTCCCGCGCTAAATTGTGTTGGATGGGAATTTTTGCAATGACTTCCTCCAAAAGATATGCCTGGCAATGTTCCCCAGGACACTTCTGGTTGTTATACGATATCACGGGAACTTTTGAATGGAATTCACCATTGATATCATAATCACGAATTGATAAGTTTAAACCCAAGTCGCCTTGAAAACTAAGCCCCTTGGCCAAATACTGTTTCGTTGCAGATACCAAACCAAATGTTAGATCCAAATTTCCAAAATAAGGACCTAACGGTGGTTTCGGCTTTCCATTTTTATTCAACTGTCCATTTATTGCTAAGTTGAATATCCCACCAAAGGCATTCATTTTCAGAGTTCTGATTATAATTTCATTTGTCTCTGCACCGGATAACGAAAGATCTGCTGACAATTTTAGATCTTTCATTTCCAAACCAGGTAACTCGGCATTCACCTCTGCATTAATTTTTTTGGAATTGCCCGAAGCAGAATAACGAGCATTCAATTTTAATATTGGATGGTTCCCAAGAAGATTCTGGATTGGAGAAATTTTTTCTTTTAATACTAGAGGAAGCACAAGCAAAAGATTTGGAGTGTAAATATTTAAACCTAACGGTCGTACGTTTGCAACGAGGTTTGACCCTGGTTGAACATTCCCTTTTAAATCTAACTCTAATGCTTTATTTCCCGTAATTGTCTTTTGATCTAATTTCAGATCGGAAATTTTGACTTCTGAAAGTCCGAAGGGACGATCAAATAATAAAACAGCATTTAGATCCAACCCAAGCAAAGAGGAAGGTGACCTGGAACGATCCAATTGGTATCTGAACCCATCAATTTTTGCTTTTGTTTGCAGAGACAATGTTGCAAATGATTCACCCAATACCCCGAGATCCATCTGTAACTTTCCACCAAGTCCAGGAACATAATCACCTAATTGAAGCTTATCGACATTTAAATGAATATCCAAACCCTTGGATTCTAGATACTCACCTGATAAAGACAATGAAGCCCCATTATAATCAATATGTGAAGGCGAAATCGTTAGAGATTTTATATAAGGAAATGGTTTTTCCGCACTTAAAGGTTTAGTATCTGCTAAATTTAAATGAGAAGAGATGTCTAGTAAAGCAGAAGGAAGGGAATGGGCTTTCGATTTTCCCATCTTTAAATACAACTGCGAAGCCTTTAATTTTAAATTAGCATTTGCATTTTTCCAGTCTCCACTTACCCCCGTTCCTTCAAGAGAAAGATCACCTGATAACTTCATTTCAGGAACAATTCCATGAAGTTGATCGATCGACCTTTGAAATGAAGTCAACTGCATATTAGACTTTCCTACAACAATAGCAACCGTGGATGTATCTTTAGAAACATTTTGAATGGAACCGGCTAAACTCAGCCAAGATTGACCTAATACTCGAAGGTCTAGTTGATTGATACCAATTTGATCCAATTGATTATCATAATGGATATCAGATAACAGACGTAAGCCGAGTTGAACAGGTTTATCTCGAACTTCAAGCAGGATATCATCCTTTCCAATGTCCGTGGTAAACAAAAACATCTCTGGTGAAACAGTTCTATCCCATTCGAATCGTAAAGACATAGGAATCGTTTGTTTCCACCTTAGCTCCTTTGAATCCAAATCCAATGGAATTGGTTTGGTTGCGTTAAGAGAAAGAAGGATATGATCGATCTGGTTGACTGCTGAAAAATCAAAAGGGATGGATGTAAACCGGTTAGTCTCCAGTTCCGTTTGTAAGGATAGATCTTGGATGGAAAAAAAATGTAGGGAACCTGTATCACGTTTCAATTGAAACTCGACCGCATCCAAGTTGATATAAGCACTGGCCTGTAAGGGAAGGTAGGTTTTGATTTCCGTTAGTGGTGGTTTTGGCTCTGGAATTGGTTCCGGTATGGGGGGTTCTGACTTTTTTAAAAGGGAAGCAAAGTTCCACCGACCAGAACGTTCTTCGATTTGAAACTTAGCATTTTGGAGACCAATTTCAGAAATTTTGATTTTTCCGAAAACTAGGAGAGGAAGGTTGTAACGAAGACGAATCTGTTTTGCTTCTGCCAAAGGAACCTTTTCAAAAGGAAACCCTGGGTAGAGCCGAAAGTCATTGATCTCAATTCCAAAAAAAAGAGAGAAAGACCCAAAATTTCCCTCCATTCTTCCCATAGTAAAATGAGATACTAGTTTGGGAACCAGTAGGTCTGCGGTAAATGCATTGAATACAGATTTATAAAGTAGAAAAAGGACTAGGAGTCCGCGAAAGGTTTTTGTTTTGGCGACTCCTAAACTTACCTTCAGGATTGGATTCATTAGTAGAATCGCCTCGAGCGATTAATATTCGAAGGAGTCTTCAGCCTCTTCTAGAGTTTTATATATCTCGAAAACGCTAGAAAGTTTTGTGATTTCCATTAGGTTCTCGATATCGGAATTTAAGTTCGCAAATACAAGTCTACCATTCAGGCCATCAATATGTTTATAAATATTGAGAAACGTTCCTAAACCAGCTGAGTTGATGAAGGGAACCTTTTTCAAATCAATAATAAATTTAGGGACTTGGCCTTTTTTGATGTACTGTTCAATCTTTTCAGATAGCTCGAACTCATTTCCGGCTTTGATGGCACCTTCAATTTTAATGATGTGCACGTCGTTTTTACTAGTAACTTTGATTTTCATAACCCTTCGGAAGGTGGTGTTGCCATTAAAATCCTTCGATTTTGCCGAATGTAAAGCAAATTTTTATGCATAGTGCAATAAATCTTTGCCGACTCTACGAAGTTCATGTTTTCCCTGTGACAAATGGTTGCGAACTGCCTTTCTGGAAATACCTAAGAGTTTTGCGATCTCGCGTTCGGAAAAAAAACTTCGATCCGTGGCTCTTGTCCTTCGTAAAATCCAGATTTTCTTTTGTTTGAGATACCATTTCCTCCGATTCGGATCGCTAGCTTCATAAAGTTTTCTGGTATACCGAGTGATCATACCCGAGAGGCGCGATAACAATTGACGTTGGCGAAAACGTTTTTCTTCCCAGTCCCGAAAGAAACCTTCCACATCATGATTGGTTTCACGTAACTTCCATAGAAGGAGTTGGTTTAAATTCTGCTTCATCGGTAAATCAAACTGCAAGGACAAAACCAACGCGGTTAGAGTTGGTAGTTTTTCCAATTCTGCTTTCACTGGATTTATCTCTTCCCAAAGTTTAGTAGGAACCTCCTCGTTTGCTGGTTGGTCATAATTCCACAATTGCAAATACAGTTCACCGGACTCAGAAATCTCTGTTCGGCGAAAACGATTCCGATACTGGTTAAAAGCATAAGTGACAAAAAACCCAAGAACATTGGTTATATGATAATTCAGACTAAGTGCCCACATCTTTGAAAAAACTTCCAAAATAGTTACCACCATCTCACAACTTTCATCATCAGTAATTTTTCTTTTTTTAGCCAAACGATCCACCATCCAGATCGGCAAATGTTCTTTTACAATATTGGGATCATTATTGGAGCGAGCTTCTTCAATGAGAGGTAGAATTTTTTCATCTAGTATTTTTGGTAACATGGATGGAATTTATATTTCATCCAGAAAGGAAAGAAACTCTATTATCAATTACAGTCAGATCCGTTTTTCGATTCTATGAACTTGGTTAGTTCAAGTATGAACTTTTGGATTTATTTTTTGCAATCAGTAAGAGTGATACAGATAGGATGATATGAAATATATTAAAGAAGGCAAATGGAAAAAAGGATAACACTGAAACACCAAGCGATGTAGACATAAAGGCTCCACAACTATTCCAAGGAATCAGTGGGGAGGAAATTGTACCAGAGTCTTCTAAGGAACGAGAGATGTCTTTCTCGGGAATTCCTTTTTCTTCCGCAAGACTTCGAAAAGCCCGCGCTGGAATGACTAACGATAGATATTGGTCTGCCGTTACCAAATTAAGAAGAAACGAAGTCCCCATCGTGGAGAGTAAAATATCCCACCTGTCTTTAGCCCAATTTTTAACATGAATTAAAATTTCGTTTAGGTATCCATATCCCTCTACAACAGCACCAAACCAAACAGCTGCGAGAATAAGAATTTCTGTAGGTAAAATGGCAACTATTCCTCCTCCACTTAAAAAACGATCCAACACATCATTGCCAGAATGGGATTCAAACCCAAAAAACAAGGTCTTTCCAATCGCAAGTTGAAATCCTAATTCACTCACACTAAACCCAATGGCAGAAACAATCCCGAGTAACAAGGACAATCTGATATGTAGTTTAAATACAGAAGATCCAAATACCAAAATAACAGGGATGAATTTCATCCAAGAGATTTGATTAGTAGGACCAGACAAAAGAGCTCCCGATTGCAAAGACAAATCTGTGATTCTGTTAGAATCCCAAACATAAATATTTAAAATGTAAAATCCAAGGATGGCAACCCCGAAGCTAATACACGTTGTCTTTAACATATGTCGAATATGAGTCCATATAGGAACATGTGTTAAACTGGAAGCTAAGTTGGTTGTATCAGAAAGTGGCGAAAGTTTATCTCCAAAGTAACACCCACTGACAATGGCACCTGCAGCCATGGTTTGCGGAAAAGAAATCACTTCTGCAACACCCATAAGGGCCACACCGAGAGTTCCTGCAGTGGTCCAAGAAGAACCAGAAACCATAGCTGCGATGGCGGCGACAAGTGCCAAAGAAGGTAAAAAATAATCCGGCTGCAAAAACAAAATACCTGTTTGGATCATTGCCAAAAGTACTCCCGAATAAGCCCAAGAGGCGATGAGCATTCCTACAAAAAAAAGGATTTCCATCGCTGGTAATACAGAGAGAAAGTTTTTACGAAAGGACGATTTCAGAAATACAAACTTTCTATTCCTTCGTTGTAAAAACGAAAGAAGTCCTGCCACAAACAAAGCCACCGGATGCGGGTATGGAATCACCCAAACAAAACGAAAAAAAAGAATGGATAGGATTAAATAGAAAAGTGGAGAAAGAGAGAAAAAAATAGAGTGTGTTTTTTCTCTCTCCATACTTTAAAGAAATGTAATATTGATATAATAAATCGAAAATCCAAAAAGAAATAAAATACCAAACCAAGAAAGTAAATTCATTCAAGGTTTAGGCCTTTGTTCTTTCGGAATTTCTTTTCCAAATAAAATCAAATGATGAATGAGAGCAAGAACTGGCGCATTTAAAAACGAAACGGTGGTCGCAAAGTCTACCAAACTCTTCATATTAGTTCTAAAAAAAAGCAAAATGAGAATGGATCCCACACCTACAATGACAATCCAGTACCAATAGAGTTTTTCTGTCGGAATTTTTTCTAGTGGTTTGAACAAACGACGACTGGCATTGGAAACAACTCTTGGATAAGCATCAAAACATGTTAAAGTTGTGGAGAACATAGTAAAAAATGCAGCAATGAGAATGATAGGATAAGACCAAGACCCAATGGCAGATGTGTATAACTTAACTAGTTCAGATGCAAAACTCACTGCTTGTGAAGAAAACTCGGCTCCGGTATTGTACATCATATTAGCACCTAACGCCAAGAAACATACGGCAAGCAAAGTAGTTCCAATATAACCAATGTTAAAATCGATCATCGCGTATTTCATCGGTGGAAGTTTGCCATCGGGAGTTTTTTTTGCAAGTGTCCAATCCGATTGCCAAACAGCAGCTTCAATCGGGATGGGCATCCAACCCATAAGGGCTATTAGAAAAGCAACGTCACCCAAGTTGGAAATGGAAAAAGACTTCCCTTCGGTTTCTAATTTAGGAATGGCCGCGTAAAAAGAAAGGATCATAGCAACGATTGTTGAGACGGTTAACAAAACCACGATCCACTTCATCAGTCCGTCGAGGGCTGCAAATTTTCCAATTGCGAGTAAAAGAAAACAAAATACCAAAATAATCGCACAAAGTAACCATGGTTCCATAGTAATTCCCAGGAGATTGGAAAAGAGTCCTGAAGTGACAAGAGTTACTGTGGCCACGATAATACACATCGTTCCAATCGATATGAAGAAAAAAATCCATACAGGCAAACGGCCCAATGCCTCATAGCCATCTAACAATGATTTACCGGTAATGATTGTATACCTGGTTCCAACAACAAAAAATGGATATTTAATCAAATTGGCAAATAACACAACTAAGAGGAGTCCATAACCATAGACAGCTCCTGCGCGAGTCGATTGCACAAGATGAGAAACACCAACGGCGGCACCGGCATACAAAAGTCCAGGACCAAGATAAGCTAAAAAAGGAAATCGTCTCATTTTGGACAAAATGCATTCATTCGAAAGTTTTTGCTACTCTATTCGAAGGATTATCGATTCAAATAACGAAATAGAATTTGATTGAGTGCTAAAATATCGATCGGTTTGGTCAAAAATTGATCCATTCCTACATCAAAACATTTTTTTCGCTCTTCATATAAGGCACCTGCAGTGAGGGCAATAATCGGAACTTGATTGCCCGATGGTTGTTTGCGAATCTCCGTAGCTGCTTCCAATCCATCCATATTGGGCATTTGAACATCCATAAACACCAAATCAGGTTTCGATTCCCGAAAAAAACGAACGCCCTCTAACCCATCGACAGCTTCTTTAATTTTAGCTTTGGGAATATATTTTTGGATCATTCGTTTTAGGAGTTCACGGTTCATTTCATTATCTTCTACGACTAATATCTTGGGAGAGATCTTAGTCAATGTAGATTGACTGAAGTTTAATAACACTTCTTTTTGAATTTCATCTTCGTCTTGTGAGATTTGTTCTGAATGATCGCTTGCAGAGTTACATTCGATCATAAAACGAAACTCCGACCCAACACCCGCCTCGGATTCGACTTCTATTTTTCCTCCCATCAAATCTAACAATGATTTAGTGATTCTAAGCCCAAGTCCAGTACCTCCATACCTACGTGTGGAGTTGGATTCGCCTTGCCAAAACGATTGGAATAAATGCGATTTATGTTTTTCTGCGATTCCAATTCCAGTATCTTTGATAGTAAATTCTAGTTTAGTTTTTTGATGGAAGGACCCTAAAGTCTTTACCTTCAATACAACTCCCCCAACTTCCGTGAATTTTACTGCGTTCCCCAGTAGGTTGATGAGAATTTGACGAAGCCTAGTCGCATCTACCAAAATGATTTCCGGTATTCCGGGTTCCTCTTCAAGTCTGAGTTCGATTCCCTTCTCGTTTGCCTTCCATTTCAATACACCTAACGAATCGTTTATGATCTGTTTTAAATTGGAAGTGACTTCGTTTAATACTAGTTTCCCGGCTTCAATCTTGGAGATATCTAAAACATCATTAATAATACCAAGAAGTCCGTGCGCACTGCTAATGGCGTTTCGTACATATTCCCTTTGGTCAGAATCTAGGTTTGTAGTTAATAACAATTCATTAAAACCAATGACCCCATTCAGTGGAGTTCGAATTTCATGGCTCATATTGGCTACAAATTCTGATTTGGCCTGATTGGCTCTTTCGGCTTCTTTGATAGCATTGAGTAAATGAAACTCAGCATTTTTGCGACCAGTTATATCATTCATGTGGACTACAAAATACGAAGGACTGCCGTTTCTATCCTTGACCAAAGTATTGGATATTTCAACCCATAGAATGCTTTTGTCTTTTGAGAAAAATCGTTTCTCATATATCATATTTTCTTTCGAACCGCTAAGTGCTGACTCCCGGAACGAATCAAATAGTATTTTATCTTCCTCATAAGCGAACTCATTTGTTCGTCTTCCAGTGAGTTCAACTCCACTATACCCCAACATAGATTCTAGTTTTTTGTTAACTCGAATAAACCTTCCATCCAAGTCTAAAATACAAACTCCTACTCCTGCGTTATCAAAACTCATTCGAAAACGCTCTTCACTATCGGTAAGTTCTTCCTTGATTTTATTTTCTTCAGTAATATCGCGATTGATTGCGATGACGCCGATGGTGTTTCCTGATTTATCTTTCAGAAGACTGGCTGCTGATCGAATTTTTAACTTTTTGGATTCTTTATTGTATTGGAATACTTCTCCCTGCCAAATCCCTTTGCTCTGAAGTTCTGATATACGATTGTCTCTTGTTGAATTGTATTGTTCCGTTTTTAAAATGGAAATTGTGGACTCACCGATCACCTCTTCTGCGGTGAACCCATAAATACGTTCCGCCGCTAAATTCCAACTAGTGATTCGGAATTCCAGATCTGTAACGATCACCGCATCATATAAGTATTGTAGAATGAGAGAAGAATAAACTTCACTCGGGATCAAGTTTTGCATTACTTCCTAGAACTAAAACGGTTACAAAAAAAAGCGCAAGCGAATACCAATCGGCAGACCTGACTAAAAGTTTTCGCTATCGCCCCTTTTATGGCTTCATTTTCTATATTAGTGAATCTACTTATTTTCTGGAAATAAAATACAAAAAAAAATATTAGATTATTTTGATATACTAGTTTTTTGTTTCCAAAGCAAATAGATGGCGGGGTAAACTGCTAGTTCCATTACAAAACTTGTTCCAAGACCTCCCACCATAGGAGCTGCAATTCGTTTCATCAAATCGGCCCCAGATCCCGTTGCCCACATAATTGGCAATAATCCAATGAATCCAGACATCACTGTCATCATCTTGGGGCGAATCCTCTGAACAGCGCCCTCCATGATTGCTTGTTTCAAAATAGGGATTGTCATCACTTCGTTATCCTTTCGGTGTTTTTCATAAGACAGATCCAAATACATTAACATAAAAACACCCGTTTCTGCATCCAGACCTAACAAGGCAATCATCCCGACCCAAACAGCGATGGAGACTTGATACCCTAAAAAATAAATAAGCCAGATGGCACCAATTAAAGAAAAAGGAACTGCTGTTAGCACGATCAATGCCTTCACGATAGATCCTGTACTCCAATAAAGAAGTAGACATATCAATACGAGAGTGATAGGTAAAACGATCTTCATACGATTCCTAACACGGATTATATTCTCATACTGACCACTCCATTCGAGAAAAATCCCTTTCGGAATTTTCACATTCAACTCAACAATCTTTTGCATTCTCGATACAAATCCCAACAAGTCTGTTTCGGTAGTATCCAAATAAACGTATCCAGTTAGAAATCCATTTTCATCTCTGATCATTGCGGCGCCCGTCACAAATTCAACAGTAGCAATAGAACTTAATGGTATATGAGCCCCATTACTAATCGGAATCAAGACTTTCATAATTCGTTCTAAATTATCACGATATTCTCTTGGATACCGAATCTGAATGGAATACCTTTCTCTCTTCTCTATAGAAGTGGAAATTGTTTCTCCTCCCAATGCAGAAAGTATCGTCTTTTGGATTCCTTCAATGGTCAGCCCATATTTGGCAGCTAACTCCCTTTTAATGTTAATATCTAAATAATATCCACTAGAAGTCCTTTCTGCAAAAACCGAACGCACACCCGATTCATTCTTTAAAGTCTCCTCTATAGCGATTCCAATTTTTTGTATTTCTTCACTGCTCTCACCTTGCACCTTAATTCCAATAGGAGTTCTTATCCCTGTCGAAAGCATATCGATTCTTGCGCGGATGGGCTGAGTCCAAGCATTGGTAAACCCGGGAAAATCCAAGGAGAGATTCATTTCTTCTAATAACTTATCCTTCGTCATTCCCTCTCTCCACTCCGACTCAGGTTTTAAATTGATAATCACTTCAAACATGGAAAGTGGAGAAGGATCTGTTGACGATTCCGCACGACCAGCTTTCCCATATACGGACTCAACTTCCGGAAATTCTTTTAGTTTGATATCCATTAGGTTTAAGATACGTTCAGCTTCTCCAATGGACAATCCAGGAAGTGTTGTTGGCATATAAAGAATACTTCCTTCGTTCAAAGGAGGTAAAAACTCCGTGCCAATTTTATAAAACACTGGCAAAGTCAGAACAACTAGGACAAAGGCAGCCAAAACCGTACGACGAGGATATTCTAAAACCTTTTTTACTACCGGTTCATAAAAACCAAAGAGTCTTTTACTGATCGGATGTTTTTCTTCTGGTAAGTATTTACCAACAAACACAGAGGTTAGAATTTTATTTATAGACGGAGTAAATCCAACGATTGGATCCATTCTTGTAAACATCATACGAAATGCTGGATCTAAAGTGATGGCAAGGATTGCCGCAATGGCCATTGTTAGGTTCTTAGACAAAGCAAGTGGCCGAAAAAGTCGCCCTTCTTGATCCACCAAAGTAAATATTGGTAAAAATGCAACGGCGATGATGAGTAGAGAATAAAAGACGGAAGGTCCTACTTCCAAAAGAGCTTCTAACCTAACTGCATGAAAATCCCCGATCCTTCCCCCCGATTCCCATTCTTCCAATTTTTTATAGGCATTCTCTACTTCCACGATCGCTCCATCCACAAGAACTCCAATCGACAAAGCAATTCCTGCAAGTGACATCAAGTTAGAACCGATGTCCGCAAGATACATCGGTATAAAAGATAATAACACGGCAATAGGTATGGTCAAAATTGGCACAATCGCAGATGGGATATGCCAAAGAAAGATAAGGATGATGATAGAAACAACGATCATCTCTTCTAAGAGTTTCTCTTTTAATAGCTGAATTGTTTTGTGAATCAAAACAGACCTGTCGTATACTGGAATGATTTTGACTCCTTCCGGTAAAGAAGATTGAATGGATTCCATTTTTAATTTAACATCTTCGATCACTCGTAAGGCATTTTCTCCGTGTCGCATAACAACAATTCCAGAGACTCTATCTCCCGAACCATTATAATCGCCAACCCCTCGTCTTAAATTGGGACCAGTGATGACTTTCGCAATATTATATAGAAAAATGGGAGTTCCATTTCGATCCGAACCGATAGAAACTCTCTCTAGATCTTCAATCGATTTTGCATATCCCTTCACTCGAATCATAAATTCAGCGCCACCAATTTCTAATAGGCGCGCACCTACTTCATCGTTCGACTCACGAACACGATCAATCACCGTATCCATATCAATTCCGTAAATTTGCAACTTTAAGGGATCAATTTGTATCTGGTATTGTTTACGAAAACCGCCGATGCTCGCAACTTCGGAAACACCTGGAACAGAAGTAAATAGATACTTTAATTTAAAATCCTGTAACGATCTAAGTTCTGATAGATCCATTTTCCCAGTTTCATCCACAAGAACGTATTGAAACACCCAACCAACACCTGTTGCATCGGGACCAAGGTTCAAAGTCACATCCTTAGGAAGATTACTTTGCAATTGAGATAAAAATTCATTCACTCTAGATCTTGCCCAATACAAATCCGTTCCATCTTCAAAGATAACATAAACAAATGAATATCCAAAATCAGAAAACCCACGAACAGATTTAACTTTCGGTGCCCCAAGTAAAGAGGTAACAATCGGATAGGTTACTTGGTCTTCTATGATATCAGGACTACGGTCCCATTTCGAATAGATAATCACCTGAGTATCTGACATATCAGGTAAAGCATCCATTGCGATGTTCTTAACTGAAAAGTAAGATACAAATAAAAGCAATGCTGTGATAAAAAGGATTAAGTATTTATTTTCTGCTGAAAATTTAATGATTGTGCGTATCATGAATTCCACCTAACTTTAGTTTTGCCTCAGAATCTAATAGAAAGTTTGCTTTTGATACGATCTCTTCTCCTTCTATCAAACCTTCCAATACCTCAACCCATTCCGTAGAAACAAATCCCGTTTGAATACTTCTCGGACTAAAATGATTTTCCGATTGTTTCACATAAACAATCTCCCGTTTTCCTGTGGGGAAGACCGCTTCTCTTGGGATTCGAAGGACATTTTTCTTTTCTATCTTTGCGGATGATTGCACATACATTTGCGGTTTCAATCGATTGCCTGGATCTGTCACCTCGCACCAAACGGAAAGGGTTCTCGTTGTTTCATCCACTAAATTTCCAGAAGCAACAACTTTCCCTGGAAACGAAAAATTGGGAATCGAATCTGCTTTTATCTCCATTGCTGTTCCATTGACTATCTGATTGATTTCTCCCTCATATACTTGTACAAAAATCAAAACTTGATTTTTTGATCTTCCTGTAAGAAGGATATCTTCTGACTTACGATTCAGGTATTGGATCTGTGATTCGCTCAAACCTAATTTTGTTAATTTCAATCTCGCACTTTTTCGAATGAAGGCTTCCGGACCAACACTACCCGAAAGCGATCGGTATTCGCTGTAAGTGGAATACAAATCCGAATCATAAGAAACTTTCCCACTAAAGGAAACATTTCTGATAACATCTCCTTTAGCGACTGAACTCGTTTCTATACCGATTAACCTTTGTTTATCTTCCGAAAGTGAAAACGATTCCGCATTCTCCTTCTGTAGAATACTGCCAGTTTTTTCAGGAGGAATCCATGGCTCTTTTTTCACTAATGTCATTCCACAGATAGGGCACTCCCCTTCATGATCCATTTCGATCTGTGGGTGCATGGGGCAAGTGTATATATCTTTCGTTACTGTAGCCTTATCTGCACAAGAAAGTCCCAAAACAACGAATCCACAAATGATTGCATTTAATATTTTATTTTTCATGATTATTCTCCTCTGGTAGTATACTATTTGTGATCTCCAAGACTTTTAAGAGAGACAACCAACGATTCAAATTCACTTCATGAAATGTTGCTTTCATTTCAATGGACTCATTTAAAAACTGATAGGTGTCGACCAAACTAATATCGCCTTTTGTATAAGCCGAAGCAGAAGTGGTGATACTCCTACTCAGCGTAGGGAGCAAAGATGTTTGAAAATTTTCGACTCTTTGTTTGTTCCCCATCCAAGCCTGAATCGAAGTTTTCAGTTCTGTTTCCAATAAATAAGTTTGTTTTCTTTTCTCCAACTGCATCCGATTCACTTTGAGTAAGTTGGCTCGATTTAACTCTCCTGATTTTCCTAGTGACCAAACAGGAATTCGTAATGTAATTCCTGCACTCCACAAATCACCAGAAAACTCAGGGTTGTCCATAACCGATACATTCAGAGGTCCACTATCCAATAAAAAAGGTTTTCGCCTCCTTTGCATGTAACTGATAAAGACTTCTGTTTCAGGGTAATGTAATATTTCTTCTTTCTTTGCTTCGGCTACGGCTTTTTCAGTATTAACTTCCGCATACTTCAAGTAAGGTGAATTACCAATCAATTCATCAGAGTAACTTTTTATAAGGTCACCCTCTTTTACTTTTAAATAACTTAAAATTTCTTCTTCTGAAATCAAAAAAGAAGAATTATCTAAAGAGAAGTAGGATGTTTTTGCATTTAACTCCGATAGCTGAGTATTCCGAGTAAACAGACGATCCTTTATCTTTTCTTTAAGGTTTAAAGCTCGCAGTGTTCCCGTGATATTACTTTTACCCGCAGAATACTGACTCGACTCTAACTTACCGCCAGAAGTGATACTTTTTTCTAATGACTCAAGATCTCTGATCTCTCTGGACAAAGCAGATTTAATGAGGATAGTTTCAAAGTAATTGCGAATGAATTGGTTTTTGATTCACTCAGCATTCCACCTGTCTAATTCTGAATCTTTTTGGACTATTTGTTTTTCTAAATCGAGTTTGCCAGGGAAGGGAATCTCTTGCGAGATCGAATATTCATTCCCTGTCATTCCAGGTGTATCAGGCCGACTACGTTCACGGGTCACATCGCCACGATAGGGATAGGACCGATAGGCAAATCCGAATTTAGGATCTGGATAAACATCGGCATGTTCCGACCGATGGTGTTTCTCTTTTGATTCCAAATATTTCACAAGTAACTCGGGATGAGAACCGAGTAACATTTGTATTTTTGATTCCATCGATTCCGATTTTTCAATCGCAAACAAAATTTGCGGCAAAACAAAAATACAGACAGCCGCTATATTATTATATAATTTATTTCTAAAGTAATTTTTTCCTAAAAACATAAATACTCCTATTCGTAAGTTGAAACGAAGAGGAGTTTATATGAGTAGGCGTACGGAATCTGAAAAAAAATCGTTTGTATCGGTTACAAAAGAAAGATTACGACAGGTAACAAAGTCAATAATGGCATGAAGAGGAAGGTAAGATAAGTAAAACAACAAATCACTTTTTAATGGTGCCACACCCACGGAGTTTGAAAGATTATAGGAATCATTTCCCAATCCAATTTCGGAACAACGGCAATCCGTTTCTTCCTTAGTTTCACTGGTATGGCAAGGAAAAGATTCTAACTCATCCGAACTCAAATTCTGGTCACCGGAAAAAGATTTGGGACAGGAAATCAATCCCGCAGTACAAACAGTGGCAACCAGCAAAGAACAAATAACAGCCAAAGTAAAAAAACGGGCGGCCCTTTGATTAGTTCTGATACTATTACCCATACCACTTCTTAGACGAAAAAAAGAGCAAACGTTTTGGTTAAAAGCGGAATATTGAGAGTTTGACTAAAGGATTAAATTTTATATCAACCTTAACCCAGCAAAACAACGCGTTACAAATAAAAAAAGCCAACCTTTCGATTAGCTTTCCATTTCATAAATTCAAACCGGCAAAGCTGCGCAGTGACCCATAGGGAACGAGCAGGCGACATTCGCGGAGCAAACTTTGTTTGCCTAGCGAATAGTCGCGGACGGCAGCCGGCTCACACAAACCGTCCAGAAATAAAAAAAGCGTGAACCTAAGTCCACGCTTTCGTATGAGTTATTAGTGCTAACCCGGCAATGTCCTACTCTCCCATTGAGCGAACCCAATAGTACCATCGGCGATGAGAAGCTTGACTTCCGTGTTCGGAATGGGAACGGGTATGGCCTTCTCTCCATAATCACCAGGAGTAATTACCATTACTTCCAAGTGCATCGGATTTGCAAGTACTTTTAGTAGAAAAGTTACAAATTTAAATCGTAAGTAACTCCGAATTTGACACCCGACAATGAGATATCGTGTGCAGCGGTAGCGGAAACAAACTCCATCAAAGTTCCAACTCTATCTAAGTTGTCTCCAGCAAAACTGAGAGCAACAGGACTCTTCGATTTTGCAGTCATATTTTCTCTTTCAAAACTCACAAAAAGTCGAAGTTTAGGCAGCACAACAATACTTCCACCAACACTTATTTTTTCAGAATAGAAGGTGTAACCACCGTTAGCATAATTAAATCCTAAACCATTGTTATAAACTCTGAACTGTTCTGAGTTGTAAGTTCCTGAAGAATTCAAGAGGAAAGGTCCAAAGAGCAAGAAGTCTGCAAATAGTGTTGCTCGATCGTTCAGATCAAATTCAAAACCAACACCAACGAGCCCAGACGTACCAGAAGTAGTTTTTGTATCTTGCCCTAGGTAAGATGGGCCACCAATGCCGAGATAATTTCCTTCGAAGGACTGGCTCATACTCCTAATCACATATTTGGGAAGGATTCTAAAGTTGGAACTAGGCGAAAGAGTAAATCCTAAATTGATATCGGAATAGAGTAATCGATAATCGCCCTCTTTGATACCAAGGCCCGAAGCATAATAGGAATTCCATTCATAACCGCGAGTGAATCGATTTAAATGTAAACCTAAAAATACATTACTCAAGATTCCTGCGTTCAAAGAGTGGAAGTAATCAAACCCCAGATCATTGATGAGTGTCATTCCTCGATTGTTTTGCCAATCTTGATTGTATTCCAATCCAACAATATCGCCGTAAAAGTTTCTTTTTTCCAAGTCAGTGCGAAGGCTACCAGCGAACAAGGCACCCTTCAAGCGTAATGCGTTTCCTTCCACTTTACCTTGAGCATACACTGAGCTAGTAAACAGGGAGATGACGATCAGAAAAAAAACGAGACTACGTTTCATTATTTGAATTACCTCTACCATCCAATAACAAATGAAATAAGGTTGGCTCAAGGAAAATTTAAAAACTATTTGTTCTTTTTTAAGGTAAGGTATGTCCAAATCCCTGAAAGGAACGTAAAGAGGGAAAATCTATAGAATATATGCCAATACTTATAACTGAATTTCTACATCTGTTACTGGAAACGCAACACAGGAATGGATCCAACCAAACTTACGATCTGACTTGCGAATTTTGGCTTCCGGTGGACTAAATACTTCTCCTGATTTTAGTTTCACACGACAAAGGCTACACTCCCCCGAACGACAGGCATTCTCTGTAAAAAATCCATTCCGTTCTAAACTATTCAAAAGAGGTTCACCCACCTTGGCTTGAAAAGAAATGTTTCCTACTTTGATGTTCACGATATCCTCAGGACGAACTGTTTTGGGCCAATCGGACATACTTTCAGGCATTTTCGGTGGCCCATTACTTTCGATTAAAATACGACCTGGTTTAACACCAAGTTCGGAAAGTAGTGCCGCAGAATTTTCATTGAAGGGAGTGGGCCCACAAACATAATACATCTTAGAGGTAGCATCTGGAAGTAACTCTTGTAATACGGTTAGAGTGAGCCTTCCACGGTATCCTATGAAATTGGGACTGGACTCACGGGATAAAAACTCAGTCAAAAGAAAATTCTTATGAACCTCTGCAAGTTTACGGAGTTCTTCAATAAAAATAACATCCTCTTCAAAACTGTTCGAATAAATGATATGAAATCGAAATGGTTCGGATGATGCCAAAATGGATTTTAACATACTGATAGCGGGAGCAATACCAGAACCACCAGCAATAAAAACTAAATCATTACCATGGAATAATGGATTATGGTGAAAGGAACCCATGGGTCCAGAACTTTCGAACTCTTGGCCAATGTTTACATCATCGAGTAAATAAGGGCTCACAAACCCACCTTCAGCTCGTTTGATGGTCAACTCATAAGAGCTAAGATCTTTCGGTGAAGAGGAAATAGAATAAGGTCTCGCTGTGGAAACTCCAGAAAGGGACACAAACAAATTAATATACTGGCCTGCCTGAAACGGAGGCAAACTCCTCCCATCTACCGAAACCATCTCCAAAGTTTTTGTGGATGGGGTATCTACTCGAATGTTTTTTACTCGAAGACGAAGCCTTTTGGGATGGAGACTATCAATGGTTCGGCGGACATTCCCTTTCTGTTCCTGAAAGTTAGAACCCTTACTTTCCATCTCTTCTTTTTTTGTGACTGCTTCTCGAAATCCTACAACGGAATTGAAAACGTTTGATTCTACTTCTAAATTATTACCGGACATGTTTTTATTTTCCTTCCCTTGGGGGTGATCATTATTTGAGTAAAACACTTTGTTTGTTATTTTAATTAGAGCGACTTACTGATTTGCGCTGGGTTTTGAATCGTTTGAGAATCTTTCGTGCTGTATTATAACCATTCAAATAAGTAGGTTGGAATCCGCCCATACTTGTCCAACTACTTGCTGAGTAAAGGCAATCTATCGCATCAAGAGATTCACGCATAAGGGATCCATCTTGTAACGTCTGTTTGAATCCATAAATGGCACCTCCAGGAGTATTCAAATAGCGCATCATTGTCATAGGTGTTGCCACTTCTGCTTTTTCGATATGTTCTCTAATCTTCGGATAAGCTTTTTCCACAAGTGCAATAAGTTTGTCACCAAACTCATACTTGGTGGAAATGTAACCTTCCGGGGGAATCTCCTTCCAAGCTTCTCCATATTGTAAGGCAACAAGAGTGACAACTGCTTTCCCTTTTGGTGCAAGTTCCTCATCAATGAAGTTATAACAAGTGACCATTCCCCAATCTGGTGCATCCAGAGTATACATTCGATCTTCTGTGACTTCTGCATTGGAAGTGGTCATGACAAAGGTGGATGCTGTTGTAAACCCAAGTTCTTCGGGAGAACAATCTAATCCAAGATAAAGACAAACAGCAGATACACCCATCCTCCTAGATTTAAAATCCTGGAGAACCGATGGTGGTGGGGTATCCAAATCAAGCATTTCATGATAAGTAATGAGAGGACTTGCGTTAGAGACAACAGCATCACAAGTGACTGTTTCTCCAGTTTCCAGAAGAACCGCACGTACTGCACCATTCTCAGTTAAGATTTTTTCGGCTGCGCAGTGGAAACGCACCTCTCCCCCGGCTTCCTCAAAGGAAGAAAGAAGAGCGCTCGATAACATTTGAGACCCACCTTTAATATGCCAAGGTTTATATACACAGTAAAAATATAACATCCCGATAAATTCAGCAAAAACCAGATCAGTCGTCGGGATTCCCACATAACTCCAGTATGGTGTTATGACATTCATTAAGTCATCATTAGAAAAAAACTCATTCAAGACATCACTTGTAGAACGAAGACCATAAGCTGTAAAATTCGGACATTTGGTTCGGAGTTTTTCTTCATCGTTGGATAGCCGGATTCGGGGTAAAATAAAATAATACTCATTGACCACAGCTTCACTCAATGTGAAAAACCGATTTATCGAATCAGCTTCCTCAGGAAAAAGTTTTTTTAGATGCTCTTGTAATTCCACCCAGTCTGCAGGTAAGGTAACATCTAACCTACCTGGCATAATGATACGATATAGTTCTTCTTCTTGTACGAGCTCTATCTTATTTAAGACACCAAGTTCTTCAAAAACTCGGCGCATGATAAACGGACTGGATTCTGTGCCTACACCACTGAGTTGGTGGAGAGCGACTTCAAATTCAAAATCGCCGCGCACAAAGGAAGTAGCACACCCCCCAGGAACATTATGCCTTTCCAATAACAAAGTTTTTGAACCTTCGCGTTGTAGCCGAGTGGCCGCCATCAAACCAGCGTTACCAGCACCAATGACCACCGTGTCATAATGAGACATTCTGTTCTCCCAAAAGGAATTCCTTTGTTACCAAGCCAATCTTTACACTGTAAAGATTGCAATCACTTTTTCTACCGCTTTCTCTAAAAATAGGGCTTCTGTCATGTTGGTGGATTTAGGCCGGATCTTTTGGAATCTCTTTCGAAAAGGCTTTACCGGTTTGCTAAGCAGGTCTTATAGGTTGTAATGGCCGAGAAGAAACAGAGTCAGGAGAAAGAATCCAGTTCCTACCATCATGGGGACCTTCGTCCCGCACTCATAACCGCAGCACGCACCCTCTTACAAAACCAAGGAACAGAAGCACTTTCCCTTCGTTCCATTGCCTCTGCCATCGGTGTGACCCACATGGCACCTTATGCTCATTTCAAAGGAAAACAGGAATTACTCCAGGCAGTGGCGGCTTCCGGTTATGATGAGTTGGCAGACAACATGCTTGTCGCACAGAAGGAAAATCCGAAAACCCGTGGGCGTTCCCTCGCCTATCACTATGGTGTGGAATACATTCGTTTTGCGATGAAACATCCAAACCTTTACCGCTTGATGTTAAACCAAATCGATCTAGGTATAAAATCTGGTCCGGAAACAGCTAACAAAGAAATATGGATGAGTTCTCAACGTCCCTTTCGTTTGCTCTTTGCTGCCTTTGCCAGTGAACGAGTGAGTAAAGAGTTGGCTCATGCCAAAGCCCTTGGTGCTTGGGCAATTGTTCATGGAATTGCCTCTCTTGCCATTGACGGCCATTTGGTTCTTCCCGAAGGAATGGATGTGTATCAATTATTCAAAGTTACTGTGAGTTCCTCGGTGGATCTGGGGTGAACTTTTCCCCGAACATGCTCAGGCTTCTTATGAAAAGCCTCACCCATTCCGCAACCAATAAGCTATTTACATTTCCAAAATGGAAACACCAATAAATCATCTTGATCAAATTCAACTTCATTAGAAAAGAAGGCCATGGCAAAAAGTAAATTATTGGAAATGCACAATGTCGGAATCGTAGTTGAATCCCTCGATTCGGCAATTTCTTTTTTCGAAGAGATAGGGCTGACATTAGAAGGTCGCATGGCAGTGGAAGGAGAATGGGCGGGACGAGTTACAGGACTTGCAAATCAAAAAGTTGAGATTGCGATGATGGTGACTCCTGATGGACACACCCGACTTGAACTTTCGCAATTTCTTTCCCCTAATACGATAGCTGACCATAGAATCGCTCCTGTTAACTCACTTGGCTACCTTCGGATCCTGTTCCGAGTGGACAACCTTGACGAATTGTTATCTCGACTAACAAAGTTTGGTGCTGAACTTGTTGGTGAAGTCGTTAATTTTCAGAATATCTATCGGCTCTGTTACATTCGTGGGGTGGAAGGAATTCTGATTGGACTCGCAGAACAATTGGGAAGTCAAACAGCGACAGACATTCTCGAAAATGAATGAATTGGAAATTTCGCTAATAAGATGGTGATCTATAAAAATTTAAACATACTCAAAAAGAATATTGACCAGGAATATATCACGGTATATACCATAATTCATGCAAACAGCAAAAATATTTATTAACGGTAGAAGCCAAGCAGTCAGAATTCCAAAAGAATTTCAATTCAAGGGAGAAGAAGTTTTTATACAGAAAGTGGGAGATGCTGTTATTCTAGTTCCCAAAAACAAGGCATGGAATACCTTTCTTGATGGTTTGAATGGTTTCACTACAGACTTCCTTAAAGAAGGGAGAATTGATTTACCTGAATCAGAAAGAGAGAGTTTTTGATGTTCCTTCTCGATACAAATATTTGTATTTTTCTAATTAAAAAGAAAAACCAACTACTTTTAGATAAATTAAAAAGAAATCATAACAAAGGTATTTCTATCTCATCTTTAACATTAGCGGAGCTTGAATTTGGCGTCGAAAATAGTGCCCATAAGGAGAAAAATCGACTCTCTCTCATTGAATTCCTAACTATTTTTGAGATATTACCTTTCGAACAAAAAGACACTGAAGCTTTTGGAAAAATTAAAGCCGATTTAAAAAAATCAGGGAAAATCATTGGATCTATCGATGCTCTTTTAGCTGCTCAAGCGATTTCTCGAAACCTAATCTTTGTAACAAACAATACTAAAGAATTTGAAAGAGTCAAAAATTTAAGAATCGAAGACTGGACTTTATAAATCGATCACTTTGTATAAAATGAGTTAGTAGCTACGCGGCTTGGCTTACCTTCAACAACTTCGGAACAAGCACTCACTTTCTTGGATAAGAAATCTATCTCTTACAGTCCGTCTTCTGATTTATCGACTAGTTCAAGGTTCAAAATAAAGCAAACTACTACTTCGATTCATTTATGAATTTTCCCTTAATAAATTTATCAATATAGACCAAATTCCCTTTTTCATCATAAGTATTTCTAATACCATCAAGTTGACCATCCCGATACAGAGACTCCTGAAAAATGCTTCCATTTGGAAAGTAGCTTAAACAGACTCCGTTTCTTTTTCTGTTCAAATAGCTGCATTTAAGATGTTTCTTTCCATCTTCATATCCAATTTCTACATCACCATTTAAGTTATCATTGAGATAAACTGCATTTCCAGCAAATTCTCCATCTGCCCAGTATAAATTCCATATTCCCTCTTTTTTTCCTTCTATATAGTTACCGCTTTCCCATTTGGATAGCTCTAAGTTAAATACAGCATCTGCCGGAATTTTTTTAGGTTTATACTCTGGTGGTAGATATTTTTTTACTCTATTGGTCCTATTATTTTGGAATCTTTGATAAAATTTCCCGTGATAGTAAAGAGTATCATAACTAATACCTGAATGCTTTTTATCAATTTTACTTTCCGATTGAATAACTCCTTCTAGATCCCAAATTTTAATTAGTCGAAAATCATCATTTTCTTTTACAAGTTTGTAGCATTTTTCGTCAATACATCTCTCTGCATTAGTCGGTAAATTACTTGGTCTGGCAAATAATCCAACAACAATAAAAAATGAAATAAGAACTTTTAAGTTTCTTTTCATACACTATTACTTTTAGTCCTATTCCCTGTGGGATTGATGAAAAAAATTGTTATATCCTTCTTTAGTATTCACAAGCTGAATTTGTAGAGAAATTTTTATAACTCATCATTCTTTCTTTACCCCTAATACTTGTTATCAGATCCTTCTCTTCACTTAATCTTCAGAATACTACTTGATGATTATCAAAAATCAAATCTTCTAATATTTTCTGGAGCTAATATCAAATTTCATAAAACTATAAAACTCCTGGCTCTGAGGTCTGCTCCTTGAAGAATACCTCGCCCATTTCGCAAACCATTTGTTCCTTGCGGCTATTGACTTCCCTCATGGGGATTTAACACGTATATAAAAAAAGCCAACCTTTCGATTAGCTTTCCATTTCATAAAATTCAAACCGGCAAAGCTGCGCAGTGACCCGTAGGGAACGAGCAGGCGACATTCGCGGAGCAAACTATGTTTGCCTAGCGAATAGTCGCGGACGGCAGCCGGCTCACACAAACCGTCCAGAAATAAAAAAAGCGTGAACCTAAGTCCACGCTTTCGTATGAGTTATTAGTGCTAACCCGGCAATGTCCTACTCTCCCATTGAGCGAACCCAATAGTACCATCGGCGATGAGAAGCTTGACTTCCGTGTTCGGAATGGGAACGGGTATGGCCTTCTCTCCATAATCACCAGGAGTAATTACCATAAGTACAGGGAGGTGCAGTAAGTCAAACACTTCACCAAGAAAAGGTTGCGTTTTTTTGCGAAACTGAAACTTTTTCTATATGTCGGAAGTGACGGAACCACTAGTAAAAACGGAAAAATTCACGGTGATGGGACTTCGTATCCGAACTTCCAACGCGCCGGGGGATGCTGATATTAAAATACCTGCCGTATATTCTCGGTTTTATAAAGAAGACATTCCCAAACAAATGGAAATCTTGCGAAAATTTGATCCACTCTTTGGTGTGTATTTTAATTATGCATCGGATGAAAATGGGGCTTACGATTTTTTGTTAGGTTATGCTGTGGAACCAAACGCAGAAGTGCTCGCTGGAATGGAAAAGGTTCAGATCACTCCACAAAACGGTCGTTACTTTCAAATCCAACCAGGGGCTCCCGAGGAAGTTGTTCCGAAATTTTGGGCAGAAATTTGGAGCCATCCAGAAATTCCAAAAATCAGAACCTACCAGATGGATTGGGAAGAATATTCGGAAGCGGGTATCAGAGTTTTTTTATCTACAAAGTAGAAGTAGAAAGCTGTATGTAATCCACAATCCGAATCGATTGGTTATTCGGTGATTGCGGTGGCCAGATTCTTTGTTTCCTCTTTTCTTTCTTGCACTAGTTCTCGCCAATCATTGACAACCCAAACCCAAATTCCCACAAACAAAGATGTGGCGATCCAAAGCCCAATGGTGGAACCAGGAATCAAAAGAAAATCAACAACCCCATGTTGCATAACCGCTAACAAAAACCCAAAACCAATATAGAGTCTTTTATTTGCTGATTCCAATTTAGCATTACTCTTTAACAAAAACAAAGAGAAACAAAGATTAATGAGTAAATGGATATTGGAAGAATGAACGGTTCTAGCAAAAAACAGATCTAATTTTTTTTCCTCTGGTTCCCTGGCAATGTAATGTGTGTTTTCGATAAAGGAAAATCCCATGGCTACGAAAGAGCCAAACAAAACTACATTGGGAGAAAAAGTTTTTGTTTTTTTATCATAACCCAATACAAAAGATAAAATCATAATAAAAAATATTTTGAAAGTTTCTTCAGTGATTCCCGCTTGAATGAACGCTAGGTGGGCTGTTTGGGAAAGGAGACTAATTTTTTTCTTCGGCATAAAATCGGTTTCAGGCCAAAGGATGGGGTGGAGACGTAGAATAAGATCTGTAGACAACCACCCAAAAACCAAAGCCAAAAGAATTCCTAAAACTTCCTGCCATCCTTTCTTCGGTTTGTATGCTTTCCAAATGACTATGGCCCAAGGAAGAACCGTAAGTGATCCAATTAAATAATCAAAAAACCCAACTTCTTTCATTCTGATAACTCTTCCATATAACGGCCGTCAAATAAGTTGATCATTTCTTTTTGTAAAGGTGTGGGAACAAATTCAGGGTCAATGGGACCATTCCAGAATAACTCAGTTACTCGGATGTCATTTTTGGTTCCAGGTGGTGGCATGAGTGGACCCAAACTCTCTACAAGTTGTAAGGTTCGTAAATCTTGGTCCGGATAATCGGAGGCTTCGACAAGTTCCACATCGATCACATCCCCATCTTGAGTGATGGTATAAGCAACTACAGAAGAATAAGGATGAGGAGCTTTTGCCCAATAATCCATATAACTTTCAGGAATCCGCATCTTTGCTGAGATATAATTAGAGTAAGTGGGTGGGACTTTTTTCCCGCGAATTTTTTTTATATAACCTTTAACCGGGCCATTGTCCGCTACTTTTTCGTTGGAGATTTTTTCCCCTTTCTCTTTGTTTTCGGTTTCATTTCCTGTGACAATTCCACCATTGAGTCCCTTGGTATCGTCAGGAACATTTGGATCGATAAAATAGAATTCCATTTTTTCAGGCCGAAAATGTTCATTTTTTTGTGAAGACTGGTCTTTCTTTTTATTCCGCTGGAGTGTGATCGGAATAAGAAAAACAAGTGAAATCAAAATCAAATGAAAGAGTAACGACAGTGGCAAAACATTTCGAAATCCTTTGCGTAAACCCGGTTTAAAAAATGGTTCTGACTCACCAACTTTGTCTTCTTTAACTCCTAAGTTCTCCAAACTAAAAGATTTTTCGAGTAAGTAAGAGGAATAAAAGTATATTCCGACAAGGGCTAAAACGGAGAATCCCGCATAAGCTACGTTTTGTGCTGAGATAAAAAAATCTTTATCGGGAACTCCAGGTTTTAATCCAAACCCTGCTAAAAATTGAATTCCAAAGATAGGACTTAAATAAGAAAAAACCCAGACTGCTGAAAACAAAAACAAAAGGAGAGTTAAAAATAAAATCGGAAATCCGCGCCAGTATTCATAAACATAGACATGTCCAAAACCAGGAAGGATCCGATCTCGAAATTTTGCCTTTTCTTTTACCACTAGTTCCAACCGAAATGGGAAGCGACTTTGGGATACAACTGCTGCTTTCCATCTCTCTCGAATACGAATTCCTTCCATATAACGCAAATAAGGTTTTGCAATGAGGGAAGGGATTTTGTTTCGATTAAAACTAAAAAGCAAAATACAAAGGGAGATCGAATAATTAAATACAAATTGGTAAACATCCACAAGTGGGGCCAGTGGCGAAAGTGATTTGTTCGGATGTAATTTTTCGGAGAAGTATTGAAATCCCAAATTAAGAAGAAGAGCAAGGAATAAGACTAGTAGAAGTGTATCAAATTTTGCATCACGGATTCGCATCTCAGTACGAATTGTGGAATGGGGATTTTCTGTTTGTAGTTTTGTTTTTCGAACTGTCTCTCTTTTTTGGTTACGGCTTCGGCTGTGGAGATAGTTCGTTAGGAGTAATAAAAAACAAAGGATTACAAATCCAAACTTCAACTGAAGGCTTCTGGAATCTTTGGCAAGGAATTCGTTGATCACTCCTTCCCATTCCAATCCGGACCTATGGAGAAGTTCCACGGGATAGAATACAATCCAAGAAAGGATATAAACTGCAATGACGGCTAAGGCACGGAGGCGTAGCCTAAATTCACCTGGGAAGGCAAAGAGGATACCAAAGGCCAGAAATGGTCCCAAAGAAAACAAGGGGGACATCCAAAGGAAGAAGGTTAAGGATTTTTTAGCCCAGGGAGAGAGTGTTTTTACGTTTGCCGAATCCATTCTTTAGTCTTATCTCAAGGAAAATACTTTGAATTTTCATGGAAAACAAAAAATTTGGCGGATATGGCACAGCCGAAAGAGAAAGAAGAGCAGTCGCTCAAACCCATAGTAGCAGTCTCCAAACGAAGAGGCTTTGTTTTCCCAGGATCCGAAATTTACGGAGGCCTCTCCAACACATTTGACTATGGCCCGAACGGAATCGAAGTATTAAACAATCTAAAAAGACTTTGGTGGGAATACTTTGTTCATAGACGGGACGATGTTTTGGGGCTTGATTCCTCCATCCTCCTCCACCCACGCGTTTGGGAAGCATCTGGCCATATTTCCAACTTCAATGATCCCCTTATGGATTGTAAAAAATGCAAAACACGAATCCGAGTGGATAAGTTTTTGGAAGATAAAGAAGGGGAAGGTGCCGCTACCGGAAAAAGTTTAGAAGAACTCACAAATACCATAAGAGACAAAGCTTATGCCTGCCCTACCTGTGGGACGGTCGGAAGTTTTACGGATGCCCGCCAATTCAATTTGATGTTCAAAACATCCCACGGTGCCTCCGAAGAAGGAGCCACAGACATTTACCTTCGCCCGGAAACGGCCCAAGGGATTTTTATCAATTTTAAAAACGTAACCCAAATTGCTCGAAAGAAAGTTCCTTTTGGAATTGCCCAAATCGGGAAGTCCTTTCGAAACGAAATCATGGCTCGCCAATTTATCTTTCGTACTCGCGAGTTCGAACAAATGGAGATGGAATTTTTCTGCGAACCAGGAACCCAAAAAGAATGGTTTAAGTATTGGGTCGACTATTGCATGGACTGGCTCGTAAATGTAGTCGGACTTAAAAAAGAAAACCTACGTGTCCGCGAACATGAAAAGGAAGAACTTTCTTTTTATAGTGATTCCACAAGTGACATTGAATACAAATATCCCTTTGGTTGGGGAGAACTTTGGGGTGTTGCTTCCAGGACCGATTACGACCTTACCCAACATGAAACCTTTTCTTCTGAAGATTTGAAGTATCATGATCTGGATGCTAAGAAAAAATACCTTCCTTATGTGGTAGAACCAGCCCTTGGTCTCAACAGACTTTTCCTTGCCGTCCTTTGTGATGCGTATGAAGAAGAAAAATTAGAAAAGGATGAAATTCGCACCGTCCTTCGTTTTGGAAAACGAGTGAGCCCAATGAAGGTGGCGATCTTTCCTTTGATGAAAAAAGACGGACTGGATGCCAAAGCTAAAGAAATTTATGCGGACCTACGAAACCACTGGTATGTAGATTATGATGACAGTGGTGCTATTGGAAAAAGGTACCGCCGCCATGACGAAATTGGAACTCCGTTTTGTATCACTGTGGACTACGACACAATGAGTGATGGAACGGTCACCATTCGGGAAAGAGATTCGATGAAACAAGAGCGAATCCCAGTGGCTGAACTAAAAACTTACCTCATCAATCGAATGGTTTAGGTGATTAGAGACCTAAACGAATCCGATAGAAACCAGACCATCGAACTCGTAAATCAGTTTTATCGTAAGGTAAACGAACTCGAGTTAGATGGTCTTTTTCGCATCCGCCCACGGGCCGCAACCAAATTCACCGATATCTACTTCAAACTCATTGGAACTGGCAAAGTGTATATGCGTGGGTTCTTTGAAGAGGCGGAACTTGTATCTTTACTCATTGGTCGGGTGGAAGAAAAACCCCATTTAGAAGAAGAAAGAAGCCTATTTATCGATCTTGCCGTCACCAAACTCGGCAAAAAGAAAAAAGGATATATGTCTTCTCTTCTAGAAGATGTAGACCTTTGGTGCAAAGAAAAATGCATCCCGGCGATTGAGCTTAGGGCCATTTTACAAAACGAAGAAGCAGTGAAGTTCTGGGACAAATCTTCCTTTGAACGGTTTTATATTCGTTACCGCAAACGAGTTTTATAAAAAGATAAAATAGACCATTTGGTTTTGGACGCAAACCAAAGGGAAACCAATTCTTTCGGGCTATTTTCATGCGACAGATATTACCGAACTATTTTAGCTTTGGCAAGTATAGTTTTAGCGATTTTTTGTTAGAGGGTTTCCTTTTACCAAACGATACATCCGAAAGATAGGGCCCATTACGTTTTTAAACAAAGGAAAATTGGAAAGTTTGATGAGTTTGAATGTCAATTCTAAGGAATCATTCATTAGAAGTTTTGTATTGATATAAGACTTTGAAAAATCAGACAACCAAAAGTAAATTAACCCCATTTGTTCCATCCAAAGTAATTCTGGCAAAATCGCAGCAAGGTCATCTCGAATCTTTAAATTCGATGTCTCTAAGGCATCACGGATGAGGCCCACAGTCTCTTCTCGAATGAGTAATGTCTCAGGACTGAATGGGGAAAGGGAATGATTTGGATCTCCCGCATGTCTAGCCAATACTTGCAAAAAAATTTTATAATCAGAAAAACTTTCCAATTGAGTTAGAATGATGAATTTGAGTCTGGACTTAAAGTCCCTTGTTGTTTTAAAAAAATTTGTGGCTCGTTGTTTGACTTCAATTTGAGTCTCTCTATAAAAATGAAGAACTATCTCTTCTTTCGTTTTGAAATGGTAGTAAGTAAGGCCTAAAGAAACTCGAGCCTCTTTTGCAATCCGACGCATGGTAGCGAGTTCATAACCTTCTTTTCGAAACAAGGTAATCGCAGAATTATAAATCCTCTCCTTTGTCACTTCTCGTTTACTCAATGTTTGGTTGGATATTTTTTTTGGCAACGTGTTTGGCATAAAACTAAAAAACTACTTCCCTTCAAATGGAAACGAGAACCGATCGAACCACAAGTATTTTTTGAACGCGTTCAATTGTTACAAAAATACCGTTTTTTTTTCAAATCTGTAGCGAAATTATCCTTGCCTTAAGTAAGGCAAATTGACACAGTTTTATCTTAGAAAATTCAAAGGTGAAAATTTTATGATAAAGAAAGGTCTTTTAGCCATTTTTATAACAGTCGCTTTAGCAACTCCCGTTCTCGCTAGCTCCGGTTCTTCCTCGAAGCCACTTGCTGGTACCTACCCAATCATCCTATCCCATGGCCTTTTTGGTTGGGGCGAAAACTCTGGCGGAATCATCAGCATCGTAAACTATTGGGGTGGAACTGACGATTACCTCCGAAGCCAAGGAGCTACCGTATTTGCTCCAGGAAAAACTGCAGCAAACTCGAACGAAGTTCGCGCTCAGGAATTAAAGGCTGCCATTCTTACTTACTCGGCTGCCACAAACTACACGGGAAAATTCCACATCCTCGGTCACTCCCAAGGTGGACTCGATAGCCGTTATATGGTTTCGAACCTTGGACTTTCTGGACGCACAGCTTCCCTCACCACATTGAATACGCCACACTACGGTTCACCGATTGCAGACATTATCAAAACTGTGCTTCCTGGATGGATCCAACCATTTGTAGCAAGCGTTGTAGAAACTCTTGTAAAAGTAGTTTACGGTGGAACCAACCAACAAAACGCTTTAGCGGCTTTGTCTTCTTTGACCAAAGAAGGACTCACTTCTTTTAACTCTTACACTCCTAACAAATCAGGTGTGAAGTATTTCTCTTATGGATCTTACATCACACTTCCCGACCTCATCCAACACCCACTTATGGGAATTCTTCACCCGGCTTGTGCTGCTGGTGGGCTTTTCCAAGGACAAGGAGCTACTAACGATGGTCTCGTTCCGCTTTCTTCTCAAAAATGGGGAACTTGGAAAGGCGGACCTTCTTACGGAATCTTCACTACAGGTGTAGACCACTTACAAGCATCCAACACTCTTCGTTCTGGAAGTCTTTGGTATGATGTAGAAGGTTACTATTTGAATATGGCTTCCAACATGAAGGCTAATCAGTAATTCAATTCCGAAGTTTTTTCGAAAAACCCAAGCACACGCTTGGGTTTTTTTGTTTGCAGAAGTTTCTATCCATCCTTTACTACGATACCATCTCCCATGAATTTTAAATATTTACGTTACCTTAGTTACGGCATTGGAGTCTTACTCCTATTATACATTGCCTTTCGGATCCTCAGTCCCAACCAAATGGAAAACACAAACGATGAAAATCCAAATGACAAAGCCGAATCTTACTTTCGCACACAAAGTGATGGATTCTCAGTAGATCCATTTTATTTAGAATCAGCAAAGACCATCTTCACTGCTGATGGACAGTTTTTGCGTTTCGAGGAAATCCTTACCCGTGCAAAATCAGGAGAGCTAAATTTTATATCGGAACTTTGGAACTTACGTAGGCAATGTCCGGAAGGCAGCACACGCGAACAATGCCACGAATACATCAAAGCCTTCCTCCAAAATGAATACAATGGAGAAGATGCGAAACGATTGATTGGCATGTTATCCAATTATTTAAAGTATGAAGAAGCAATGGTTCAATTAGATCCTTCTAGCAAATCCTACACCAACCAAGAACGATACGAACAGATCAAACAACTCAGAAGGAAATATTTTGCCAAAGAAGATGCGGAACTCATTTTCGGATTAGAAGAAGCAACCGCTGATTTTAGTTTTAACCGAAAGAATTTTTTAGATGAAACCAAAAACTTAAAAGCAGACGAAAGAATTCGTTTATACGAAGACTACCGTAAAAAATCCTTTGGTTCCTTTTATAATGCAGTGGCTGCAAGAGAACCTAAGTTTGATAAGTTTGAAACAGAAATGGACCTAAGGCAAAACGAACTCTCTAAGTTATCTGGTTCAGAGAGAGAGGCCAAAGAAAAAGAAGTTAGGATTCGTTATTTTGGTAAAGATGGAAACGATCGGATGGAAAAAGTATTGAAAGAAATGAAGGAAGAAGAGGAAAAAATTTCAAAACTCCAAACAGAAGAAAAAAACTTACTAAAAAACTATCCCAACCTTTCGGAATCCGAACGTGAAAAAAAATTAATGGAAATTAGAATCCAAACCTTAGGCAGTAAGGAATTAGCAGAGGAATATTCAAGAAGAATGGAATATGAGAAAACACTCAAAAATTCCGAAAATTAAATATCCACTTTTATTACTCATACCAGCAGCAATTTTATTTGCGTTGGCCCTAGAACCCTTCGGATTCACTTCCGCAGGGTTTCTTTGTATCTTCCTACTTCTTTATTTCACCAAACAACTCACAACCACTTCCAATTGGAAACAAACGCTCACTTCGACTCTTCTTTTCTCCAGTCTTGTGACTCTTACCAGTTTCTATTGGATCTGGAATGCCATCCGAAATATTTCAGGACAGGGAGTGATCCTATCTTCACTCCTATTTTTGATTTATGCTCTTGTTTCATTTTACAAGATTGGAATTATTTTTTTTGGTTCTGTCTTTTTTACAAAACAACGAAAGATAAAAGACACCTATTTCTTTTTGCTTGTCCTCCCCTCTCTTTTTTTAATCTCCGATTGGATTTGCCCCATGGTTTTTCCAGTGTATTGGGGGGATTTATTTCGAAACAATATCATTTGGCGGCAGATGGCTCGATTGGGAACGGAAGTATTAGGGTTTGTTTCCGTTATCTCTGCCTCCCTTTTATATCTGATGATTCTTAAATCCGACAAAGGGATTCGTGGTTATCTTCCCTATCTTCTTCCAATCGTTTGTTTTTTCACCATTAACTTATACTTCCTAGCAGAAACCATCCCTCAAGGTCCAACCATACATCTAACATTACTACAACCAAATACAGAGTATGCGAAAAGGGAAGTTCAGGAAAACCAAGTATGGATGACTAAAACCATACAATCGGTTTATGATATTGGTCTAGAAGCCATTCGAAATTCTCCTAAACCTATTGATTTAATTGTAATTCCCGAATCAGCTATTCCGTTTCTTGGAACCCTCGATTCTAAGGATCAAAACTCAACGTATAGCAAAAGTTTTGTGGAAATTACAGAAAGTCTCGTGCGAAATAGCAATGCCCCTCTTGTATTTAATGAGCTCGTTTCAGACGAAGGTTCTAGAAATTCATTCACTCTTCTCCATCCCATCTCTATGTTGTCAGAAAGAAGGTACAAACAAATACTTCTACCTTTCGGAGAATATTTACCGGGAGAAAAGCAAATGCCCTGGCTACGTTCCCTCTTTCCGGAAACGAGTCGCCACATGCCAGGAAAACTAACAGATGCTTTGAGGTTCCAAACCAAAACAGGAGAGACTGTTACATTTAGTCCACTGATCTGTTATGAAATTCTCTATCCCGACTTAGTTCGTAAGATGATTGAACATTCTCCGCCGGAATTCATTCTCAATCTCACTAATGATTCTTGGTTTGAAAGCCAAACAGAAACCATGCAACATGCAGGTGCTGGTAGACTAAGGTCAATAGAATCGGGAAGACCCATTGTTCGAGTTGCAGTCACTGGCCTTACCACGGCCTTTGATCCATGGGGACGTGAAATGATGGGTGAATTACAAACATTCCAAAAAGGCATTGGGTATTTGGATTTACCGACGGTATTAGAGGAAAGAACAACTCCGTATATCCAATTCGGCCCAAGTCCATGGCGATTCATGGCTGTTTTTCTTATATTTTTTGTTTTTTTCCGTAGTCCACGTCGTATACTCTCGAATAAAATGAAAAATGAAATTGAAATTTAGGTAAGGAAAGAAAGGCTATTCGAATATGGAATGGGAAAAAATACTTCGCGACGCAGTAAAAGAAAACTCGATTAAGGAATTGTATCTCCGAAAGGTACCTTCTTTAAAGACCTGCGAAGATTGGAATAAGGTCGTAGAAGTGGGAATGGTAGACCATAAGACGAAGTATGCTTATTATAAGGGTGGGCTTGTTAAATACGGAGAAAGGTTATTCTTTGTAAGCCAAGAACGTTTGGATGCAGTCTCTCCCTTTCGTAAATGGGATTTTAAAAACAAAATCAAAGTTACAGATCCGGAACTTACAGTCGGCGAAAAAAAATAAGCCTATCTCTTCGAATCGGCTCGTTTCAAAAAAAAGACCAACAGTTGTTGGTCTTTTTTCATTTAAGGGTGTTTTTTACAAACTAACGATTCAACCGGATGATCATATTTAATTTTTCTGAGATGGCTATCACTTCCATCACCTTCGATTTTTCAATGATGATACCTGTGGGACTCACCTCTTCTAATACAAACTTTTTGCCTTTAATTTGACCGAGAAGGAGTTCCATCACTTGTGAGTCTTTGGTTCTAAGAAGAACCGAATCTTCGGTAATGGTTACGATTGGTAAGTTATTACCCCAATCATCCAATAAGAAGAGTAAGTTTTGTGCCAGTTCCGCTTTCGATGATTCACGAAGGAAATGAATGAAGGTTTCTTTGTCGTAACCAAGTAGGATACCCAATTGGAAACTATCTTTTGTGAGTAAAAAAGTGTAAACTCTGTCGTAATCTTTCAATTCGCAGAATGCTTTTAATAAATGAATACCATGTAAAGACACTCGATCGGGGAAAGCAATGATCGAGAAGTCAGGGTTAATGGTGATTCCACCTTTTTCTGTCACTGTAACAAGGGCTTCGTGGTTGAAGTAATGGGCACCAAGTTCAGAAAGGCTCAAGTTTCGTTGTGGGTATTCCACTTCGATGAGCCCAAAAAGTTGTAAGTAGAAAATAGCAGAAATGATTTCTTTTCGTAAGTCTGCCAGATCTTCTTCGTAAGTTTTGATTTGGAAGGTTGGTGAAAAAACCAAATGATCACGAATGATATGAGAAAAGATAACGGATGTGTTGATCTTTCCATGTGCCATAATGAGTTTTACAGTTTTGTCCAAAATTCCTTTTTCATAGAAAGGAACTTCTGTTGCCGTAAATACTTCCGCTGGATTCAAACGACGAGTTCTTGCTTCATTCACTTCATGAATGACAAGTTTCATGATTTCAAAAATATCTTTCTTTAGAAATTCATCTGTATCCTGAACAAGAATTACATTCTCACCTTTGATATCTACATAACCCAAAAGTTTTAAGATGGGAAGAATGAGCTCAATTTGGTAAACCTGGCTCTTTTCAGGGAAAATTTCAATATCAGGAGATAAAAGTTCAGTTTCTGTTCTTTTATGATCTGCTTGTTTGATTTTTCCTGATTTTGCAAGGTTCAAACCTTTACGTGAAATATACGAAATGAGTTTTTTTACGTTTAAGAAAAAATCGAGACCATTGGCAGAAATTTTTTCCTGACGAACTCGAGTTCCTTTTTTTACCGGAGGTAAAATAGGAGAAAATTGTAAGTGATCTAAAATCTCTTTCGGAATGACAATGACCCGAATAAATTTATCTTCTACATAATATAAATCACGTACAAGATAAAGAGAAGTTAGATGAGGAATGGTTTGTTCAAACCTACCTCGGTTCACAGTGATATAGTTTCGGATTGTATCCGCTTCTATCACACCACCGTGGATATAAATTTGATGAAGGACGTCTTTGTCAAAATCAGAAAGTTCATCGATTAACTTTTGGAGGAATTCTGCATCGAGAGCATTCTTTAAGAATGTTTCAATGTGTTCGCCTTTTTTAGCACCAACCGCTTCTTTCCATTCCTCTGGGAGTTCAGCAAGAGTAGCTTTGTGTAAAGCCTTCTCAATCGAGAATTTAAACTTCTCACCTTTTGGATTTGTCTCTACCTTGATGAGTCTTAAGTATTCATCATAAGTATGGTATTTGTCTAAATTGTTTGTTAGGCGTTCGCGATTTTTTCTTTGGTAAAGAAGGTAGTATTTGCGGAGAACGTTGAGTTCCATCTCCACGTTGATTGGTGGAATGTTGACCTTTCTCGAAATTTCTCCGAGTGTCATCACTCCTTTGTTCTTTAAAATGGATGTGAGAATATTGACTTGTAAAGGGGTGAACTTTTCCAGGATCCCTTTTAGGTAAAACTCGTTCTGGAAAGTCTCCATGAGGCCCAAAATTGTCGATTTTTTGTCCTTTCCCGGGATCTTTTGGATGTTCCAAAGGCTTGCGATTTTTTTGATCTCGTTGAGATCGAGTTTCTCTAACTCTTGGTACAGGACAGTTTCTTGGCTCATGGGTGCGATTTGATAAGTTTTTGTTTGAGACCTATTCCTGCAACTCTATTTCAATTGCAGAAGCGAAGGGGATTTTCTCGTTTCCAATCCGGATTTAGGTCTCAAACTAGGGCGTATGGATTCCCTTTCTGAACTAGTTTCTTTTGGTTGGCAATCAAGCCTTCGAGTCGCTCATTCCAGTTTTGTGTTTACCTCCAAGGCAATCGGGATTCTCGCCCAACTGGCAAAGGGACATCCCAACCACCGAGAAATCGCCATCACCCTCAGAGAAGCGTTTTCTAACCTCGGAGCCACCTATATCAAACTCGGCCAGTTCATTGCGAGCGCCCCTTCCCTCTTCCCCAAAGAATATGTAGAGGAAATGCAGGCCTGTTTGGATTCCGTCCGCCCCGTCGCCTTCCGAGACATTCGTTCCTCCGTAGAACGAGAATTGGGTGGGAAACTAGAATCGTTATTCCATAGTTTCGAAGAAACTCCCTTAGCCTCAGCTTCAATAGCACAAGTCCATGCTGCCGTAACCAAAGAAGGATTGGATGTGGTTGTCAAAGTCCAAAGGCCGGACGTCCACCTAACATTAAAAACCGACATGCAGATTTTAGGAATCCTAACTAAAATTTTAGAGTTCATAGCTCCTGAATTTAAAAAATCAGGACTCACTGCTATGTTTGATGAATTTCAAATTTCTATCTTACAGGAAATCGATTTTATCCAAGAAGCAAAAAACATAGAAGAGTTCGAAGAGTATCTTTTACGTGTGAAAGAATCAAGAGCCAGAGTTCCCAGAGTTTACCACACTCTCTCCTCAAAAAAGGTTTTAACTATGGAACGATTCTATGGTGTTCCCATTACCGATGAAGTTGGGCTTCGTAAGTTCACAAACAATCCAAGAAAGGTTTTAAGTGATGCTTTAGAGATTTGGTTCTCTTCCTTAGCCAACCAAGGATTTTTCCATGCAGATGTCCATGCTGGAAACTTAATGATTCTAAAAGATGGAACTATCGGTTTTATTGATTTTGGAATTGTAGGAAGGATCTCTCCTAAAATCTGGAAGGGGCTTATGTTATTTACCCAAGGGATTGGAATTGGTGAACCTACGTTAGTTGCACAAGGTTTGGTTGAAATGGATTCCACTGATAGTGGAGTAAATCCTACCCTCCTTGCAAAAGAATTAGATGCAGTTTTTAATGAATTAGAATCAGTTTATGTTCATTTAACCGATAATGAGATGTTTGACGAATCTAGGGTAAATCGAATCATGTACGACATGAAGGAAATTGCCGAAAAAAATGGATTAAAAATTCCAAGGGAGTTTGCACTTCTAATGAAACAAATGTTATACTTTGATCGCTATGTTAAATCAATGGCTCCAGAAATCAACTTATTCCGTGATACACAAAAATTTGCAATTTCATAAACCAAACAAATGACAATACAAGATTTAAAAATTGGAGAAACGGCAGAGATTGTTTCTTTAGATTCCGAACAACTTCCGAAACCCATGTTAACCGAATTATTGGAACTTGGTTTTTTCCCCGGTGCAGAAATTACGTTAAAAGATAAATCTCTATTACTCGGGAAAATGATCTGCAATTTGAGTGGAACCACAATTGCTCTAAGGATCCATGATGGGAATGCCATAAAAATTAAATTAAGACAAACATGAAAGAAAAACGAATTTATTTAGTTGGAAATCCCAATTGTGGGAAGTCAACACTCTTCAATCAACTCACCGGCCTTAAACAAAAAACAGGAAACTTCAGCGGGGTCACTGTAGAAAAAAGAGAAGGAACCCTTACTTTAGATGATTCCGAATGGATCATCACCGACTTACCGGGAACATACGGTCTTGGTGGCATTGCAGAAGACAAAAAAATTGCTTACGAAGTGTTACTTTCTAGAAAACCAGAGGAACAAGTCATTTATGTTTTGGACGCTCTAAACTTGGAACGGGGTCTTCAATTTTTACTTCAAATCATTGATATGGGAGTTCCCACTCTTGTGGTCCTTACCATGAAAGATGTGCTCGAGAAAAAAAGAATCCAACTGAATTTAGAAAAACTAAAAAAATCCATTGGTCTCCAGTTTGTTTTAGTTAACGCAAAATCGGGAGAAGGAATCGATACTCTAAAAGAAGTTCTAAAAAACCCAAATAGTTTTCAAAAACGTCCGCGGATCTGGACTTGGGGAACAAAAGAAGAGTCTTTTTTAACCACTGCAAAACGAAAACTGGGAATCACCACAAACGAAGCCGAATTCTTTTTATCACAATCTTTGAAGTATTTAAACAAAGATCCCCATTTGAGTGAAGAACGTTATTTCGCTAAGTTTCCAGAGGAAACAAAAACCTGGTTACGATCTGCTGTAGAGGGGAAAGGATATCATTTTTATTACCAAGAAGAAATGATCTACCGATCCTTCTTGATTAAAAAAGTTTTGGCTGATGTAATCACTTACCCAAAATCCGTTCCTGGCAGTTGGGAAGAAAAGTTAGATCGGATCTTATTACACCCTATTCTGGGGTTTGTATGTTTTTTTCTTTTGATGGGGCTTCTTTTCCAGAGTTTATTTAGTTTTGCCGAACTCCCTATGGACCTAATTGAATCAGGAATTGCAAACTTACAATCGTTTGTTGAGTCTTTCTTAAGTGAAGGTCTCTTTAAATCCTTAGTTACAGAAGGGATCATTGGTGGAGTGGGCAGTGTAATTGTTTTTATTCCACAGATTGCCCTTCTATTTTTATTCATTGGAATTTTAGAAGAATCTGGGTATTTAGCACGTGCTAGTTTTTTAATGGATCGCATTATGGGAAAATTTGGGCTCTCTGGAAAATCTTTTATCCCCCTACTATCCTCTGCGGCCTGCGCCGTTCCTGCAATCCTTGGAACAAGGACCATCGAAAA
This sequence comes from Leptospira wolbachii serovar Codice str. CDC, assembly GCF_000332515.2. NCBI lineage: Bacteria > Pseudomonadati > Spirochaetota > Leptospiria > Leptospirales > Leptospiraceae > Leptospira > Leptospira wolbachii. The sequence goes on from NZ_AOGZ02000014.1 coordinate 992,494, forward strand.
CAAATCCGATCGTTTTACAACGATTATGGTGTCACCCCTTGTTATGTGTTCTGCCAGGTATCCGGTTTACATTCTCATTGTAGGAACTGTTTTTAGTTTTCCCCCTATCTTTGGGATTTTTAATGTCCAAGGATTTGTATTATTTTCTATGTTTTTTCTCGGGATGATTGCCAGTTTCGGATTTGCATTACTCTTTCGCAAAACAGTATTTAAAGAAGACGCATCGTATTTCGTGATGGAACTTCCAAGATACAATGTCCCTTCTATAAAAAGTTTATTTCATACAGTGTATGGAAAGGTAAAATCGTTTTTATCCACCGCCGGTCAGATCATTTTGTATATTTCTGTCCTTCTTTGGTTTCTAAGTCACTTTCCAGCAGAGTATAAAAATAACGAATGGAAAACAAGTCCCATTGAAAGCTCTTATATTGGAACCATAGGAAAGGTCATGGAACCCGCCATTGAACCACTCGGTTTTGATTGGAAAATTGGTATTTCTATTCTCACTTCCTTTGCCGCAAGAGAAGTGATGGTTTCCACCTTAGCAGTATTATACGGCTCGGAGGAAAACGAGGAAGGGGAATCCTTACGATCCACACTTCGCACAGAAACAAGGGCCGACGGAAGTCTTGTTTGGACTCCACTTTCTGGGTTATCGCTCCTGGTATTTTTTGCCTTTGCAAGCCAATGTATGTCAACCCTTGCCGTTACCAAAAAAGAAACGGGAACTATCTTTTGGCCGATTGTACAGTTTTTATATATGACAATCCTTGCCATTACCTCCTCCTTTCTCATTTTCCAATTGGGAAAAATTTTAGGATTTTCTTAATTTGCCGACAATGAAGGAAACGAGGGCAACTTGGATTTTAAAATTGGAAGAAAAACTCTAACTAGAAAATCAGAGCCATATTTGGTCGCTGAAATTGGCCTAAACCACAATGCTGATTTAGAAATAGGCAAAAGAACTATCGCGAAGGCCAAAGAGGCAGGAGCGCACGCAGTCAAATTCCAAACCTATAGAACCGAAGAGTTTGTTGATAAGTCCAATCCCGATGTGAAGTTTCTTTTCGATATATTTAAACAATACGAATTGAATGAAACTCAACATCGAGAATTTCAGAAAACTGCTTTAGATTTAGGCCTCGATTTTTTTTCGACTCCACTTTGTGAATCCGCCGTAGATTTGTTATGTGGACTAAATGTTCCTGTTTTAAAAATTGCCTCTGGTGATATAGTCAATCTCCCGTTGCTCAAAAAATCTGTCCAATCGGGAAAACCACTGATTGTATCCACCGGTGCAGCTTTACCAGAAGAAGTAACAAGAGCCATTTCCTTTTTTGAAACCAACCAAACAGAGGTTTGTTTACTTCATTGCGTTTCTATGTATCCCACTCCCCTAAATAAAGTAAACCTTCAGTCCATTCCCTTTTATTTGGATACAACAGATTATGTGGTGGGGTTTAGCGACCATTCGGATGGAACTCTGGCATCCTCTGTCGCTTGTGCGTTAGGAGCTGTTGTCTTTGAAAAACATTTCACCTTAGATCGAAATTTAGAAGGCCCAGATCATGGAATTTCTATGGATCCTATAATGTTTTCGAAACTTGCCAATGACTTAAAACAAAGTTTTGAAATGAGTGGGAAGTATGGGAAAAACACACATCCGGAAGAGACCAGTGGTTGGTTCTATGGTAGACGTTCTTTATACAAAAAAGGAAATTCCGTTCTTAGTCTACGGCCCGCAGTTCACACAAAAGATAAAAATGTTTTGGATTCTTGGGAGATCGAAAGAGTGGGAGATCCTTCTGGATTCCCAGAAGGACCGGTCCGATTATCACCTACTGTCAAGTAGGTGATAAAATTAAATTACATCTTTTGGATGATTTGTTCCAGAAGTGTTTTTAGAAAGATTGGATTCGGTGTTCCACTCTCTATTTTTCTATCATTGATATAGAGGGAAGGTGTAGATTGGATATTTAACTTTTCTGCTTCATCAATTTCAGCATTTAATTGATTTTGGGCTTCTTTTGAGGCCATACATGCTTTTAAAGAATTAACATTAAGCCCAATCGCATTTCCTAAATTCACAACACTTGATCCTGAGTGCGCCACGCCCTTTTCTAAATTATCATAAAGTCCGCGATACATAGGTTCAAACTTTCCTTGTTTGTCTGCACATATTGCAGCAATGGCAGCCACACAAGAAGTGGCTCCTGGCCTCGGTTGTTGCATCAGACGATTACAAGTTCCATCGAGAGGAAAGTTTTTATAAACCACACGAACCATTCCATCGTATTCAGAAAGAACAGTATGTAAAATATGGCTTGTATGCAAACAATGCCCGCAGTTATAGTCTGCGTATTTAACGATTGTTATTGGGGCATCTTTTTTACCAATAAATGGGGAGCCGGCTACTTGGATTCCAAGTGTTGGTTCTTGGAAGTACGCTGCAATTTTGGATTGCATTTCTGCGGAATCCATACCTTTAGAAGTAGCTAAAGTATTGGAATTGGATCCACTCACCCACATTTTGCTTGAGGCATATCCTAAAGAAAAACTGAAAAAATAAACAAGCGCTAAAGTTGTAATTCCTTCTTTGATGGCCACAGGAAAATTGAGAGTTGGTTTTCCTTCTGTTTTCCAAAGTAGAAATAAAATACCAAGAAGCGCAATGGTAACGATGTAAGTAACAAAACAAAGTTGGCAAATGGTTCCGATAATCCCCACAGAAATTCCAAAAAGAACCAAATCAAAAATCAGTCCCAAGGCCAAAACAGGAAACAGGAGAGAAATAAACTTTGAGACTTCTTCGTTTGATCGGGCTCTCGTTATCAAAAAGAAAGAATACGTAAGTAATCCATAAAAACCAAATCCAAGTAAGGCGATCGGGACATTGCCCAGAAAAGGAACTCCTGGAATTGCCGAATAAGAACTCTCTGCTACTTTTAAGCAGGAATCACCACCACCTAATGCGGAACATGCGGAATTGGCTATGTTTTCTGTACCAAGGCCAAAGTATTCAATTGCCAATAGGAAAGAGACAATGAGTCCAATAACTCCACCGACCACTCCTGCTAATGCTAAATTCTTACGATTCATCAATTTTCATTCCTCTTCTTACTTAGAATCCTGATACTTTCTTTTAGGTCTAATTTTCCTTCATAAATGGCTTTCCCGGTAATAGCTCCAAAGAGTTTTCCATGGGAGGCGTCATACAAATCCACTAAATCTTGCATTGAGGAGACCCCACCCGATGCCACAAGTTGTAAATCGGGAAACAAAGATAACAGCTCCAAATACACAGCAGTGTTTGGCCCTGCCATCATTCCATCTTTAGATATGTCTGTAAAGATCACATGGCGGATCCCCATTCCATACATAGTTTTTAAAAATTCAGTGTATTTGATTCCGGAATTCGTTTCCCAACCTTTAGTGCGGACATAACCGTCTTTGGCATCCACACCAATCACAATGCGATCTGGGCCATACTTTTTTAAGCCCTCTTCCACAACTTTTGAGTCTTCGACGGCAACAGTCCCCAGAATAAACCGAGATACACCGAGTCCGTCATAGAATTTCATATTTTCCAAGGAACGAATTCCACCACCTAACTCTAGTTCCACAGAACAATTATCCTTGATTTTACGGATGGCTTTTTCGTTTTCTGACTTGCCTGTTTTGGCAGCGTTTAAGTCCACAATGTGGATGAGAGTGGCACCTTGTTCTTCAAATACTCGGATCATCTTCTCCGGTTCAGAAGAATACACAGTTTTTTTAGAATAATCCCCTTGGAGTAATCGTACAGCTTCGTTGTCTAAAAGATCAATGGCAGGTAAAACTAACATATTAAAGCTCTATAAAATTTTTAAGGATTCCAAGGCCCGTAGTATCTGATTTTTCAGGATGGAACTGGGTTCCAAACACAGTTTCTTTTTCCACAACCGCAGGAAAAGATTCCCCGTAATAATGACAGTTAGCTGTGATATCCAACCTGTCGACACCCACGGGTCTGTAGGAATGGATAAAATACATATAGGATTCGTTTGGAATCCCTTTGAGTATTTTTGTATTTTTAGATTTGATATCAAAGAGTTTGTTCCAACCCATGTGGGGAACTTTGAGGTTTTGTTTCCCCTCAAACTTTCTGATTTTTCCACGAATGAGACCAAGACCGGGAATGGTTGTTCCTGTTTTAGAAGTTTCATCCGAATCTTCAAATAACACTTGATATCCGATGCAAATTCCTAGTAGTGATTTTTTAGCATCCACATGTTCTTTCAAAACAGAAGAAAATCCAGCTTCGTTTAAATTCTGCATGGCTTTATCAAAATGCCCGTCTCCAGGCAAAATGATTTTATCTGCTTTTTTGACTGTTTCTATATCACTTGTAAATTGGAAATCACTTGTGTATAAAGAAACTGCCTTGAGTAAGGAATGGATATTCCCCATTCCAAAATCTAAAACTGCAATCACTCGAGCATTCCTTTGGTAGAAGGAATTTGGTCTTTGGCAAGAGAGTCGATGGCTATTGCTTGACGCAAAGCTTTACCCAGTCCTTTGAATATAGACTCGTGAATGTGGTGGCGGTTTTCACCGTAGTGCACCACTACATGTAAATTCATCTTGGCATTGAGCGCAAATTTTTGAAGGAACTCGAGAGTGAGTTCGGCATCATAAATTCCAAACTTCCCATCGATGGGAGGGCCGGTGTATTTAAAATAAAACCTTCCCCCTAAATCCACAGCAACTGTAGTCAGAACTTCATCCATTGGCAAAGTAAAATGACCATACCGAAAGATACCTTTTTTGTCACCTAACTGGGTGTGGATCATTTGTCCCATAAGGATGGCGGTGTCTTCCACCGAGTGGTGGCAATCGATCCCAATATCCCCCCGAAGTTTGAGGTCCATATCAATCAGACCATGTTTGGAGATATGGGAGAGCATGTGCTCAAAAAACGGGATTTCTGTATCAAACTGGTAGACCCCGGTTCCTCGGACGTTTAGGTCGAGTCGGATGTCTGTTTCGGATGTCTTTCTTGATTCCACCATATTCCTAGCATGTTTGGTAGAAAACCCAGGTGTCAAGAGAGAATGTGGGGAACCTTAGGATGCGAGACTGAGAACCCCTGCTAAATCATACCCAACAAAAACCCAAAAAAGATAAACCATGGCAATCAGCGAAAAGATAAGAATGCGTTTCCAATGTTCCTTCAAAAAAAATCCCTCTATGGGAACCAACAAGTGGTAGGGAAATTCTTCTCAGTTTTTTAGGGAAATCCCATGTTTTTTTCAGGAACCCGCCCAGCTGGATTATTTCCCGAAACGCTGGTTGAACATACGTACAAGCTCCAAAATGGAATCTTCCACATACTTATAGTGTTTGGGCTTCATTGGGTCTAGAGGCAACATATCATGGATTTTTTTATAACGATCAAAAGACTCTCGAACGTATTCCAAATATTTTTGGTTCGTGATCCCATACCGTTTGAATATAGATTCGTTCTCTTCGAACATCCTCTTAAAATCATCAGCATAGGTTCCATCATTTAGGAAATAGAAACGAATGTCGGTTTTTGCCTGCGAAAACGCAATATCGATATTGGTTATGAATTTAGAAGTTTTGGCTGTATCTGTTGTTTCTGGGCTCTGGGCGGATAACTTAGCTGCTGCTTGTTCGATCGCTTTTTGCTCCGAAGTACGTTTTTCTCTTTCGAATTCTTTTGCTAATTTTTCGCGTTTTAAAACCTCTTCTACTGAGGATTTCTTTTCTACAGGCATGGTTTTCATTATCCCCATCTTAAGAGACTGTCAAGGAATTAGACGAAAAATTATTCTTTTGCCTTTCGTAACGCACAATTTGCTAACCATTCACAACGCAAACAAATCGGATCCTCGGTGTTATACGTAGGTGGAGGACAAATATTGGCATCCGCCACTTGCAATCCTTGTAAATAATTTATTACTGAGGTCTTGTCTTTTTTAGAATGAATCTGATTTAGAAGGTTTTCGTTGATTTTCTTTTGGTTTAAGAAGAGGTCTTCTACTTCTGTTGGTTTGGCTTTGGATTGGATTTTTGTTTCCTTCGGACCTTCCCATTCCAAACCAGGGATGTAGGGAAGACTTCCTGGTTTGATTTGTTTTTGGAAAATTTTGTAGAGGAGCAAAGCTGTGAGTGCCCCACCCAAATGGCAGGTATTGGAGATGGCTCCATTTCCGATTTGAGAGATTAGGTATCCAATCACTAGAGAAACCCAAACCGCATTTTTTGCCTTCACGGGAAAAATAAATAGAAGCAGTTCTGCGTTGGGATAAAAGATTCCAAAGAGAGCAAGGAGTCCAAAAAGTGCACCGGAAGCACCGATGGTTTGGGTAGTCATAGATTCTAAAAATGGAATATTCCCACCTAACACTTCGTTCAGATAGGCAGAGAGAACCACAAAGATTCCTGCCCCAATTTGGGAGGCAAAATACAAAATGGTAAATTTAGTTTTTCCAATGATAGGAATGATATTTGTTCCCAACATGTACATACCATACATATTCACTAGTAAGTGAAATGGAATGAGTTCAACAGCATGTAAAAAACCATAAGTGAAAACTTGCCAAACAGCACCACCTAACACGAAGTCAGGTGTTAAACCAAATCGATAAATTAACTGTTGGTTGGCAAAGTATTGGAGAAAAAAAATAAGACAATTAATGATGAGAATTACATTCAGGGGATGAAGGATGGGATTCCCAAATAAACTAGGACTCTGGCCTCGATTTCTAGACATGTAACCTCCAGATTTTAGATGGCTTGGAAAGAAACAAGGGAAATAAAAAAAGGGGGAATCCTTTCGGAAGCCCCCCCGGGAGTGACTTAAGGTAAAATCAGGCAACAGACCCTACCTTGATTATCAATCATTTCTACCATCGGAATTCCGAAGCAGGGGCTTAATAGACCTGTGAAAAAAATTTAGGCGATTTTTGAAAGGGAATACAAAGCTTCCCTGTTCAGAATATCAATGCGGTTTTTGTCTACGGAAATGAATTCCCTGGCTTTGAGGTCAGAGAGAGCACGAACCAATGTTTCAGTTTTGGTTCCAATGAAAGTAGCTAGGACATCACGTGTCACTTTTAGTTCCACTTGATTTTTACGACCTTGGGCATTGTCTAAAACGATGAGAATTTCTGCTAATTTTTCATGGACCTGTTTGGTTCCTAGAGAAACAACATGTTCCTCCATTTCCTGCCATTCCTTTGCCATTTGCCGGAAAACTTCTTTTTGGAAGTTGATATCATCATTCACTAAGGCTTCGATGAGGGCACCTGTGATGTAACATGCATGGGTGTCTTCTACCGCGACTACATTGTGATGAGATGTGGAATCGGAAATACAATCCCGAAAGCCAACCCAGTCTCCCGGCCCACTCAGACGTAAGGTTTGTTCCTTTCCGCTAGCAAGTTGGACATAACTGCGAACAAGGCCTGATTTGATGAAGAAAAAACCCGCTGCTTTAACCCCGGAAGTTACTAAGTGTTTTCCCCTAGGAAAGATAGTGAAGTCCTTACCCTCATTAATCCTTTCGATGGTTTCATGTGCAGCGCAGTGCAGAACATTGTGATTTTTATAATCACAGGCAAAACAATCAGGATTGAGAGGAAGATCCGCCATTCAGTTTTGATGTAACCTCTTAAAGAATCCTTGTCGAGTCATAAATTTAGAAACCTTCTAAATTTTTCATTTGCCAGTAAACTTTGGTTCCCGCTTTTCTAAGATACTTTTTATCGTCTCCTTAAAGTCGTCCGAAATAAAGTTTCGGGCTTGAGATTCTGCTTCTTTTTTTAGGGCTCCATCGAGCTGTTTCCAAGAGTATAAATTCCTCTTTAATTCCTGTAAGGCGAGTGGTGCGGCTTTAGATAAAGATAAAGCAAGTTCCATAGCACGAGAATACACTTCCGTTTTGGGAACACTGTCAAGAGCTAAGCCAATTGTTTTTGCAAACTTACCATCAAAGGTTTCCCCAGTAAGTAAAAGTCTACCGCCTAAACTTTTTCCAAGTAGTTCCGGAGAAAGAAAACTAGAACCCATTCCAGGATGAATCCCTAGTCTTACAAAATTAAAGGAATACTTACCCTCTTCTGCAAAAATTCTGAGATCACAACCAAAGGTTAAGGAAAGACCGGCTCCAATGGCATGTCCATTGACGGCAGCAATAACAGGAATAGGGAGTTTACGAACGGATAAAAAGAAACCGTAGAATTTTCTCATATCACGCCTGTTTTGCGAGAATGATTTTTCAGAAAAAGATCGCAACAGATTTAAATCGCCACCAGCGCAAAACACATCTTTACGACCAGAGATGATAACTGCTCTTGGTAGGACTTTTTCTTTTTTAATGGAATGGATTACATCTGCAAACTCTTCCCCCATTTTCCAGGTCATGGAGTTGCGGGAAGTAGGATTGTTTAAGAAGATGGAAACGATTTTTCCATCTTCGGTTTCACGGGATTCAATTTCTAGGAATTCATACTCTTTGGATTCAAATCGCGATTTCATCTATCTGAAAGGATTCGTACCAGGCTTTATCTTGTAAAGATAAAGGTTTGTTTCCGATCTCCATATTTTCAAAGTAGTTGAGTAGTATTTCTAGGTGTTGAGATTCCAAATCTTGATTGGGAAGAGCTGCATCAATCCCTTTACTCACCAAAACTTCAGCTCTAATTTTGTCTTTGTAATGGTCTGGTTTTCCGCTGAAGATCAAATGAGCAGAGATTAGGTCAAAACGGATGGTATCTATGATTCTCTGAAGAGACTCCTCAGATTCTAAGAAATAACGCGAGGCCACTTCGGTTTGGAAATAATCTCCCCAAGTGATGAGATCTGGAATAGATCCTGTGCGTTCCAAAATTTTCTTTTGGGTTTCCTCATCCGTATACAGAGAACCCGCAAATCGTTCCACAATGGCATGCAATTCGGTTAGGATGGCTAATTTCTCCGGACTGAGAAGGCCTTGTCGGATCATTGGCATAAGTTCAGGATTTACATGTTTTGGGAGAGTTAGTTCCATATACTTCCCATTTCGGCGAATTCTGGCATTTCCTAGCACATTTTCCTCACTTGAAAATCGATTTTCGCCTTTCAAAAATCGATAATTTTAGTATGGCGATCGGCAGAACAGATTCGATGCAGGAACTCATAACGATCTTAGAATCGTTATTTGAAGAAACCATCATTGGGTCGGATGTCAATATCGTAAAACATCTCTTTTACTACCTAAAAGCCGATAACAGAGAATTTGAATTTATCTACGAAGAAGAGACACTCGTTGCTGCCGTAGAAGAAATCGAATCTCATACAGTCACTCTCATGATTCCCGATTTAGTGGAACAAGGGTCAAGGCGAGCTCGGGTTCGTTTTGAAGTCATGAATATCAACTACCAATTTGAGGTAGTGATTCTCGATATCCAAAAAGAAAAAACAGTCATTAAAACTCCTACCGAGTTACAGTCCTACCAATTAAGGACAAACAAACGTATTCCCGTAGATGATTTGTTTATGAACTTTATCATTTTGTTCAGGAGTTTGACAGGTGGATCTCGTGAGGTAGGAAAAAATCTCTACGCAGAAAGCCGGTTCCCTCACCTAATGAAAGAAGTACGAAAGGATAGACCCGATAGCAAACTCATTAACGTAATGTTAACAGAAGCTATTGAACGTATTTCCAAAGACTATGAGATTCATTTTTTTCAACCAGAGGAAAAACTAAATGAATATGAAGACTTTGTAAAAAAAACTATCCTCCGAACTGGTAAATCAATTTATATCCCTGATTGCAATCGAATCACTTCTTATATCAATGATCCGCAAGATGAGGTTCTCTTCAACTACCATAATGAACACAAAGAAATGACAAAGGAATTTGGGGCAGAGTTTGCTTTGGATTTTTTTGAATCCATGCGTAAACACGAATCTCGCGACTTTTATGTTTCTTATGTAATCACACCCATTCGATTGTATGAGGATGTGGTAGGATACATCAAAGTATATTCTACGGCCATGGAACGGTTTACCATCTCACAAAACCAAGCGGTATATATTTTTGAACTAGCAGAGATTATTAGTTATGTGTTTACAAAAATTGCTATCCAACATGGAAGTTATGAAACCATGCAATCGACTACAAAGGTTGTGGATATATCTCTCGATGGTCTTCTTTTTGAAATCTACGACAAACGTCTGTTTCAATATCTAAAACGACACAATATCATTAAAATGTTTATTCCATTAAATAAGGAACGTACCATGATCATCAGAGGAGAAATCATTCGATTTTTAGATAGAGGAGATCATTACCATCTAGGGGTAAACTATTTCAGTTCGGCCCCAGATGATATGTTACATTTAGAATCTTATCTTTTCGAAAAGAGTATGAAAATTCTCTCAGAATGATCCCGATTGTTTTTCTGCGAGTCGGATGGCATTCAATAAATCTTCTGATAAAGTAGTTTCCCCAGTATAGTAGAGGCGTAATAATTTCCCGTGTTCTACAAGTTTGTCTCTATATTCTGTTTCTTTGATAGAACCACGTGTTTCTTTCCATTTTAAGTGATAAAACTCACAAGCAAGTTTATGAAGGTAATAATCGGATTTTCTTAAAGAGTAGGCTTTCTTTAAATATTCCTCAGAACGTTCGGCCCACTCCTCTCTTTTTTTCCTTCCATCAACGCCGGTATCTGCCATATTCGAATGAAGAAGATTTAAAAAGGAAGTTTCAAAACTATACAACCAAACTTCATAATTTTTTGGATAAAGATTACGTGCCTCTTTGGCAACTTGCGGCATCAGATCCAATTGTTTTTTATTTTCTTTACCTTCTACTTTGAAATAGAAAGTCAAAAATCGCAAATAATCTACTAGGAATAACAATCGTTCTTGGGCATTTGAAAATCGTTCTCTGTTTTTCCAAGCCATAGAATATTCAAAGGCAGTAGACACATACCCTTCTCCATCTTTCCAGTGGGCCTTCCCAAGTGCATAATGAGAATCAGGGGAACCTTGATCAAGAGATACCGAATGTTTGTACATTCGAAGTGCTTCTTCCATTTGACCTTTCGCAAAATAATGATCACCTTGTTTTTTTGCCATAAAGGCTTCATCGTATTTGGTTGTATCAAGTAGTCTTGCAGCTGTTACTGGACGGTCTTCAATCAACCTTAGATATCCTTCTCCCCGGACTTGCCACCCAAAAAAAGTGGTTTGGTATACGGACTTCACAGTGATCATCCCCACAATGTTCCCATCTCGGAATGTTTTGTGGTCTTGGTTCTTTTCTAGTAGATATAAAATTTGTCCAACGCGAATTCCCTTAGGATCGGCGACTTTGATTGTGACCGTATCCGGTCTTGTATCCACTTCTAATTCTTGGGAAAGTGTATCCACTTCATAATAACTAGCTTTTTCGATTCCCACAACCTCACCTACAACAATCATACGCAGTGGGTCAAGAGAGGCTTGACTACGGAAGGCAAAGGCCATTCGATCCGACGAGGACTGAGCCAGGATTGCCGTTACAAAAAATATACTGAGCAGAAAGGATCGGAACATCTGGTTTAAAGATCGACCAAAAGAGATTGTCTCGTAGCAGAAAAAAGGAAAATCCCCACCGAGGAGGTGGGGAAATTTAGAAATTTAACGTGGTCGAAATTCCAATCGGAACCTACCCTCTCCCACTTGTTCTTTCGAATAGAGAATTTTTCTATGAACCCCATTGATATAATCGTCTACCAAGTTTCCATAAAAAGGACTGGCTAGGTTTCCACTATTGCCAATGGGAAGTTGAGTGACAGACTCTTCAAAACGACCATAATCTATCACACGTCTTTTGGAAGGTCCAGAAAAGGCAGTCCAATCTTCCTTCATCAATTTGTATTTCAAATTGTTCACAACCTCAGCTCCCCCAGAAGAAGGAAGAGGACCGATATCAAATATCCCACCTATCACTGGCAATACGCCAAGTGGATGTGGGTGTTTGATTTTATACAAATTTTTCCAAGTCCAAAGACTTGGGGAGGCAGATAGATGTTTTTCCAAATACCTTCCCGTTTCTTCGATCGATCTTTTCAAAATATCTTCCCTTGATTCAGTGATCCCTTCTGTTCGTAGGTCGTCCCAAAAAGTCGAGTCAGGGTTCCGCACAAAACGACGGTAAGCATTCCAATATTCAGCAATATCTCCGTATAACTCAAAATTGGTGGGTCCCATTTCGTCGATTAATAACTCACGAAGAGTGATGTAAAAAAATACATCGTAAACAGCAGCACCTTGCGATTCTGGGAAATGTTCAAAGTTCCAAGTTTTTAAGATCCCTAATACTTTTTTTCCATTCGGCGTTTTGGCATCCTTTACAGAGGACAAAATAAGATCCAAATATTCTGGTGCAAAGGAAGATACGGTATCGTTCTGAATGGCCGCAAGTTCCTCCATACTCCACTTTTCTTTGGTTTCTAAAATCCCAACTAACCTCTGGAAACGATCCGGTGGTTGCCAGTTCCCTTCTGGTTTTCCAAGGCCAGGAAGAGCCTTATTCGTAACTTGGTTATTGGCAGTGACAATGATTCCATTTTTAGGATTGATAATCTTTGGATTGTTTTTTGCTGGAACATATCCAATTACATCGTTTTCTCCCGTAGAACCTTCTAAAATTTTACGTGGGTTTCCGGACTTTAGAATCGGGAACCTTCCTACAGCATAGTAAGCAATGTTTCCACTTTTGTCCGCATAACTAAAATTAAGACCAGGAGCACCAATCATGGAAGATGCGGCATCTAGTTCTGTGAATGATTTTGATTTTCCCATTTGAAAGAGAACATCAAGGAGTGGGTTTTGTAAATGGTGGTGGGCCCAATACAAACTGACAGGCCGACCTTTGTATCCTACGATATGTTCTGTGATGAGTGGGCCATGGTTTGTGATTCCTACTTCAAATGGAATTTCTGCTCCATCTTTTTTTCGAATGGAGTCACGATAATAAGTCAGATCCTTCCAGCCAGTTCCAGTTTTGAATTTGTTCCCATCAATAGTTTCCATGTACAAATTCACATCGTCTTGTTCCAACATAGTCAGTCCCCATGCCTTGTCCCTGTTATGTGCAATTAGGGGGAAGGGAATGATGGACAAAAAGTATCCGTAGTTTTCATATCCTGGATACTCGATATAAGCTTCGTACCAAGCACCGGGATTGGATAGCGCGATGTGTGGGTCATTGGCAAGAACGGCCCCACCACTTTCGGATCGACTCGGACCCACAAGCCAAGAATTACTTCCCTCCAAAGGTTCAATTGGCAACTGGAGTTGATTAACAAAAGAGACAAGTTGTTTAAGATTGAGAACATCGGATCCACCGGAATGATTTTGAATTGGATTTAATTTTTCAAAATTCCGGTTTTCTGCCAACTTTTGAACACCAGGTTGTGTTTCCAAAATGGTGGCATTCGTTTCAAAATCATACCGAGGGAAAAGTTCGTTTGCCGAACGACCCTTTAACTCTGATTCCATGATGCTGTACAAACTGTCCGATTTAATTCCTTCGGCAAAGGAAAAACCCATATAAAATAGGAAGGAAATGGCATCGATCCTATCAAATGGTTTGGGTTTGATTCCAAGAATTGTGTATTCGATTGGTAGATTGTCTTCAGAAAGAAAATGATTCACACCATCCAAAAACCAATCTAACTGATTCCATGCTTCTGGATAAATATGTTCCTTTTGGTCGGCATATTCTTCTGCCGTTTTTTTCAAAAGAAGAGACTTTAGAAACTGATCGGTAGGAATCAGTTTATCACCAAAAATTTCCGTGAGTTCTCCTTTTCCTATCCGCCTTTGTAATTCCATTTGGAAAATCCGATCTTGCGCCATGGTATAACCTAATGCAAAGTAGGCGGATTTGGCATCACCAGCAACAATATGAGGAATCCCAGCACCGTCCCGGATCACAGTCACTTTGGATGTAAGTTTGTCTGAAACAATCTCACCTTGGTAGTTCGGAGCTTTTAAGGATACAAGTCCCCAAAACAAAAGATGTAGGGTGACAGGAAGGGTTAGGATAAAAAGTAGAAAGAGACTTAAAATAGGTCTCTTTCTTATAAAGGTTTTGGTTTTTTCTAACATAGTTTACTGCAATGATTTAATTTGACGAATGCGATTTTGTTTGTCGGCCGAATCCCAAGCTGCATTCGAGAAGGATTCCACTTTATAAAACTTTGTTTTGTATTCATCCTTATAAGGGATGACAAGCTCTCGGTCCGGTTCTGTTGTTTTTGCCGCCTGGATTTTACGAAGCCCTTCGGCACCTTGATTGAACCACTCTGGATCAATTGGTAAATTCACACGGTGGCCTCTAAAAGATGTGGCGAGAAATGGACCGTCCAAATCTTTATCACGAAGGATTTTACCATAAAAAGTAAATTCTACTTCATTGGAACCAGAAACTAAATCACCATCATACATAGCATAGGCGACGTATTCTCCGTTCTTTTCGTCCTTTAAATTCGCCTCCAAATGGTATTTCCCTTTTTTATACACATTCACAACAGCACGTACAATGAGGGAACCATCTTGTAAGGAATCAGAAAAAACTCCGTTAAATTCAGCAGGGATAGATGGACTGGAAAAAAAACTAGAGGTGAGAGTGGTTTTAAGATTCTCAGGTCCATAGGTAATTTCTGCAACGAGAGACATTTGGCCCCAATCTGGTTTTTGCGGCTTCCAAGAAAAAGTAAAAATATTATCTCCTCTTGTTTGGTCTCCATCTGTTCCATTGTCATTGACTGATGCACTAACAACTCCAAACCTTTGGCCTTCCCATTCTTTAAATACTTGGTGAGAATCGATGGATACTTTCACACGATTCCTTGCTTTGTCGCGACATTCTAAAGTCACGTACATCATGTCTTTATTTCCAATGACGGCCCAAGTTTTTGGTTGGAATAAACATACGTAACCAGTTGGTTCGTTCGTTTTTGGATCAATGGAATAATCAGGTGAGGTTTCAATGATAAAGGGAAATGCTAAGTCATGATTTAAAATAGACATAGGCCTGGAAAACGGAGGGTATTCTGACCATTCTAAATACTTTTCGAGAATATATTCGGGAGTGGCTCCATCATCGGGAATCCCACTGGATCCATCAGAACCACTTCCAGAAGTATCATCACCTTGCGTTGGATCAGAGCTGCTTGCCATCCGTTCTTGTCTGGCTTTTTCTCTAGCATCTTGATCAGAACCCGCATTATCCTTAAATAAAAAGAAGATAAGGCCAATCACAACCAATATAACAACTGCTAGATACACACCGTATCTACGAATTAAATCCATACGCTCCCATCCTTTTGTTTTGTAAAACGGATAAGAGCCTTGTCGGTTTTGGAACTATGTAAAGTAAAATTTAAATAGAAAGAAGACTGGCAACGGTTTCAGAAATCATACTTTGTGTTGGGACTGGCATAGATTTCCAATCTTCATAGTAACGGTACACTGATCGTGAATACTCTGGAATGCCTCCAAACCGTTTATAACCACCCAGTCCTGCGTTATAAGATAATAGTGCCGCCTCCACCGAATCAGTTCTTTCCAAAAGATAATTCATATACAAAACACCGAGATACAAATTAGTTTCTGGATCATATAAATCTTTTTCAGAGGAAAAAGGAATTCCTTCTTTTTTAGCCAACCACTTTGCTGTGGCCGGCATCACTTGCATCAGGCCGAGAGCTCCTTTATGAGACTTGGCTCGTTTGTGAAATTGAGATTCTGTATGCACAAGACCTACCAAAAATCCTAATTTATCATAACGTTCTTGTTTTTTCCCTGCCGGAAAACGCAGGTTCAGAGAGGCCCGCTCCATAAGAGAAACAAGTTCCGATCTCTCCTGGGAAGAAAGGTTTGGGCGGTATTTGGAAATATAAACTTCCAATTTTCTTTTGGAAGATTCGTTTCGAACCGTGAGTCCTGCCGAACTAATCTTTCCATAAGATTCTGTAAGAAAGACTAAGACCAGAAGGCTGGTTCCTAGGATTTGGATGAGTGGGTTTCTTTTTCGCATTGGGTCCTCTTGGGGGAGACTTTTATTTGTGCATCGCACAATAAGTCCAGAATTTCCCAGCGACCTGCACAGGCAAGCCAAATTTTGTGCATCGCACCAAAGGGAAACGACAGAAAAAACGAAATGCTTGCCTAAAGTCAAACATCAAGGATTTCTGGATTGCTTGGTCCCCTTACTGAATCTCTATAGTTTTTTCTATTTTGGGCTCTGTTTGGTGAGTGGGATTGCCTTTGTCTATTTTATATCCCGTAAAGAGGACCTAACTCCTACCTTTCGCGGACTACTCATCCCTTTAATCTGTCTTTTTTTCTGGTCTGTGGCCTGGTCGATTTGTAATTCGTTTGTGGCACCCTGGACCGCCTATATATTTGTTTTTTTGAAAAACCCATTCATTTTGATTTTGGGAGTAGCGTCTTCGAACCTTGCCTTCGGATTTCAGGAAAATAGTTTTCCCAGGTGGAAAAAGTGGAGCCTTCGGATCCACATCGCACTGGCAACCGCTGCCATCCTCGCCAATGGGACAGGATTCTTTTACAGGGAGATCCATTTTGATCCTAAAATGGAATTTTACGTTCCCGATCAAAATTCACCCTCAACGATTGTTCAACTTTCAATACTTTCGATTGCAGGTGTGTTGTGTTTGGTTCTTGGGAATACGATCACAGTGCTAACAGCTAAGTTCCTTCGTTTCCAGGGATCTCAAAAACGAAATACAGGCGGATTTCTTTTAGCCATACTCGGAATACTCTTGTTAGCATTTGCAGATATTTTAGTTGATCTAAACTACTTTAGTAAACCCACTTTTTTATTTTTGCTCACCAACCTAACAATCATTATCATGACCATCCTTGTGTTGGTGTCACTCAACCAAGAGACAATCCCCTCCACTGTTGGATTCAAAATCATGACATTCAACTTAACAGTTTTGTATTTGATACTTTCCATTGTTGCAAATTTCCTCTTCAATCGATTTCGAATTGACTTTCAAAATGAAATGAGTCGGGAAAAACATAGTGTCAAAACACAATTGGAATTAGGGGTAACTTTTCCTTTTGTATATCTATCCGATCTTGTCATCGATATGCAGAACCAATCTTTTCGTATCAACAAAATTAATTTCACAAAGGAAAACATAAACCAAATCCAAAACAGGCCGAATTCTTTTGAATCCTTTACCGTTGAGTCATTTTCTAATGACCCCAAAGGGATTTACTGGACATCGGAATTCTATGCAAAAAACCATCACTTTCTAATCGCAATTCCATATATCGAATATAGAAACACAGTCCACCAAACTGTAGTTTGGCTAATCGTAACCCTATTATTTTCGCTATTTACAATCTTTATGTTATATCCAGTTTTACATAAAACTAGTATTGTATATCCACTAACAAGATTACTTGCTGGAATCCGAAAGATGCATTCTGGTGATTTGTTTGTTACTGTAAAAGTATCGAGTCGAGATGAAATCGGAGAGTTATCGAATAGTTTTAATGAAATGATCTCGATTGTTCGGGATGCAAGGCTTCAATTGGAACAAAAAATTGAAGAACGAACAGAATCACTAAACCAAACTATCTTGGAACTAAGAGAAACCCAAGAACAACTTTTACAAGCAGAAAGGATGTCTACTCTTGGGAAAATTGCAGCAAGTGTTGCCCACGAAATCAACAACCCACTAGCAGCCATTAAAGGAAGCATTCAGTTTATTAAAGATGGACAAACCAATGTTCCCAATCCTGACAAATCAGAAAATTTTCTTTTAGCGGAACAGTTTATCGCAGAATTCAAAAATCAAAAACGTTCCGATGTTACCTCTCGGTTTAAAAGAAAAAAAGAACTCATTGCTTTCTTCAAAGCAAAATCCATTCCCGATCCCATTTCCCTGGCAGATACCTGTTTTGATTTTAAGATCGAAGTGGTTCCCGAAGAATACCAAAAACTTTTCGAAACAGAAGAAGGAAGAACCATTTTCCAATCTCAACTCAATGACTTTGTCATTGGATTTCATTTGGGGATTATTGAAACCGCTGTGGAACGAGCTTCCAAAATTGTCTTCGCCCTCAAACACCATTCCTACTCCGGCCCAAGAGAGTCTCAAAAACTCCTCTCCCTCAAAGAAGGAATCGATTCGGTTCTCTCCATGTATTCTACCAGTTGGAAACAAAACATTGAAATCGATTGGAAGGTAAGTGGGGATCCCGTGATCCTCGGCCATGCAGACGAACTCGTCCAAGTATGGACCAACCTCATCTACAATTCCATCCAGGCCTGCCCCAAGGAGGGAGGGAAAATCCGGATCTTTTTGAAAGAAGAATCAACAGAGGCCCTCATTACCATTGAAGACAACGGAAAAGGAATCCCGGAAGACATCCTTCCCCGTATTTTTGAACCCTTCTTCACCACAAAAGAACTGGGTATGGGAACGGGACTTGGCCTTTCCATCGTTCAAAAGATCATCCAAAACCACAACGGAAGCATCCAAGTCGAAAGCCAACCAGGGAAAACCCTCTTTTCCATCCACATCCCCCTAGCAAAATCCTAGGAACCTCTCCTAAACATTGTCAGAGAATCCCTGACAGTGGCAAAAATATGTTAAAATTTTGTCTAAATTTGGAAAAAAATTTCTTGTCAATCTTTTGCCAAACTTATAAAACAAAGAGAACATACCTTCAGAAATAGGAAAACCAAATGCGAACCATACTAGCCACGATTACAGCCTTTCTCTTAGCGGGATCCCTAAGCGCTCAAACATACACAGTCTTCATTCATGGAAAATCAGACAAAAACCACAACGGTGTCGGAACTACTGACGTAAATGGCTACTGGGGTTCCTCAGTAAACTCTGTTGGTGGAACAAGAATCTTCATCGGTTACGATGGAACCTCTGATCCTAGAAGTTACGGATCATCTCGTGCACAAACAAATATTGCCACAGGGCTCACAAACTACTGCAAGGGATCTAACTCTTGTAAAATTGTCTGCCATTCTGCGGGATGTTATGCTATTGAATATTGGTTGTCTAACCTCGGTTCTACGGCTTCGGCGAAGGGTTTTAACCTTACAAAAGTAACTGCTCTCGCAGCGGCTTCTGGTGGATCGGAACTTGCAAACGCACTTAATGGAATCACTTTTGGTTTCGGTGGAAACGCAATGGACAAGTCACTCATTGTAACCACAGCTCGCGGTGCTTTCAATCATAACAACACAGCAGGAGTTGCTGTAAACCATGTCCCTGGTTACAAAGGAATGTTTGGTGCTTCTGTGATTCTTCCTGGGGAAGATGATTATGCTGTTGCTTACCACTCTTCTTGCGGATACAACCGTGCCGGTGGACTTAACAAATGCCAGTCTTCTCTCACTCAGTATGAAGGTCTTTGGCCTTTTGGATCCAATAAAACATACAACCAATACAGTGGTCACTACCGTGCTCCTTCTGTATCATCCACAGGACTCTATCTAGACCACGGTCAAATCAAAACCGAAGGTTGGAGATAGGTAGTCGGAATCATTTAAAGAAAGGAAAAGGAAAAAGAGATGCGTAGCTCAATCACAACAATACTTGCGATGCTGTTTGCAGGATCGCTCAGTGCCCAAACTTACACTGTGTTCATTCACGGTAAGTCAGACAAAAACCACAATGGTGTGGGAACAACAGATGTAAACGGATACTGGGGATCTTCCACTAACACCGTTTCTGGATCTAAAATTTTCATCGGTTACGATGGAACTTCTGATCCTAGAACTTACGGAACTTCCCGTGCACAAACAAACATTGCCACAGGACTAACAAACTATTGCAAAGGAACAAACACTTGCAAGGTAGTTTGTCACTCGGCAGGATGTTATGCAATCGAGTATTGGCTGTCTAACCTTGGTTCTACGGCTTCGGCAAAAGGGTTTAACCTTACAAAAGTAACTGCTCTCGCAGCGGCTTCTGGTGGATCGGAACTTGCTTCTGCATTGAACGGAATTAGCTTTGGGTTTGCTGGAAATGCGATGGACAAATCTCTTATCGTAGGAACTGCTCGTGGTGCCTTCAACCATAACAACACTGCTGGCGTTTCTGTGAATCATGTGCCAGGATACAAAGGAATGTTCGGAGCTTCTGCCATCCTTCCTGGTGAAGATGATTATGCTGTTGCCTACCACTCTTCTTGTGGTTACAACAAAGCGGGTGGTTTAAACAAATGCCAATCTTCTCTCACACAAAGTGAAGGAATCTGGCCATTCAATTCCAACGTAACTTACACACAATACAGCGGACACTACCGTGCTCCTTCCGTAACTTCTACTGGTCTTTACCTAGACCACAGTGAAATCAAATCAGAAGGATACCGATAGGATTCAAAAGACTCCGAACCTTCTCTAGAAGGAAAAGGACAAAGGTCAGCCCAAACGGCTGGCCTTTTTTTTGCCTTCACTATATATAATTTGACACATTTGACTTAATTATGTAATTTGTGCCGTAATATAGAAAATCAGGAAAGGGAAAAAAAATGCGAAAGACCACCACTACTGTACTTGCGATGCTATTTGCGGGATCGCTCAGTGCACAAACATACACCGTGTTCATTCACGGAAAATCAGACAAAAACCACAACGGTGTGGGAACGACAGACGTAAATTCGTATTGGGGAACCTCTGCGAATACAGTTTCTGGATCTAAAATTTTCATCGGTTACGATGGGACTTCGGATCCTAGAACTTACGGAACCGCACGTGCACAAACAAATATTGCGACAGGACTTACAAACTATTGTAAAGGGGCAAACTCTTGCAAAATCGTTTGTCACTCTGCAGGATGTTATGCGATCGAATTTTGGTTGTCAAACCTGGGTTCGACTGCATCAGCGAAAGGTTTTAATCTAACAAAAGTTACGGCTCTTGCTGCAGCTTCTGGTGGATCGGAACTGGCTTCGGCTCTCAACGGCGCAACATTTGGATTTGGCGGTAACGCGATGGACAAATCTCTCATCGTATCTACGGCACGTGGGGCATTCAATCACAACAATACGGGCGGAATTCAGATCCACCATGTACCTGGTTATAAAGGTGCATTTGGAGCTTCTGCAATTCTACCAGGAGAAGATGACTATGCAGTGGCATACCATTCTTCTTGTGGATACAACCGTTCTGGTGGGCTTGACAAATGCCAATCCTCTATCGTGAGTGGTAGCACTACTTATACACAATACACAGGTCATGTGAGAGCACCTTCTCTTACAGCAACTGGATTGTATAAGAATCATAGTGAAATTAAAAACGAGGGAACTCGTTAATTAGACGTTTGATAAAAAATACCCCTTGGTATTTTACACCAAAGGGTATTTAGCTTAAAGGCTGAAATGTTTTCAGCCTTTTTTATTTTAGAATCCAATCCAAAAATTATATTCTTTTATCCATGTTTGATCACACCCTGTCTTGATTTTCCGATAAACCAGTAGTATAAAACGGGAACGGCAAACCGGCTAAGAATTGTTGCGGCAATTTCACCAAACATCAGTGAGATGGCAAGCCCCTGAAAAATTGGATCGAATAACATCACAAAGGATCCTACCACAACCGCAGAGGCTGTGAGTAACATAGGTCGAAATCGAACTACCCCCGCATGAACTACTGCTTCTTTCAGTGGAACACCCTTCCTAATTTCCCCTTCGATAAAATCGACTAGGATAATCGAGTTTCGCACTATGATCCCAGCTCCTGCAATAAACCCAATCATGGATGTGGCGGTGAAGTAAGCTCCCATCACAAAATGGCCAGGCAAAATTCCAATAAGTGAAATAGGAATGGGTGCCATGATGATAAGAGGAACTGTATAACTTTTAAACCAACCCAAAACCAAAACATAAATCAGTAAAATCACAACAGCAAATGCACCTCCAAGATCACGGAACACCTCATAGGTAATAAACCATTCCCCGTCCCATTTAATCACAGGTTCTCTTGTATTCCAAGGAACTTCGGCTGTTTGTGTTTGGTATTTGATTTTCGGTGCGAGTTTCAGCATTCCATAAACGGGAGCTTCTTCGGCCCCGGAAAGTTCACTCATCACATAGTTCACTGGTTTTAGATTTTTACGAAATAAAGCCCTATCTTCTTCCTTGTATGGATTTCCTAAAACCCGTTCTGAAGAAACAACACCCGATTCCATAGACATGATGTTTTGGTTTTGGAATGGATTTTTGGAACCACGAGCACTTTGGATCATTGAAAGATTCACTGTCACTTCCTCTGGTTCCAGAGCCGTTGCTAAACTGACCAAAGGAGATTCAGAGAAGAGAATCGAACCTGTATAAGCCAAGGCAGAAGTTTTAATTCCATAGAGTCCAGATTTTTCAAAATCAATCGGATATACCATCTTTGGACGGCCATTCCGAAGTGATGTATCTAAATCCACAACACTTGGTTCTTCCCGAAATACGTTGTAGATATCCTCGGTGACTTGTTTTCGCACTGAAGCGGAAGGACCATACACTTCTGCTACCATGGTTGCCATCACCGGTGGGCCTGGAGGAATTTCTAACACCTTGGTTACAACTCCATAACGATCACCAAACTTTCGTATGTCGGCTCTAAGTGATTCGATAATTTCATGACTTGATTCTTTACGGTCGTTTTTGTTCTTTAGAATGACTTGTAAATCATTCATAGAATCTAGATTTCGAAGAAAGGAATGTTTTACCATACCAGAGAAGGAAAAAGGAGCTGCCTCACCGGCAAAGATTTGAATTTTTTCAACATTGGGATTTTTTAGAAGAATCTTTGTCAGTTCTTCGGAGTGGGCCATACTTTGGGCCAGTGTTGTCTTTGATTCGTAATCAAGTAAAATCTGAAACTCTTCTTTGTTGTCAAAAGGTAACATCTTTACCTTTACCCACTTAAATCCCACAAAGGCCATGGAAACAAACAACAAACCGATCGTAACGGCTCCAAAGATCGTTGCATTCTTTTTGAAACCAAGTAACCAATTCATAAATCGAATATAAATTTGGTCTAGTTTGGAAATTTTAGGTTCACTGGTTCCACTCTCCGCATGAGCATGATTTTCTTTCAAAAGTCGAATGGAAGCCCAAGGAGTGATGACAAAAGCAACGATGAGAGAAAGGATCATTGCGAGACTTGCCCCAACAGGAATGGGTTTCATATAAGGACCCATAAGTCCCCTAACAAAAGCCATAGGCAAAATAGCTGCAATCACAGTAAAGGTAGCAAGGATGGTCGGATTTCCTACTTCGGATACAGCAACTAGCGTGGCACGAATGATTCCTAACTTTGGATTCTCCTCCAAATGCCTTTCAATGTTTTCTACCACCACAATCGCATCATCCACTAAGATCCCAATAGAAAAAATCAAAGCAAACAAAGTCACACGGTTGAGTGTATAACCTAAAAAATAGTAGATTGCTAACGTAAGTGCCAAAGTGACAGGGATAGCAATGGCCACAACCAGTGCGGAACGCCAACCCATCCATAATGCGATAAGAACTGTTACAGAGATGGTCGCAATGAGAAGGTGTTCAATCAATTCATGTGATTTGTCTTCAGCTGTACTTCCATAATCACGGATCACACTCAACGGAATTTCCTTAGGTAAATCTTTTTGGAAAAGGTTGGCCCTCTCCAATAAATCCTTAGATAAATTGACAACGTTTGTGCCTTTGCGTTTGGCAAATACAATGGTTACAGCATTTCGTTTTGTTTCCCCAAGTGATTTGTCAAAGAGAGCAGAAGAGCGAGTTCTTTCTTCAGGCCCCTCTTCTACTACAGCTAGGTCTTGGATACGAACCACTCGCCCCCCGCGTTGTGCTACAGGGAGGCGTTTGACATCCGAGTTTTTTTTAAGCACACCACCTACTTCGATATCCATCACAGAATCACTGGACCAATTTTTCCCAGCAGGGATAAGGGCATCGTTTTGTTTTAAACTCATCGCCACTTCCATGGCTGTAACTCCATAACGGTTGAGAAGGTTTGGATCCACTTTGACTCGAACCACTTTCTTAAGACCGCCTAACATTTGCACACTGGCTAAATCAGGAGTGGAGGACAGTTCACGAGCTAGCGGGGCGACCAGTTGGCGTAATTCATAATCGTTCATCGTTTCTGCACTGAAACTCAAGGCTAAGAACGGAACATCATCAATGGAATATGACTTAACAATGGGACTTAAGGTGGTCTGAGGAAGGGAATTCTTTACCTCCATCAATTTATGGTGGATTTTTACAAGCGATGGTTCAATGGGTTCTCCCACTTTGAATCGAACCGTGATATAACTTCCATGCCACTTACTTGTGGAATAAACATATTCAACTCCTTCCAAACCCCATACGGCTCGTTCTACAAACTCTGTGACTTTACGTTCCGTTTCTTCCGGAGAAAATCCAGGTGCAGGAATTTGGATATCAATCATTGGAACAGAAATTTGAGGTTCTTCTTCTTTTGGTGTTAGGTAGACAG
Organism: Leptospira wolbachii serovar Codice str. CDC; assembly: GCF_000332515.2. Lineage (NCBI taxonomy): Bacteria > Pseudomonadati > Spirochaetota > Leptospiria > Leptospirales > Leptospiraceae > Leptospira > Leptospira wolbachii. The sequence goes on from NZ_AOGZ02000014.1 coordinate 1,017,044, forward strand.
CAAACAAACCGAGAACCAGACTCGCAACTGCAATGACGGGAGTGAGACGCGAATGCAGGAAGGTTTCAGCAAGCCTTCCTGCAAATCCTTTTCTAATTTCTTCCAATGGATTCATTTGATTCTTCCTTATTTGAAAATAATGATGTTTCAGTTCTGACTTGTAAAAGAGCGATCTCCGTTTCCATCAAAACACGAGAGAGGTCTAAAGATTTATTGAGTGTTTCTGCAAATTGGATAGCATTGATCGCACCACTTTGAAACAATCTCTGCATATTCAAAATCTGTTCGTCTTGGTATTTGACTGTTTCCTTTACCAGCTCAAGACTTTCCTTAAGAGAGGTTTCTTTTTGGAAAAGAGATTTTACATGAGCTTCTTCTTCTTTTGTTTTCTCTTCTATTTTTTTTAAGGCTGCTTCCGCATTGAGTTTTGATTCTTCCACAACTCCCATATCTTTGGGATTATAAAGATTCATTTGTAAATATACTCCCGCCTGGTAGGCGTTAGCTGTATTACGACTTCCCTGATACCCGTAAGCTTCCGAATACGCACCGACCTTTGGTAAAAACTTAGCCATTTCCATTTCGCTTTTGAGTTTTTCCCCTTCGGCATATTTGATTTGGGCATTCATTTGATTGGATCTTTCATATCCAATGGGGCGTTTGAAATGAGTATCCAAAAAGACATTCAAATCCGATTCGATAATCTCTATATCAGAAGGAGGAAGGTCTGATAGAACATATAAGGTTTCTTTGTAATCACTGATTTGCAAATCTGATTGTTTTTCAAGGACTGCAATTTGATTTTTTATAGATTTTAATGCCAAATAACCTGCATACCCAACTGGATTTCCTTTGTTCCCAAGGGAGTAGTTGGATTGAAATTTAGACTCAATTTTTCTAATCTGTTCCAACCTACGTTTGTATTCGTTTAATGTTTGGATGGCCCTGTAATAAAATCCTGATTGTGCAAATTCTCTATCGCGAACAGCGAGCCATTCAAACTTAAGACCCACAGATCTTTTTTCATTCATTGCCGCAAGTGTCTTTCCAGAGCCACCTTCATAGAGTGGCAAATCCATACCGAGGGTTCCACGAGAATAGGTATGACTTCCTGGATAGTTGAGTGTATCTTTGGCAAATAGATTCATTGTATCTGAGTTCAACGTAGAATAAGGTTGGTTATTCGAATCTAAAAAGTTTCCTGGTCTGTATCTTGTCGATGCTGTAGAAAAATCAGAGTCGGTAGCACTTCTTTGGCTTAGTTTTCCCATAAAGTTGAGAGTGGGGTCATTTGTTTGGAAGGTACGTAAGTCTGTGTAAACTCTAGGTAACCAGTGTTTGTCGGACCTGTCTTTTGCAATTTCGCCAGCTTTCCATTCTAAATATTTGGATTTTCTTGCTGAGGAATTTTCTTCAATTCGTTTCCACAAGTTATCAAATCCGACGCCCTCCGCAAAGAGAGCCATCGGACCGACCAAAAGCAGAATGCTAATGATGGATTTCATATTCTTAATCCTTAACCTTAGGTTGAAAACCAAGTTTGTTCAAAAGAATTGCCATCGGACAAAAACCTATGGTAGAAAAAACAACCAAGTTCACACCCACAAGCAGGTTCAAAAGATACCCCCAAGGTGAGACAAAGAATCCGAGCGAAACTCCCACCAAACTAAATAGTCCAGCGACGAAATAAACCACTCGTTCCAAATACCAAGTTTTTGTTGAAGCTAAAAACATTACCATACCCCCTATAGTATGCAGATTCTGAATCCACATATACCCTGCGGGGTATATGTGGCAAGCGATTTTATAGATTTTTTTAAAGGAAAAGTGGGATTAAAGAGAGAAGGCAGCAGTAATGGCTTTTTTTACGTCAGTTTCGATGCTTTGGGTGGATTTTTTTTCTTTAAAACATGTGTCCATATATTCGTGAATGTATGCCTCTCCAAATTTTTTCATAGCTTGGTGGGCAGCTTTTAAGAGTAGGATTGCTTTTTCGCAGTCTTTTTCTTCGGTTGTGATCGTATTCTTGATTGCTTCCAGCTGCCCCTGGATTCGATTGATACGGTGGATCAGTTTGGTTTGGTTTTCCGAAAGGCTCATACTACATACCCGGCAGGGTATAAAGAATCCATCAAGTAAAAAATGACCCCCTTCCCCTTTTCTAAATCCCCCGTATCCGTCCTACCCCAATCGCCTCCCTACTATGTTTCCAACTTTGGCTATTGGGATGGAGAAACCTCGTATCAAACTGCGGGACTTCGGTTTGTCTCTGAGTTTGCCAAGGAATGCCAACTGTTTCCCCAGGCAAAGATTTTGGAGGTAGGGTCTGGGCTCGGAGGAAGTTTGGTTTATTGGAAAGAGAAGTTTCATCCAAAACTTCTTTCGGCAATCAATCTTCCTGGCGAACAATCAGATTTCGCAGAACAGTTGTTTGTTTCCACTCAAGTCACGGTCCAACCCTTTTTAAAAGGAAGTTGGGAAATAATGGAATCGTTACCGAATGTAAAGTATGATTATGTATTCTCTTTAGATGCTGCTTATCACTTCCAAAACCTTCCTGCCTTTTATCGAGAAAGTTACCGCGTTTTAAGACCCGGAGGCAGGTTTGTATTTACTCAATTCCAAGTTAGCGATAAAAAGTTTAAAAACTATTGGTGGCTTTATCTGCCCTTCCTCATTCCGAAAGGAAATCTAAAACAAACCGAAGAGACTATTGCCGATTTAGAAACCATTGGTTTCAAATTAGTTCAAAATCTAGATTGGACAAAACCTGTCCTCCAAGGGTTTACCAATGATTCCAAAAACTTACCATCTTCCTTAAGAACATTCGCCAAGGTTTTAAATTGGTTTGTGAATCGGTTGGGACTTACTTACCATTATTACGTTTTTGAAAAGTAAAACCGGTAACCGATTAATGTTGAATCAAATCATCAATACTCTGATTGGTTAACTTTGAGGCAACTAGGAGTCCTGACTTTGCGCCTGCTTCCAAAAGAGGAATCCCATATAAAGAGTAGGAACCGCATAACCAAAGATTACATTCGGGGTTAGAGTGTAATGTTGCAATTCTCCCAATAGCTTTGGCGGTTCTTTCATCCATCACAGGTCTTTCAAACTTTGCCAATTTTAAGGTGTCACTTTCTTTGGGAAGTTTGTGAGGATTCCATGTTTGAAAGATTTTTTTACCTTTTAGCTCTGGGATGATTCTACCCAAGTCCAAAGTCACTTCTGGTTTGTCATAAGTATTTCTAATTTTAAAAACTAACGAAACCGATGGATTCGAAAAATAGGATTCATCCGTATGTAAGACCACGTCACTTGATTCGTAACGGAACTCATTTAGAATTTCTTTTTCTAAATCGAATCCTTCACCTAACAAATCTTTTGCTTGATTTGCTTGTGTCGAAAGGATTACATGTTCAAACTCTTTTTCTTGGTTTGCAAATTGAATGATGGTTTTACCGGCTTTTTTATAAATCTTTTGGATCCCAGCATTCAATTGTAAATTATCTAAACCAGTAGTAAGACGATTCACGATATCTCTTGTTCCAAAACTAGCTGTTTCTTGCGGAGTATAGGAATAACCTCTGGAATGGTATCCGATGATGGTTTCTGCAGGATAAGCCCCCACAGTCTCCGTCTTACAAGTGTTTACGAGGGCAAAGGTTGGGAGCAGAAAATCATAAATAAATTCCCTGGAGTATCCATACTTTATAAGAAAATCTAAAATAGAAATGGAGGGGTTCTCTCGTTTCCAATCTTCTTTTGCATTGGCATAAAACTTTAATAAGTCGGAAAAAATCCTCCGACCTTTCGACGATACAAAAGAATCCATCGTGGGAACACCAAAAGGAATTCCAAACAATTGGTGGGAACGAAATCCAAAAATTGCCTCTTCATTCGATTCTACTCGAAAAGAATAATCAACGGCCCTTGTTTGGATCCCAGCCTTATCATAAATCTGAAAAAGAGTGGGATAGTAGTCACGTTTGATAGTTCTAAATGGAATATCAAATTCCACTTCTACCCCATTTACTATTTGTTTGGCGCCAAAGGCAGCCATCCCTATCTCCGGGTATTTTTCAAATAAAGTTACATCTTTAAATTTCTTTAAAACCCATGCTGCGGTAAGTCCAGTAATTCCAGAGCCGACAATTGCGATCACTTCATACTTCCGGTTTTTAAGAACTGGACATGCCAAGAAAGTGCTTTTTCTAAATCATGGGGAGTATGTTTTCCCTTGGAAACACGAAGAGCATTTTCATAGTATTCCCGGAGTTTGTCTCGATAAATAGGATGAGCACAATTGTTAATGATGAGTTCAGCTCGTTTTTTTGGAGGACATCCCCTTAGATCAGCTAACCCTTGTTCGGTAACAAAAATCATTGTGGAATGTTCATTATGATCTGTATGAGATACCATTGGAACCACTGCAGAAATATTCCCTTCTTTTGCAAGAGAAGGAGTCATAAAAATACACAAATGAGAGTTCCTTGTAAAGTCACCCGAACCACCGATTCCATTCATCATGGAAGTTCCCATCACATGTGTAGAATTTACGTTTCCATAAATATCCACTTCGATAGCGGTATTCATAGCAATAAGTCCCATACGCCTGATGACTTCTGGATGGTTTGAAATCTCTTGTGGACGAATGACAAACTTCGATTTCCATTCGCTAATGTTCTCATGAAAACGTTTCAGTCCCTTTTCAGAAAATGTTAAAGCGGATGTAGATGCAATCTCTAGTTTTCCGGCGTCAATCAAATCAAATACAGAGTCTTGGACCACTTCGGTATACATTTGAATGGAATGGAAGTTTGGATCTTTGGCCATACTCGCAAGCACGGCATTAGCAATATTCCCAACTCCATTTTGAAACGGGAGGTACTCTTTTGGAATCCTGCCCATTTTGATTTCATGTTGGATAAAAGACAATACATGGGCTGCAATGTTTTGGCAGTCTTCATCAGGAGTTTTGAAAACAGTGGCTGCATCAGGTCTATTCGAACGCACGATTCCTTTGATTTTATCAGGAGGAACTTGGATATAAGGAAGGCCTATTCTGTCGCCTGGCGTGAGAATATTGATCGGTAGTCCCTTTTCATGATGATTCGGAAGATAAATGTCGTGATAGCCTTTTAACTCCAAAGGATGGGTATCGGTTAACTCAGTATAGACGGAATCCGCATTTTGAATGTAAGTGGCACTCATTCCAGAAGAAGTGGAAAGATAGATTTTACCATCGGTGGTAACGTCAATGGCTTCCACAATGGCAGCATCAATTTTTGGTAATATTCCGTGTTCGATGTATTTCACAACATGCGATAAATGCATATCGATGAAATCCGTTTCTCCTTGGTTGATCAGGTTACGAAGGTGGGAGTTTGATTGGTACGGAATTCTTAGTTTAAGAGCGCCCGTTTTTGCCAAAGCTCCATCCAATTCTTCGCCTGTAGAGGCGCCGGCATACAGATTGATTGAGAATTCTTTTCCCAACTTTTTTTCATCTTCGATTCGTTTGGCAAATGCAACAGGAATGAGTTTTGGGTAGCCAGCAGGTGTAAATCCAGAACATCCTAGAGTCACATGTCTAGGCAATAATGCTGCCACTTCTTCTGCTGTTTTAATTTTTTGTTCAATTAATGAGTTGGTAACGGCCATAAGTGTAAATTCTCTTCTTTGACCAAAGATAAAGAGATTGCCTAAAAATAAAAAGTCCAAATTCTGAACGTATGGATTTTCTCTTATATCTGTATTGCCTGCTCTTTGGAATCATTCTGATCGCTCCTTTTGTCTTATTTTATTACCGATTTCGACTGGATGAATCCCCTTTTGGAAAGGAAGAAGGCGCTTACCTTAAACCCATTACTGAAAAGAAAAGTAACCTCCTCGATTCACTCAAAGACATCCGATCTGATTTTGATTCAGGAAAATTAACAGAAGAAGAATTCCAAACCCAATCTCTTCCTTACATAGAAGCTTTGGATTCCGTTGAAGCAGAACTAAAAGAAAAGAAAGCCAACATTGCGATTCTTCCTTCTCCAAAAATTAACGAAAACTGGACCTGTGCCAACTGTGGTTCGTTTGTTGCTGTTCCTAATGCAAAGTTCTGCCCCAATTGTGGAACAGGTCGCCTAGCTTAAATATTCTTTTTTAAGTAGAACTAGAAAACTGCATATCATACAAACGTTTGTATTTGGAATTTTGATTTTTTAATAAATCTGTGTGACTTCCACTTTCAACGATTTCGCCATTTTCTAAATAATAAATTGTATCAGCAATTTTTACTGTGGATAAACGGTGAGCAATGATGATTACAGTTTTGTTTTCATACAACCGAACAAACGCTTGTTGGATGAGCCGTTCGGACTCTGTATCCAAAGCAGATGTGGCTTCATCCAAAATCAATACTTCTGGATTGGCGAGCAGTGTCCGAGCAATGGAGATTCTTTGCCTTTGCCCGCCGGACAACATGACTCCACGTTCACCAACGATGGTATCATAACCTTCCTCAAAAGCTTCAATGAATTCGGATGCAAAGGCATCTTCAGCAGCACGGCGAATTTCTTCTTCGGAGGCATCGGGTTTCCCAAAAGCAATGTTTTCTCGAACAGAGCCATTAAATAGAAAAATATTTTGAGAAACAACACCGATTCTTTTTCGCAAGTTGTCCAAACTCAAATCTTTTGCATTCACATCATCCCAAAAAATCCCACCTTCGCTGGGGTCAATCAGTCTTGGCAAAAGATCAACTAACGTAGATTTGCCTGCCCCAGAAGATCCAACGATGGCGATAGTTCCACCGCGAGGTAATGTCAGATTGATATTTTTAAGTGCATAAATATCTGTATTAGGATATAAGTAAGATACACCTTTGTATTCAATTGCTTTTGATAATTGGCCAAGTGGGTTCGGGACTTTTGGTTCCTTAATATCCACATCTCTACCTAAAATTTCAAATACACGATCGCTTGCAATCACAGAGGCTTGGATTAGGTTCACAAGAATACTCATCTGCTTTAAGGGACGCATAAGAAAAATTAAGGTAAGAAAAAAAGCAATGAACATCCCTTTAGAAAAGCTAGCATCTTCTAATAAATAAGCCCCTATCCCTAAAAAAACCATAGTCACAACGGAACCAGATAACTCGGTTAAGGCGGGACCTATTTGGTGATAAAAATGTGTTTTGAATGTTTTATCTGAGAGGTTTTGATTTACTTTAAAAAAACGATCAGCTTCTTTGTCTTCCATCGAAAAAGCACGTATAACCCGAATTCCAGAAATCACTTCCTGAAGGTCTCCATTCAATTCCGACAATTGTTCTTGTTGGTTTTTGGTGGTTCGCCTGATTCGATCGGCAAATGTACTCACAGGCCCCACAATCAATGGAATCACAATAAATAATAAAAAGAATAATTTCCAGCTTAACACGAGTAAAATGATCAAATGTGTAACAATATAAAAGAAATCATTAATGGCATCTTTTAGATCATTCGAGACAACTTTTCCCATAATATCGACATCGTTAATGACACGACTCATAAGAACGCCTGTCTTTTCACGATAGAACTCGTTTAACGGTAACACTTGGAGTTTTTTATATAGGGCTTGCCTAAGATCACTGACAGCAAGTAGACCTGCCGAGTTCACAAAATACACAGTACCTGCCAGGCAGATGAGTTTTAAAAAGTAGATAGGAAGGATGATGAGACAAAACAGATACACCAAATCATCGGGTTTTTTATCTGCTAGTTCCTCGTTTGTATTTTGTTTGAGGTTAGCAAATTGCCATTCCCAATAAGTCAGTCCTTGTAGGTGGTCAGGTTTTTTGTGTTCGGTAAGAAGTGTTTGGTCTTTTTTTGTCAGAGCAATTTGGAACTTGTAATTTTCACCAGTCCCCAAAGAATCAAAGATAGGAATGAGAGACGTGAGGGATGCCCCATTGAAAATGGAAACAAATATAGACAAGAAAACACCGAGGCTAAGTCTGTATTTGTATTTTGCCAAGTATGGCCAGAGTTTTCGGTAAATCTTCACGTATGAGAACCTTATCCCTTATTTTCTTTCTCTTGTCCCTCACTTTTTGCCGGAAGGAAAGTCCCGATTTTGACTTAAAAATGGCCCTTCCCTCGGATCCTGCCCATTTGGATCCCCTCTACATTACTGATTTGTCTGGCCAGAAATTGGCTAAATTTCTTCACCAAGGTCTCTTTATTTCAAATGGACAAGGGTTCCATTCTCCTTGGATCCTCTCTTACAAAAAAATCCCCCATCCGAAAAACGAACTTTGGCGGTTCCAGCTGGATTCCTCGGCCCCGTCGGTTCATGATATAGAATATAGTTTATCCCGTTTGCTCTTAGAGACTTATCCCAGAAAGGGAGATTACCAGTTTTTACTTGGAGTTCGGTCCCTATCCGAAACTCAATTAGAATTAGAATTCAAACAAGGCACGAGGGAAACGGAATGGAAAGAGAAACTCAGTTTACCTTTTGCATCCATCATCGGAAAAGAAGAATGGAAACAGAATGTCTTAAAGCCTTATGGAAAGTACAGTCTAGTCTCTTGGAAAAAAAATGAATACATCGACTTGAACTTCCAGAGGGAAGCAGATCCAAATTATCCAAAAAAAATTCGGTTTCTCATTTTACCTCAATCTTCGACCTCTTTATTTTTATACCGCAAACACCAGTTAGATGCTTTTAAGTTAACAGACTTCCTTCTTTCTCTGCCGGAAGCAAATTCAGAATTCACCCTCACTAAAAAAGGAAGGTCGGTTCAATATGTGGCAATCAACCAAAACAATCCTTGTTTCGACAAACACTTTCGAAATGCACTCAACCTATCGATCCCGCGTGATTTGATCATTCGTAAATTACTAGAAAATCATGCAGACCTTACCTACGGACCTATTCCTTTGAACTATATGGAAAAAATGACAAAAGGAAAAAATGGGGATGGGAAATTATACAATAAAGAATTAGCGATAGAAGAATTGAAACATTCTACTTGTTACCCGAAAATCTTAATCACAAGTTTAGAATTTCGGATGCGAGGTGATGATGAAAACCAAACCAAGGGACGAGCCATCAAACAAGCATTAGAAGAAATTGGACTTACTATTAAACTTCGGCCAATGGAAAAAGCTCCTTTATATAAAGAGAACGGAGAAGGAAAAGGAGATCTTACACTTCTCACTTGGTATTCTGATTTTGATTCTGTTTGGAATTTTTTAGACCCACTCTTTCATCCAGAGAAAGTCGGCAACGGGGGAAATCGTTCTTTCTATAGAAACACTGAGGTGGGAAAAATTTTAAATAAACCTTTTAAAAACGATCAAGATGCCCTTCAAGTCATTGAAAAAGTCAGAGAAGATAAACCCTGGATTTTTCTTTGGTCCATCCAGGAGAATTATTTAGTCTCTAAGGATTTTCTTCGTTATAACGCGCTCGCCGATTTTCTATAAGTGGTGGTTCCAATTCCACTGAGTCTACGGCTGTTGGTTGGATCCGACTACCTTGTGCATCATAAGTGGAAATTTCAGAATCATCATCGATGAGTTCCGGTTTAGGCATTGTATTTTGAATGGGAGGTTCTTGTTTCACAAAGCCAGCACGTTTGGGTGGTAAGTCACCTATATAATAATACTGAGCGTAAAGTGGCACCTTACAAACGTAATCTGGCGTAGTTTCAATAATGGTTCCATCGTCTGCACAAACATCCACCTTTACAAAATCTCCCACAAAATTAGAAATCAACTGATTCCCCATTCCCAATTTTGATTTTACATTCTGTGTATATCTGTACCAAATCCCACCAGAAACACCGGATCCCGAACCGGGGAAGGGAGCTCCTTCGTCATGACCTACCCAAACTACTGTTACGTTTCTTGGAGTAAGTCCTGCAAACCAGACATCACGCACACCCTTCAGGCCTTTCCATCTTGATGCTTTTAATTTCGGTGATTGAACCGTTCCTGTTTTTCCAGCATACAAAAATGGTTCTCCTTCCTTCTTCTTTAGAGTCATGGTTCCTTCTTCTGTAAGAACAGACTGCAAAGTATTGATCGCCATAGCACAAGCCACTGGATCTAATATTTGTTCGGCGGCCTCATTGGCAACAGTGCTATAAAATTCGTTCCCGTCTAAATCGGTTACTTTTATAATCTTTCTTGGTGTCACTCGCCTTCCCCCATTCATAAGGGTAGCATAAATGACGGAAAGTTCCATTGGGCTTAGTTCCCCAGAACCAAGAGCTAAAGATAAATTTCTTTGGAACCGGATCTCCGCTTCTTCTTCGGGAATGGAAAGGATAGCACTTAACTTTTGGATAAAGAACGAAATTCCAATTTCATGTAATAACTTTACAGAAACGGTATTTACTGACTGGGCAAGAGCTTGCCTAACAGTGATATCACCTTTATATCCCTTATACCAATTTTTTGGTGAATAACCAGAAATGTCTAATTTTTCATCTTTGATTTTGGAAGAAGGATTTACGATTCGCTTTTCAAAGGCAAGAGCATAAACAAGAGCTTTGATCGTGGATCCGGGTTGGCGTCTGGCATCTTCTGCACGATTGAATCGAAATACATTGGATATTTTATATCCACCCACCATGGCCTCAATATCACCTGTTTCAGGATCAAGTGAAATCATAGACCCACTAAGTTGTGGCAAAATGGCTCGAGTGACCTCTGCTAAATCCGCCTTACCTTTGTTTTGGTATTCGGCTTCTTGTTTAGTCAAATCGGCTCTGACAGAATCCACTCCAACACGTAACGCCTCTTCGGCGAGCCTTTGTTTTTCTAAATCCAAAGTAGTGTAAACGAGCAAACCCCTCTCTTCTAAGTCTTCGTTAGAAAATCGTTCTAAAATGAATCTTCGAATTTCCGAATTAAAATCAGGAGCTAAGTTGACCCGGAAATCCTTATCTGCCCCATATTTTCCAATTTCGCTAGAGTATTTGGGATTTCCTTCTTCATCTTTGGATTCTTTCACTTTATAAATGGTTCGGAATTTTTTTAAGTTCAGTTCGATCGAGTCAGAAAACTTATGTGGAATTTCCTTTTGGGAGGGATGTAGCTCCGGATTTCTTGCCATGTCATATAACACGCGTTTTTGTCTAGAAAGAGAAATTCCTAAATTACGAACTGGGTTGTACACACTAGGTGCCGGAATGATTCCTACAAGAAGGGCAGCTTCCTCTGGGCTAAGTTCCGAGGCGGGTTTACGAAAATAATATCTTGCGGCCTCTTCTACACCGGTATTGCCTTCACCTAAAAAAATTTGGTTTAAATACATAGCCAAAATTTCTTCTTTCGAATATTGGCTTTCTATATAAAAAGTACAATAGAGTTCTGTTAGTTTGTTAAATAAATTACGTTTTCCTAAATTCAAAGTGAGTTTGGCTAACTGCTGTGAGATGGTAGATCCACCTTGCGACAAACGAAATTGTATTAAATTAGTCACAACCGCCCGACCAATAGCAGTATAATTCAATCCGGAATGAGCAAAAAACTCACGATCTTCAGAAGATAATACTGCCCAAACGATCACATTATGTTTAGCTAAATTGTCTGTACGGATGGGCCGAAAGTTTCGGCGATAGAACTCTCCCATCACCTTTCCACTGCGATCTAAGATTTTTACAGACTTCGGTTGGAAACTGTCATAAAAATTGGAGACTTCGGATCGGTATTTTTCGAGTGATTTATGGACACGAGCTTCCTCACCCGACCAAACCACATAGGCCCCACCCAAAAAGAAAAACGACAAGAAGATTCCAAGAAAAATTCCAAGTGTTAAAAATCGCACACGGCGGATCCAAAAAAAACGCAAAAGATCCGTTAGGTGACCGTACAACACTTCCAGAATGAGGACAAAGGAATTGGTTTGTTGATTCATTTCTTTTTACCTTTGGATTTTGGAAAAACAAGATTTTCCACTTCTTCAAAACGAGTGACTGGATAAAATGTGACCCCACGTTTTACATAGTCAGGAATTTCTTGGAATGCCTTTTCATTGTCTTTAGGGAAAATGATTTTTTTCACCCCAACTCGTTTCGCAGCTACAATTTTTTCTCGAAGTCCCCCAATGGCAAGGACTTCACCAGTTAACGTAAGTTCACCGGTCATACCAAAACCTGGAGCAATCACTTGATTGGTTACAAGAGACAAAATAGCCGTAGCCATCGTAATTCCCGCACTTGGACCATCCTTGGGAGTCGCACCGTCGGGAACATGTAAGTGGATGGCTTTCTTTTCAAATAAAACATCATTGTTTATATAATTTTTTACAAAGGAGAGGGCAATGTTCGCGGACTCTTCCATCATCTTTCCCATTTGTCCCGTAAGAGTAAGCCCACCTTTTCCTGGAATGAGCACAGCTTCGATAAGGAGAGTGGATCCTCCCGCATTGGTCCAAGCAAGACCAAGTGCTGTACCTGGAACTTTAGGAATAGTCATTCGATCATCGACAAACGGAGGTGGACCTAAATATTCCACCAAATCCTTTTCTCTGATTTCTTTGGAATATTTTTCCTTTAACACTTGTTTTAAGGCAATCTTTCTGACTAGTTTATCAAACGTTTTTTCTAGTCCACGTAACCCCGACTCCCTTGAATACGAATTGATGAGAATGGTTACTGTTTCTTTTTTCATAGAAAAGGAATTAGGATTTAATCCATTTTTTTCAAAAATCTTTTTCCAAAGATATTTTTGAAAGATCTGCACTTTTTCTTCTGTGATGTATCCAGAAAGTTGAATCACTTCCATACGATCCAATAACACACGAGGGATCGGCTCAAACGTGTTAGCTGTTGCAATGAACAAAACATCAGACAAATCAAAAGGTAAATCTAGGTAGTGGTCTCTAAAATTGGAATTCTGTTCGGGATCTAAAACTTCGAGCAGTGCTGCTTGCGGGTCCCCTTGGTATCCTTGCGACATTTTATCAATTTCATCCAATAAAATCACTGTGTCTCGTTCTTTAGTGATCTTCAAGGCACTGATGAGTTTTCCAGGCATAGCACCGATGTAGGTTCGTCTATGGCCTTTGATTTCTGCTTCATCCCTCACTCCACCAACGGAGAACCGGTAGAACTTTCTCCCCAATGCTTCTGCCACAGATTTTGCAATCGAAGTTTTACCCACACCCGGCGGTCCCACCAAACAAAGGATTGAGCCTTTACTTTTTGGATTCAGTTTATGAACTGCTAAAAATTCTAAAATCCTTTCCTTTACATCTTCTAGTTTGTGATGGTCCCGGTTGAGTATTTTTTTGGCATGAAGAAGATTGACATCTTTCTCTTCTGGTTTTTCCCAAGGAAGTGCATCGACCAAATCTAAATAATTTCGAATGACATTGTAATCGCTGGAAATTGGATCCGAGTTTTTAAATTTATCAATCTCCCTTTCTACTTCCACGATGATTTCATCACTCACAGGAACCGCTTTCAATCGTTCCAAAAGTTTTTCGTATTTGAGTTCTGTTTTATCTTCACCAACACCTAACTCTTGCTGAATGGCCTTCAATTGTTCACGTAGAAAAAATTGGCGTTGTTGGTTATCAATTTTATCGTTGATTTGCTCTTGGATCTTCTTTTGGAGAACCACTAACTCAATTTCTTTTTTAAGAAACAATAATACCTTTTCTAAACGATCATTGATTTGGACCGCTTCAATGACAGACTGGTATTCCTCTTTTTCTAAGTTCAGAATAGAACAAACAAAATCAGCCATTTTCGCTGGTTCATTCACATTCATCATTGTGAGTTTCATATCTTCTGTGAACAGAGGATTGTTTTGCGCGAGTTCCTTAGTTAAAATCAGTAAGGTTCTCATAAGAGCTTTAATATTATTTTTACTGGTACCTAGTTCCTCTTCCGGATACCTTACATTGGCTACAAGAACAGGCTCTTTTGTGTGAATGGAATGAATTTTGAATCTTTGGATGGTGTTTACCAAAATATTCATCCCACCATCGGGCAAATTGATTCGTTTTAAAATACGAGCAACGACTCCGATTTGAAATATATTGTCTTCTGAGGGAAGGTCGGACTCATCTTCTTTTAAAAGGATAAGACCTAAAAATCCTGCTCCCTTTGATGACTCTTCAATGGATTGAATGAACCGACCCGGGGGAACGATTAAGGGAGTGATGATTCCCGGGAATACAGGCCGCACCTTAATCGGGAGAAGGAAAATTTGTTTCGGGAGAGAATCTTCCAATCTCGCCAATTTTGTTGGGTTTTCCCAAAATTCATTTGTTTCCAATCCGTATCCTACCTTATGATTCTATTTTATCGGGCCCGAGTGCTAACATTTTATCGCGAAACATAGCAGCTTTTTCAAAATCCAAATCTGATGCGAAACGTAACATTTCTCGTTTTAATGCATCACGTAACTTGTCTTTGGTTTTGTATTTCTTCAAGGTAAATTCTTTTTCCATTTCCTTGAGAGCTTCTTCCTTACTATCTTCTTCCGCCATCTCTCGTGGTAAAATATCATGAATTTCTTTAATGATACTTTGCGGAGTGATCCCCATCTTCGTGTTGTGAGCTTCCTGGATTAGACGGCGGCGTTCGGTTTCGCTGATTGCTTTTTTAATCGAATCCGTCATTCGATCTGCATACAAAATGGCCTTACCATTTACATTCCTTGCGGCACGTCCAATGGTCTGAACAAGAGATTTATAATTTCGAAGGAAACCTTCTTTGTCCGCATCCAAAATGGCAACGAGCGAGACCTCTGGAATATCTAGTCCTTCCCGAAGTAAATTGATCCCCACAATACAATCATAAACTCCCTTTCGTAAGTCTCTGATGATTTCCGTTCTCTCTATGGTATCTATTTCGGAATGGAGGTAGGCGATCTTCAATCCCACTTCTTTATAATAATCGGTTAAGTCTTCTGACATCTTTTTTGTCAGAGTGGTGATTAGAATTCTTTCCTTTTGTTCAATTCGAAGTCTGATTTCGTTTAACAAATCTTCAATTTGGTTTGTGGTGGGACGAACCTCCACCACCGGATCCAGAAGTCCCGTAGGGCGAATGATTTGTTCAATCACCGCCTCACTTTTGTTAATTTCGTTTTGGTCAGGTGTTGCCGAAACATACAAAGTCATTGGCGTGAGCGTTTCGAATTCTTGAAAATTCAAAGGCCTGTTGTCAAGGGCACTGGGAAGTCTAAATCCAAAATCAACTAACGTTAGTTTTCTGGATCTATCCCCGGCATACATACCACCAATTTGCGGTAATGTTACGTGAGATTCGTCAATAATGAGTAAAAAATCCATGTTGGGAAAATAATCGAGTAAACAAGCGGGCCTTTCGCCTTCCTCTCTTCCCGTTAGGTGGCGGGAATAATTTTCAATCCCGCTACAGTACCCAAGTTCCACAAGCATTTCCATATCGTAATTGGTTCTGGATTCAATGCGTTCTGCTTCTAAATGTTTCCCTTGTTTGAGAAATTTTTCCTTCTGCTCTGCCATCTCACTCTTAATTTTTTCGATGGCGTCTTTGATTTTAGGACCAGAGGTGATAAAGTGTTTTGCAGGATAAACAACCACCCGATCAAGTTTGGTTTTTACCTTTCCTGTGAGTGGATCAATTTTGGATAGTCCATCAATTTCATCGCCAAAAAGTTCAATTCGGATTCCTTCCTCTTGGTAAGAAGGCATAATCTCAATCGTATCCCCACGAACCCGGAAATTTCCCCGACTAAAATCGATATCATTACGAGCATATTGGATATGTAAAAACTTTCGGATGATTTGGTCTCGATCGATTTTATCCCCGACATGCAACATCACTACAGAGTTCATATAGTCTTCGGGAGATCCCAAACCATAAATACAGGAAACAGAACTCACAATGATCACATCGTCGCGTTCGAGTAAACTCGATGTGGCACGTAACCTAAGTTTATCGATTTCTTCATTCATTGACATATCTTTTTCAATGAATGTATCGGATGAGGGAACGTAAGCTTCTGGTTGGTAATAGTCGTAATACGAAACAAAGTATTCAACGGCATTTTCTGGGAAAAAATCTTTAAACTCTCGAAAGAGCTGAGCTGCGAGTGTTTTGTTATGCGATAAAATGAGCGTTGGTTTTTTAACTCGAGTGATGACCTCGGCCATGGTAAAGGTTTTTCCAGAACCCGTGACACCAACTAAAGTAATTTTATTTTTACCCTCGCCGAAGGACTTCGCAATATTTTCGATTGCTTCGACCTGGTCTCCGGCAGCCTTAAAAGGAGAAACCATTTTGAAATTTGCCATAGGGACCTATGTTAGTTTACGAGTTGCTTTCAGTATAGCTTGTTTTCGATTGTCGCTGATCTCTAGATCCACAGAATCGAAAAGTTTTTGCATGACCATCATACCACGCATGAGTGTTGCTGTGGAAGAAAACTTACCTCTCTGAATATCATCTTCTAGATTAAAGTCTTTTACTGTATTGATCATTTCTATGGTAAAGGTTTTGTGTTTGTCGATTTGGAAAATGACTTCCACACCACCACCGTCACCATACTTGGCTGCATTCTCCACTGCTTCTACAGTGGCAATACAAAGGTCCATTCGCAATTCTCCTGCTATCCCATTCCGTTTCAGAAAATAATCAAGCCTGGCTCTGACATACTGCATGGGGTTGTAAGGAAGTGCACCGAGAATTACAAACTGTTCGTTTGTTCCCATCTTACGAATGATAGGAGAAGTATCGGGAAGTAAGTACTCACGCGGATCGATTGGGTTTGTAATGATGATTCCGTCTTTGATTAAATCTTCAAGGAGAGAAGTGATCCCTTCCAAAGTGGTATTGGGATGGTCCTTAAATTTCCTTTGGGTTTCCATAAACACCCAAGAGTAAAAATCGTTCACATTCCCCGAGAGGCCATTGGAGAACAAAGTTTTCACTTCTTTCTCTAACTCAGTTCTGGAGAGAGGGAACGGCATATATTCCCATTTCAATGGGAACGGACGAGTTGTAAATTGTTTTATCCTTTAGGGATTAGTCCGTGTTTTCTCTTGGCGCAGTGCTTCATAAAGTACTATGGCCACAGCGTTGGAAAGATTGATGGAACGACTCACCTCTGCCATAGGTAAGGAAATAATATGTTCGGGAGGGCAAGACTTGTGAATTTCTTCCGGTAGGCCCGAGGTTTCCCGCCCAAATAAGAAGACATCGGTTGTCTGAAAGTCCACATCCCAGTACACTTTGGTCCCAAATTTGGAAACCAGAAAAATTCGGCTCCCTTCGGCTTCTTTTTGGGATCGAAATTCTTCGAAGTCCGCAAACCGCCGAAGATCCAAATCCTTCCAATAGTCAAGACCCGCACGCCGGACCGCCTTTTCCGAAAGGTCAAAAGACGGCTCCCCCACAATAGAAAGGGGGACTCCGACATTCACACAAAGCCTAGCAATATTACCCGTGTTAGGCGGGATTTCTGGTCTAAAAAGTGCGATTTCCAAATCGTGAATTACTTTTTATTCTTTTTTTCCAAAGATTTTTGAAGTGCCAGTCCAAAACTAGAGACGGATCCAGAAGTTTCTTCCTTGGACATATACTCTTGGTATTCCATTCGATCTTTCGCTTCGGATGCTTTGGATATCGACACAGCAATTTGTCTTTTTTCTGGATTGATCTCCATGACAAAAACTTCCAACTTCTGGCCCGGGTTAAATACCGTATTTAAAGGAGTGCGCGAAGGAACTCCCGTTTCTTTATTCGGAACAAGGCCCGAAAAATCATCACCTAACCGAACAAAGAGACCAAACGGTTTGATAGACTCTAAAGTTCCAGTGACAATGTCAGATTCTTTAAAAGGAAGTTTTCCAGACCATGGGTCTGACAAAAAATCTTTTACACTGAGTGAGATTTTGTTTGTGGACCAATCCAAAGTGAGGATTTTTGCACGAAGGGTTTCACCCACTCTAAATTCTGTTGTGAGATCAGCATTTTTTTTGTAAGTTGCTTCCGACTGCGGAACCAAGGCATCAAATCCGTCCATGTCGACAATGAGCCCAAATTTATGAATGCTTTTGACAGTACAGGAAACAAAGATTCCCACTTTCAACTCTTCACGTAACAGTTGTTTTTTGGTTTCTCTTTCTTTATCAGCAATTTTTTTCTGAGATAAAACAATTTTATTTTGTTTTTTGCCAATTTCCGAAATCACAAATCTGATTCGTTTTCCAGCGATGTTTGTTCCTTTTAGAGAACCATCCAATTGGCTAAAGGGAACAAACGCTGCGTGACTACCCAGTTTGACATCCCAACCGCCGTTTGCTTCTACAAGCATTTGACCGAGGACAGGAATTTCATACTGTGCCGCCAGCTCTATATGTTCTTCTGTTAGGTTGTCTCCAGAAAGACAGGTAGTAAAATAAAAATCTCCCGAGTTTTCTTTTAAAAAATAAACAACAAGAGTATCACCAACCTTCGGCAATACTTCTTCTCTCCATTCTTCAATAGGGATATTTCCAGTGATTTTATTTTCTACTGTGCGAATGAATACGTAATCATTCTTAACAGCTGTTACCTTGGCTTCATGGCGGGAACCAGGTTCGATGGATTGTCTTTTTTTAAAACTTTCTTCTAATAAACGTTCAAATTCTGAGGATGGGCCTTTCATTTTGCGGTTCCTTCCTTGGTGGGTTTGGGGGTATAGACCAATTTTCCTCCTAATACCATGGATTCAATTGGAAATATTCCGGAAGCGCGTTTCAAAGGATTTTCGTCATGTACGGAAAAATGGGCGGGACCACCGATTCGGATCTTTCCCTCATGGTCGGCCCCCATAAAGGAACAAGTCCTTAGGGTCAAAGTTTGGATAATATCTCGGCGTATTTGCGGTAAGGTCTCTGGGTCCGCATTTGTGGAAAGTAGCTCCAAGGAAAAGGAACCAAAAAGCGAGGCCCAAAACCCCGTTCTGCCAGAAGGAGAGTCTGCCTTCCTTGCCCTTGGTTTTGCCAAAAGGGTTTCCCAAAGCTGCACTTCCACAATGGCCGCCTGCCCTGGAAAAAGTCCCCAGTGCCCAGACCCACTGGCAAAAAGGAGATTCTTTCTAGCCTCGGCTTCCGATTGGAAGGTGGACTTGTACTGCGAAAAAGAGCCTCCCGAAAGGCTCCCCCCCTCTTCTCCACCTTCCGACTCCAGAGATAAAGAATCCTTCCAACGGGAGCCAAAGACGGAATGGAGGCGAGACCAGATTTGGATTTGTTCTTTCCAAAGTTCTGGTTTTGTCTTTAGGTCCTGGAGATACAAAATCGATAACATGGGGGCCCAACGAAAGTCTCGTTTTTGGGCTCGGTAGAGGTTTGTTCCTTCGGGCATAGGATGAAAAATCACTGGAAAACCGGTATCCAAAGCATCTTCCCAACTGGTTTTGTCGGCAAAGGTATAAGCAACAGGAAGATAACCCTTTTCCTCTCCTTCTCTCCGTTTGGCAAAAAGTTCTGTTTGAGAAAACCCTCGGTTTTCCACTTCTTTTAAGAAAATGGGAAGGTGGCGATTTCGTTTGGAGTCGGGTGTGAGGCTAAGCCCCGAAGCATAAAGCACCTCTTTTCCCGAAGCGAGTTCCGAATACAAAGCAGGTTTTTGGGATTGGGTGAGGATGGGGGCAAGCCACTTCGATTTTAAAATTTCATTTTGTAAGTGTGTAAGATTCGGATCCCCCACTGATTCAATGTGGCTAAATCCCGCTGCTAAATACCCGGAAAGATAAGTAGGAATTTCCTCGCGACTTGTCTTCCCCCCGCGTGCATTGGATCCCAAAGTGACAGAAGCATCACAAAATCCAGGCAATAAGTACTTAGGATGTACAGTTGGTGTTCCTTCTTTTAAGGAAATGATTTTCCCTTGCACCACCTCTAAATCGACAAATCCGCCAAAATTGGCTTTTTCACTCTCCCAGATCCGAACCGATTTCATTTTCAAATTTTGAGACAAAAGGTTGGAGGGGGCAAAAGCCGATAAAAATAAGGAGAGGAATAGAAGCCTGCGGTTTTTCATACTAGCGGTCTTAGTTACCTTGACAGTAAGGACTAGAATGGAAAAGATTTCGGGTATGGGAAAGGAAACAAGCGAGATTTCTGATCACATCAAATTACACATCGAAAATGGGAAAATTCTCTCGCTAAAGACTCACCGGGTCTCCAAATCCGTTGAGGAACACATCAAGGAAGCCGTAGGCCTTATCTTAGATCGTCTCACCTATCCCACTCTTGTCCCTACACTCTATACCATCATCAAAGAACTGGCGATCAATGCCTGTAAAGCCAACCAAAAACGTGTCTTTTTTGAAGAACGCGGATACAGTATGTTAAACCCTTCCGAATATGCGAGGGGAGTCAGAGAGTATCGTGAAATGTTTTCCGAAGAGATGTCCAACGAATTTGGAATGAAAGCCAAAAAGAAAGGATACTATTGTTTAATTAACTTCCAATTCAATGACGATGGAATCACCATCGAAGTCATCAACAACACACCCATTGCCAAAGAAGAAGAAAAAGCAATCAGAGAACGATTGGAGAAAGGAATGGTGTATGATGACATCGCTCAATTCTATATGGACAATGCCGACACCACAGAAGGTGCAGGCCTTGGACTTGCCCTCATTCTCATTATGCTCAAAGGGGAAGGTATTGATCCCAATTTCTTTCGCATCATCATCGGAGAAGATTCCACCATCGCAAGATTGGAAATTCCTCTCTCCGATAAGTTTATCTCTGTCCGAGATCCCAATCAAATTTAAATATGCCGCTTCCTTTATCCTGTGCCATCATTACCCTCAACGAAGAGGATAATATTTCCCGCACTCTCGTTGCCCTCTCTTTTATTGAAGATATCGTAGTGATTGATTCTGGTTCCACAGACAAAACAGTAACCATTGCGAAGTCATTCGGTGCCCGAGTATTTTATCGTAAATTTGCCAACTACGCAGATCAAAAAAACTATGCCATCGAACAAACTAAGTTTGATTGGGTACTTGCCATTGATGCCGACGAAGTGGTATCCAGTGGTCTACAATCTGAAATTTCCGATTTATTTACGAACCACAAACTAAACTCCGTAGGTTATCTTGTTCCACGTTTGACTTATTATTTAGGAAAGTGGATTCGTTTTGGCGGATACTATCCCAACTACCAAATCCGATTGTTCAAAAAAACTGCTGGGGAATTTAGCGGTGGTTTGGTGCATGAAAGAGTAAAACTCTCGGGCAAACCGATCAAACTTAAAAATCCACTCTATCATTATTCTTATAAAAATATATCCGACCATTTACAATTCATTGATCGTTATTCCAGTTTGTTTGCAGAAGAAGAATTTAGAAAAGGAAAAACCAGTTCTGTATTTTGGGCGTTTTTAAAAGCGTGTTTTAAAGGATTTTATATGTATTGGATTCGGTTGGGGATCCTAGATGGGAAACAAGGATTTGTTCTCGCCCTTCTAGGGTTTTATTATAACTTTCTTAAGTATTTAAAGTTATATGAAAAATCGAATTCAATCTCTTCTTTCTTTGTTATGGTTGATTCGGTTCATGATGTAAAGAGCAATAAATCCACCAAGAAAGATAGCAACCAAGTTCACATTGGATAGTTGTGTGGATCCAATTTTTGGGGACATGAGCCACATAATGATATCACGAATGTAAGTTTGGAAAGTGGCAAACACGATGAGAGCGCCGATCCCTGCAACAAAAGTGGAACCCCAAAATTTCCCAAGTAAGTCTTTACGTTTATAATAATAAAAATAATAGGCACAGGCTGCGGATGCGAGAAAAAAGAATAAAATATCTACTAGAATTGTCCATGGTTCCGATGGTGCGGCAAGCGGTAATGAAATCATTGTTCTTGTACCTGTCTAATACCTATTTTCGGTAAGCCATTGTTTAGTCCATAAGATAAAAAAAGAGGTTTTCCTTGTATTCAAAACACACCGAGATATTTGGGATCTTGGGATATCCCTTAGGCCATACCCTATCCCCTTGGATTCATAATACACTATTCCAACTCTCCGGATATGATGGAGTTTATTTGGTCTTTGAAAACGAAAAGTGGAAAGAGATCGGTCTAAGCCCTCTCCTTGATTTAGGTGTAAAGGGTGTATCTGTTACCATCCCCTTTAAAGAATGGGCCTATTCACAAGCGGATACGGTTTGTAATGCATCCAAGACTATGGGCTCTTCCAATACCCTACTCTTTCGTGACGGAATCCAAGCAGTCAATACGGATGGAACTGGGGCTGTCCTTGCGATCACCAAATCCAACCCCGATCTTTTAGATCCTATGTTTGAAAAACAAATTTTAATCCTCGGAAGTGGAGGCAGTGCCAAAGGAATCGTTTTTTCATTGGCGGAGACTCTTAAAAATAACGCCGGTGATAAAAAGATCCAAAGAAAGATAAAGATCCTCGCAAGAAATGAAACCGCATCAAGAGAAATCCAGACAGCATTAGGAAATCCTGATTGGTTGGCTGTCACGCCGAAAGAAGAGTGCCTAAAAGAAGCAGAGTTGTATGACCTTATCATTCACACAACTCCCGTGGGAATGAAGGGATACGGCGGTGAACCGCTACTGGACTCCCAATTCTTTACCAAAAAACACACGTTATTCGATATTGTGTATAATCCTTTGGAAACTGATTTGGTAAAACAAGCAAAGAAAAAAAAAGCAGAAATCATTCCTGGGTATTCTATGTTACTCTACCAAGGAATCAGACAATTTGAGTTGTTTACAAATTCAAAAGCAAAATCGAAATGGATCGAAAAAGTAGAATCTTTACTTTTAAAACAACTGAAAAGTAGATCCTAAATAAACATGCAGTTTTTAGATTTTTTACATAGCCTACAAAATATAGAAAAAACAAGAAACTTCAATGTCTTCCAAACATATTCTCTTGATGCACTCAGAGAACTTTTCGAATTTGTAATCACCAAACACAGCATTCACAAACCCATTCGAATCAGCGTTGTAGGAACCAATGGGAAAGGCTCCACCTCACATTACTTAGCCTCTCTCCTATCAACTTTGGGATATAAAACTGGGCTTTATACTTCTCCCCACCTACTTAGCCCCTTGGAACGATTCCAAGTTTTTGAAAAAGGCAAGGCCAATCTTCCCAAAGAAGAGGAAGTAGAAAACTTCTTCACAAAAATGATTCTTCCCGATCTCCAACGATTTTCCTCTCTTTCTTATTTTGAATTTTTAACGGTTTTTTCGTATCTCTTCTTTGTATCTCAAAAAACAGAATTTGAAATTTGGGAAGCAGGGCTTGGGGGAAGGCTCGATGCCACAAAACTTGTGCAAGCCGACTATGTTGTATTAACAAAGCTAGGAATGGATCATTCTGAAATTTTAGGGGATACCAAAGAAAAAATCTGTTTAGAGAAGCTCGGAATCCTAACCGATGTTTGCCGAAAACTTTTGGTGATGGATCCAAACGACACCTCACTTCGAAGCATCATCGAAAATTTTCCAAAAAACCAAATCCCCGTTCGGATCCTCCCTCTCGAGGATAAGCCAAGTTATTTAGAAACTAACTTTCTTTTTGCAAAGGTTACACTCGCAGAGTTTGTTCCCGACAAAAAAGGCGAGATTGAATCCATTTCCTGGGACAGAACCGAGCGTCCCCGTGGAAGGATGGAAGTCTTAAAATCCTCTCCTGAAATTGTTTTTGATCCTGCCCACAATCCAGAAGCGATTGCCACCACTACAGATGAGTTCGGGAGGACCCATACTTCTTTCTCTTTGGTTTTGGGAAGCCTTCCCGACAAAGACCGTGAAGGAATTCTAAAAGAACTGGTTGGCTTACCGCTTGTGTCTCTCTTTCTTTGGGAAGGAGCCGGATTTGGAACCTTTCCTGAACTACCTAGTCCTTTAAAACCCATCACAAGAAGGCTCCAAAACGAAGAGGAGCTGAAAGCCCTATTCCAAGGCAGATTTCCGGTATTGGTGTTAGGAAGTTTTCGCCTCTATGGAATTGTGGCAAAATTAATACAAAATACAACAAACATGTAAAATTGGACTTTACAAATGAATCCTGAACGACATTGTTCTTTTAGGAAACATCGTTCAGGACCATGCAAACTCCCAAAGAACATACACGAAAAGAAATCTTACAAGCGGCTCGAGAGGAATTCATCCAACTCGGTTTTGAGAAGGCAAGTATGCGAACCATTGCAAAAAAAGCAAAGGTCTCGACGAGTAATATCTACAATTACTTCGAAAACAAAGAACACCTGCTCACAGAAATCCTACAGCCAGTTCTATCTGGAATGGAGAAAGCCTTTGCTTACGTTTCTCATCCCGATTACTTTGAAAAAAGATTTAACGACAGTTATGAGGCCTGGCAGGAAAGATTTCATATTGCTCTTGAATATGTAGATGCAAATCGAGATGACTTTATCCTTTTGCTTACCAAGTCACAAGGTTCACATCTAGAAGAATTCCCTGATACAGTTCTCACTCGCCTTACAAAAATCAACTTCGACCAATACAGCACTTTCAAAGAAAAAAACCCTTCTTACAAAGGGGAAGTAAGTGAATTTGTAGTGAGAAACATCCTTTCTTTCTTTCTCAACATTTTCGTCCAGATGGTGAGGCAAGGAATCTCCAAACAAGATATGTTGGTATATCAGGATAGTTTCCTTAAATTTTTGCACTTCGGATACAAAGGATCGATTGCCTCTGATCTGAGTTGAATCAATCTGGTTCTCGATGGGAACTGGATACAAAATTAAAATCTGCGGAATCAAAGACCTGGCGACACTCGAACTCTGTGTGGATCTCCAGGTCGATTTTGTAGGACTAAACTTCTCCCCTCGTTCTCCACGTTGTATTACGGCAGAAATCGCTGAAAACTTACTCCAATTAAGGAAGAGAGACGGATTTCCCAAACTTGTATTTTTATTCTTTGAAAACTCTGTTTCCGAAATTCAAAACCTAAACACACGATTCCAACCAGATCTTGTCCAACTGATTCGCGGGGACAGGTTTCTCACAAAAGAACTATGGGACAACCTGACAGAAAAAAAATCACTCCTTCCTGCCATTCGGATCCAAGAGAAAGTTGTTTCTGACGCAGACTTAGAACCAAAATCAGATTTAGTAATTTTAGATAGTTATAATAAAAATTTGGGTGGCGGGACTGGGCATAGTTTCCCCTGGGAGTATGTAACATCCGTAAAACGACCTTTTTTACTCGCTGGTGGAATCACTCCTGAAAATGTAAAAACTGCCTTAGAAACTGTCCATCCTTATGGTATTGATGTGGCCAGCGGTGTGGAAACAGGCGGCAAAAAAGATCCAAAGAAAATACAAGAATTGGTACAAAATGTCCGAACACTATGAAGCATTAAATACTCCCGTGATGCGGCAGTACATGGAAGTGAAAGAACAACATCCCGATGGAATTGTATTTTTTCGTATGGGTGACTTTTACGAAATGTTTTTGGACGATGCAAAAATTGCCGCACAAATTTTAGACATTACTCTCACCAAACGCCAAAACCAAATTCCAATGGCGGGGATCCCTTACCATGCCACAGAAAGTTATATATCAAGACTGATTGCCGCCGGAAAAAAAGTTGTGGTTTGTGAACAAACAAAACCGGACGATCCCAAGGCAAAAATTATGTCAAGGGAAGTGGTGCGAATCATCACCCCAGGAACTGTGGTAGAAGACAATTTACTCGGTGGATACCAAAACAATTATTTATCTTTGTATTATAAAGAAAAAACTTCCGTATATCTAGCGTTTGCTGACGTTTCCACTTCCGAACTTTTATATTTCTTTTTTTCCGAAAACGAAACAGAAAGAATCAATGATACCATCAAACGATTCTCACCAAAGGAAATCATATTTACAGATGAAGTTCCCCCTTTAGCCAAAGAGTCCAAAATCATTCTATCAAAAATTCCCCCAGACTATCTCCCCAAAAAAAAGGGAGCAGGAATTGATACAGTAGTTCATGTATTAGATGCCTACCTCCAATACAATTACCGCAAACAAAACTTTGTATTCCAATCACCAAGACGAATCGATGAAAGCGAATATTTAGTGTTAGATGAACAAACCGTATCCCATTTAGAACTCGTTGAAAATACCAATGACAAAAACCATACTCTCTTTGGTGTTTTAAATCGTTGTATCACTGCCACGGGCAAACGGTATCTAAAACAAAGAATTCTTTTCCCCACAAGGGATGAAAATAAAATCAAAGCCCATTGGGATAAAATTGAAATACTCTCCGCCAATAAAAAAGAAAGATTCCAAATCAAAGAACTCTTAGGTGATCTAATTGATTTAGAACGAGTGCTCACTCGGTTTCGTGTAGGAAAAGCCCTACCCCGGGACTTTCGTGGAATCGATAAAAGTTTAGAATCCACAGCCAATACCAAAACCATTTTAGATGGAATTGGTTATGACTTTTCAAAACTACCCAAAGAACTAACCAACCTTTCCCAATTATTTTTCGATACTCTCTACGAAGGAGAGTTACCCGTTTTCCTTGGAAATTCTCCCTTTTTAAAATCGGGATTCAATAAAGAATACGATGATGCCATCCTTGCCCGCGAAAAGGGGAAGGATTGGATTTTGGAATTAGAAGAGAAGGAAAAAAAAGCATCTGGTATTTCCTCACTCAAAATTCGTTACAACAAAATCCTTGGTTACTTTATTGAAATTTCTAAAGCGCAAGCTAAAGAAGTGCCGGCCCATTTTCTAAAAAAACAAACTTTGGTTACAGGAGAAAGATTCACATCTCCAGAGTTGGAAGAATTAGAGAGAGCCATCTTACAGGCTGATGAAATCATCGAACGAATTGAAAAAGAAAAATTTGAAGAGTTAGTGGTCCATTGCATTTCTCTCTATGAAGAATTTCTAACTCTCTCCAATGAAGTGGCCTCACTAGATTATCATTTATCACTTACAGAAACCAAAGAAGAATACCAATGGACAAGACCTGAAATTCGTAATGATGGAATCTTAAACTATTCCGAATCGCGTCATCCCGTTGTTGAGACATTTTTGCCCATTGGCGAACGTTTTGTACCTAACAGTTTAGAACTGAATCCCAAAGACAATGCCATCGCGGTGTTAACTGGTCCCAATATGGCCGGTAAATCCACCTTTATGCGCCAAATTGCTATCAACCAAATTCTATTCCAAATGGGCTCTTATGTTCCTGCAAAAAAAGCATCGCTTTCTGTTGTGGATCGGATCTTCACGCGAATTGGTTCCGGAGACAACCTAACCAAAGGAGAGTCTACTTTTTTTGTAGAGATGAAAGAAACCGCAACCATTCTGAATCAATTTTCAGAGAACAGTCTCATTCTATTTGATGAAGTGGGTAGAGGAACTTCCACCTATGATGGGTTATCGATTGCATGGGCGATTTTAGAATTTTTAACAGTCAAATTTCCGAAACCTAAAACCATCTTTGCGACTCACTACCATGAACTCACGGAACTCGAAAAAGGAAATGGAATCTTTAATTTGTATTTGGATACTTTTGAAAAAGAAGGTGAAATTCTATTTCTAAAAAAAGTCAAACGTGGGAAATCCAAACAATCTTTTGGAATTTATGTAGCAAAACTAGCAGGGATTCCCGAAGCCGTTTCCGATCGTGCCAAAGAAATTCTTTCCGGTTTGGAATCAAAAAAAAGGGAAATTAAAATCAAAAACGAAGAACCAAGTCTGTTTACAGGTCTTATGGACAATCATACATCCAATATGACACCAAACGAAGAAAAGGTTTTAAAAAGACTCAAACAAATAGATCCGAACCAGATCCCACCACTGGAAGCCTTGTCAATTTTAGATGAATTAAAACGAATCCTCAAAGAGAAAGACGAGAGCCGATAAATCTGTAAAATCAATCCAATTGGTAATTTTGTCTTTTAACCCTTGTTTGGCGTGAATTCCAATTCCTATTCCTGCGGCATTTAACATTAAAGCATCGTTGGCTCCGTCCCCTACTGCTACCACTTGTTCTAGGGGAATCGAAAGATCCTTTGCATACTTTTTTAGATAAAATTCTTTTTTTTCTCTGTTGATGATCTCACCAAAAATCTCGCCGGTGAAGTTTCCATTCACCTCTTCCAATCCATTGGCCCTATAAAAACTCACAGGATACTTTTCAGAAAATAATTGCAAAACAGGTGTAAACCCGCCACTTAGGATTCCCAATTTAGATCCGTTAGCCTGCACAAACTGAAAGACCTTTTCCATTCCCTCATTCAATGTTAGTAGATCATACACTTCTCTGAAACTCTCTTTAGAAAGCCCAGCCAAGTGTTTCACTCGCAAACGGAGGGCTTCATCAAACCCCATTCCACCTTCCATCGCTTGTTTGGTAACAGTGGCAACTTCTTCATAGACTCCATGTTTTCTTGCCAATTCATCAATGACCTCTTCTTTGATGACTGTGGAATCCATATCAAATACAAAAAGAGATTCTTTCTTCTTAGGTAACAAAGAACCAATAGACAAAAAGTCTATTTGGTGATTTGCCAAGTGGTTACGAATTGTCACCACTTGGTCCCTAGTTAAAGATTCCTTTTGTAGAATTTGAACACAGTATAACCCAAATTTTTCTCTGCGGAATAGTTGGGATTGAGAACCAGAAACATCAAAAGTTTTGTCGATTGATGGATTTACACCATCAGACTTTAGGTTTGGGAAGTTTTTTGAGAGAAGAGAATCAGCAATAGGAGAACGAGAAATTAAAAGCGAAGAATTCATTTTTACTTTTGCAGATAGGGCCTTAATTTTTTACCCCAAACTTCATATCCTTTTTCATTAAAATGCAGGCTGTCTCCATTAGGGCGGATTAATTCTTCACGAAGAGTGGGTGAATCGATTTTTCTCATGCTATCCCAAACTTCAATGTATTCTACGTTGGTTGTCGTCCTTGCCACTTGGTTCAAAAACAAATTGAATACAGGCACAATTTGATTCAGTTCCTTAACTCTTGTTGGGGGAACCGCAATGAGAAAGATCTTTGTGTTTCTATTTTTGGATTGGATTTTTTGGATGATAGCGAGTAGGTTATTTTGAACCAAACTCAAACACTTTCCTTGGATAAAATCGTTTCCACCAATTTCGATTACGATTTTTTCTGGATGGAGGACGAGAATATCTTCTTCCATTCTTGTGAGAAGAGTTTCTGTCATATCCCCACCAATCCCACGATTGGTGACCGACTGACCTGGAAATTCTTTAGCCATAAGGTCCGGTAAAAACAAATGTACCAAACTATCACCGGCAAAAACAACATTAGATCTTTTGATTTTCAAATTGTCTTGTGCGTATAACAAGCGTGTGGGGAGCCAAGCCTTCTCTATATACTTTTTGAAGTTAGAGTCATCTCGCCATCCCGGCTCTGCAAAACATTGGAAACTGGTATCGAAATAGTCACGTTTCGAGGAGGATTTACAATCGGTAACACTCAAAACCAGGGCAAGAACCATGCCCCAACGGAGGAGGAATTTATTCCTGTTCTTGCGGTTCATTCATTCGGAAGCGCTTTTGCCAATCTTTGATTTGGGCCTGCGCATATTCTTCCGTGTCACAAATCCGAAACTCGATCGGGTTATTTGTGGTTGTCTCGATGAGTTTGGCTTCGATATACCCGTTCTTTAACTTGGTTGTCTCAATGCGATATCTCATCTGAATAGCTCCAAAAACCAGGATTTAATTTCCACGTATCTTTGCAATCTCTTCTAAAGTTTCATCTTCTTTGTATTTTCCAAAGAGAATGATGGCGAGTAGACAGAATGCAGAAGCCAGAGGACCAGTCAAGCGAACACCTAGCTCCCCTCCCGCTTCTACTTCTTCGACTTTACAAATGGTAGATTCCATACTTATTTTTGTCTCTCCCTTTAGATTTTTTTCAGATTCGGACTTCGGTTCGGACACAGAAGGAGCAAGGATTCCTGTCACAGTGGGTGACACATTTTTCTTTGTTTCACGATCAAGTCCGAGAAGAATGACCGTACTAAAGATAAGAACGGCCAGTGTTTGCCCCAGCTTTTGCATAAAGGTTCTGCCGGCATAAAACAATCCTTCCCGTTTGGAACCTGTTTTTAAAGAATCAAGTTCAGCAATATCAGCTAAGATAGCATTTGGCAAGATACCTAGGATTGCAATCGGAATGGCTGCCACAGCAACGATCAAATAACCTTGAATATACGGTGGCAATGGTAATTCATCTTTTCCGATAAAATAGAGAGAAAGAAACAAGGCCAGAAATACATAGAATCCAAATAAAACTGTCTTTTTCTTACCGATCTTTCTTGCGATCCAGTTGACAACGGGATAAAAAGCAAAAGAAACAAGCAACATCACTGTGAGTAGTTGTGTTACAAACTCGCGTTCCAATTCCAAAAGGACCGTTACATAGTAAGAGATCCCCGTTGTGAGTATGGTGAGGGCAAGAAAGTAACAAAGATCCGATAAAGCAAAGTATAGAAAATTCTTATTTTTGAATGTAAGGAAGATCGCCTCTTTAAAAGGAACACTCGATGCTTCTGACTCACAATAGGTTTTTTCATGGATAGAAATAACAGGGAAATACATACAAATCGCAGCGAATACACAGAGAATTCCTATAGCATATTGACGAGAGACTAAAGTCTGAACGGACAAGTCAGTATCAAAAACAAAGTTCGATTGCAACACATTAGCAATCATCGGTTCTGTCGATGCCACAATGATCCCCAAAGCGTAAGTAACGGAGATATAAGTAGAAAGATTCAATCGTTCTTCAGGAGAATGTCCAAGCTCAGGAATGAGAGCAAAGAAAGGAGTCACATACACCGTTAAAAATAGATAAAAAAGCAACATACACCCTGTCATCCAAACTAGGTTTGTAGAAGAGACAAAGTTGTGAGGAGGCACAAAAATTAGCCAACAAAAGACGGCTGCTGGCACACCACCAAGAAAAAGAAAGGGAATGCGCCGACCAAACCGAGAAGAAAACCGATCCGAAGAATTAGCAATGATAGGATCTGTAAATGCATCCCACAAACGACCGACCGCAGCAACAACACCAATCGTAGAAAGGCCCCAAAAGGCCATTTTTTCAATGAGGTCAGGAAAACAATCCTGACCAGGTTTCGGTGCAGGAGGAAGATAAAAATAAACTTGATGGAGACCAATGATATTGATGAGAGTCGACCAACCTAATTGGCCGATCGCATAACTCATCTGCTTTCGAAATGGTAAAGACGGTTTTCGCATGTTTTTCACTAGAGGCGGTAAAGTAGAAGCATGATACCGCCAAAAGTAAAAAAGGCAAACTACTTTTTATGTTTGTAGAGTTCCGGAAAATTTTTCTCGTCGTAGAGGGATTGTGTTTCGTATTCATCCCAACCTTCTGGTACTCCTTCAGTAAATTCAGGTACCATAGAACAATCCCGAATCAAGTTCATTGTTTGAACCATCTCACTCCCTTTTACGTTTAAGTACCCTTCAGCAAACAATGAATTGGCTACAAATAAAGCCATGGACTGTAAAGAACCCAAGTGTCCTTCTCTTCCTGCACCAATACGAATTTCTGAATCTGGATTGACCAAACGGAATACAGACAAAACACGAATACAAAACTCAGGTGTGAGTGATGACTTCTGAATGGCGTGGCCTTTGATCGGAATAAAAAAGTTAATGGGGATAGAAATCACACCTAGTCGTTTGAGTTCAAATGCAACTTGAATTAGATCTTTAAGCTCTTCTCCCATCCCAACGATGATTCCAGAACATAATCCAATATCGGCCTCTCTTGCCGCCTCAAGCGTTGTTAGTCGGTCTTTGAAAGTATGTGTGGAACAGATTTCATTGTATTTGGATTCAGATGTATTGAGGTTATGATTGTATCTGTCAAGACCTGCATCTTTAAGAACTCTGGCTTTTTTTGCATCCAAAATTCCAGCAGACAAACAAACCTTCATCCCCAACTCTCCGTTGATTTTGGCGATAGTCTCTGCAAGTTTATCCACAGCTTTGTCAGTAGGACCTCGACCTGAGGTTACCATACAAAACCGGTAAGCACCGTTGTCTTTTGCACGTTTGGCATCATCCCAAATCTCTTCGGGAGTCTTCAAAGAATACTCTTGGATTCCCGAATCTCCGCCTTTTCTTTGGGCACAATATCCACAATCTTCAGGGCAATAACCATTTTTGATATTATCTAATATATGAATGCGAACACGATTGGTATAATAACGACTTCTTTCCTCTGACGCCCGAGCGACAACCGACAGCAAAGGAATTTTTCCTTCTAGGATTTCAAGGGCTTCCGCTTCCGTAATTAAGGATGGAGCTGAAGATACTGTTTTTTCTTGGACTTCTGCAATCATGAGAACAGGTTTCGGCGTGCGGGAACCTGTGTAAACGAAGAAAATCTCTTCGTATATTTAGTCTCAATCTGATTCTGGAATACTAAGGAGAGTCTGTTCCAAAGCCAAAAAAATTTGATCGAGAGAGTTCTCTGAAATGGTATAGGGTGGAGTGATATAAATAGTTCTGCCGAGGGGTCGAAGGAGAACACGAAATTCTTTCATTTTTTCACGAATCTGTTTTCCGATTGGGTTCAAATATTCATCCTCGGCGATGGTTTCCTTATATTCGAAGGCAAAGATTCCACCCATCACTCGAACATTTTCAATTCGGTTTCCCAAGATTTTTTGGAATGGTTCTACTCGTTTCTGTAAGGAGTCTTCCAGTTTTTTGACTTGAGTAAGTCCCATCTCTTGCAAAAGTTTAACAGACGCATAACCAACGCTACACGCCAGTGGATTCCCCGTCATCGTGTGTGCATGAAAAAAAGCACGATAAGGATCTTTGGATAAAAACTGTTTGTAAATGAATTCAGAAACTAGAGTGGCCCCAAGGGGCAACATTCCTCCTGTTAGTCCCTTTGCCATCACAAGAAGGTCCGGTTTTGTTTCTGCCATTTGGTAAGCAAATGCGGAACCAAGCCGTCCCATCCCCGTAAAAACTTCATCGAAGATGAGAAGGGTATGAGTTTTTGTTGCAAGCTCTCTTAATTTAACGAGAACCTTTTTATCATAAAACAACATTCCATTGGCTCCAAAGACTAATGGTTCAATCACAATTCCCACATAGTCCTTTTGTTTGATTTCCAACTCTAAATTATCTAAACATTCCGTAGAACAAGTATTTGGTTTTTTTCCCCAAGGACAATGGTTACAATTTGGAGCTGGAAATTCTTTGGTAGGGAATCTTAGATCAGAAAAGATCCGATTGAAGTAATTTTTTCCAGATACGTTCATAGCACCAATGCTATCGCCATGATAGGAATTGGAAAAAACAAGAAATTCTGATCTAGAGGTTAGGTCTGGATGGTTTTGGTAGTATTGGATTGCAAGTTTCAAAGCAATCTCAATCGCATTCGATCCATTATCCGAATAAAACACTTTATGAAAGTCGAAATTTGTTAGTTCTAATAAAGATTTAGACAATGACTCGGCTGCTGGATGGATATGACCCGCGAGCATGATATGATCGAGTTCTGCTATTTGTGTTTTGAGTGCAGCAACTAACGCAGGATGGCGGTGGCCAAAAATTATAGTCCACCAACTAGCGATGGCATCAATCCAAGTTTTTCCTTCGGAATCGGTAACAAACTCTCCTTCCGCTTTAACAATATGGATCAAGTCCTCCCCTTCTTCTTGGAGAGTCAAGGGAACCCATGTAAAAGTTTGGAGTGGATTAAATTTCATCTTCAGGGTTGAGTAAAGTATCGATCACATTTCGATGGGTATCAAAATGTTCGTTAGCAAACGAAATAAATGCTCCCGGTGATAATTTCTGTTCTGGAAAATTGGTAATTCCCAAACAAGGAGCACCACCTAACCTTTGAATGATTTCCGCATTATCCTTTTGTAATGAATTGTTTGGTCCAACTAAATAAAATCCAATTACGGGAATAAAACGTGCTGTCAGCACATCTAAAGTTAACAATGTATGATTGATCGTTCCAAGTTCTGTGGATCCAATCACAACCACAGGTAAGTTACTTTCTTGGATCCCTTTGATGGCAAGGTAATCCTCTGTCCAAGGGACAAAAACCCCACCTGCCCCTTCGATCAATGTGTTGGTTTTTCTTTCTTTAGCAATGACGCCGAGAAGAGATTTGGGATCCAAATTTTTCCCTTCCTGTTTGGAGGCATAATGCGGACTTGCAGGAGTCAAAAACTCGTAAACAGGTTTTAGAAAGAATAAATCAGATAAATTCGTTGTTTTCTGGACAAACTCGGTATCACTCGCACTAGAAAGCCCGGTTTGGATGGGTTTCCAATACCGGAACCCAAAGCTCTCAGCATATTTAGCCATAAATAGACAGGAAAAAAATGTTTTCCCGATATCCGTTCCGGTTCCCGCTACATAAAAAGCTTGGCCCATACGGATCAAGTTTTATCAATTCTTGACCCCGTCTATCCGATTTATATAGGAGAGGCTCTATGCAACTTCCCCTTTGGAAATCCATTCTCAAACGTGACGAAAACCCGATAACGGAGATTTCACATTTTTTACGCGAAACCGCTATCTTCGAAGGTATGTCTCGTAGGACCTTACGTGAAGTCGCAAGCTGATTCACAAACGTAAGTATTATGCTGGGGAAACCATCTTCTACCAAGGCCAAGCAGGAACCGGTGTGTATTTGATCTTACAAGGGAAGGTGGAAATTTTTTCAGAAAGAGAAGGTGTCACTTTAAAGCTCGCAGAACTAGAGAAAGGTGCTTTTTTTGGAGAACTTGCACTGTTTCAAGATTTTCCTAGATCTGCCACTGCAGTTGCTCTTGTGGATTCCATTCTACTGGGATTTTTTCAACCAGAACTAAAAACTCTTTTAGAAACTAAACCAAGAGTGGGAAACGATCTACTTCTCAGTTTTGCGTCAATCATTGCCGATAGACTTCGCAAAACAAATGATACATTAGAAGCGGCCTACTTCAAAAGCAAAAAAAATAAAGCCAAATGAATTTAAAAGAATTCAATATATCATCGCTTATCTTACGAAGTGCTTTTTTTGGGCTGATTGCACTTACCATTTTGATTGGGATAGTGGGAGTTAAGTTCTTAGCCATTCCACTTCTCATTTCAGGAATCCATTTTTATATTTTCCATGGAATTGTAGATTATTTTGAATCAAGGGGAGTTCATAGAGCGATTACAACCATCCTTATCTTCTCGGTTTTGATTGCCGTGGCTTATTGGTTTTTAGCTTTTTACCTGCCAAATCTTTTCGAAAAGGTGCAACCAATCGTTTCCGAATGGTCAACCAAGATGGATGATCCCAATTTTCAGTTACTAGATTTTAATAAACTTCCTGTTGTTTCCCAAAATCCTGAGTTGTGGAAAAAAATCATTAACCCGGAAGAAGTTGCAAAAATGGCAACAACCAATTTGGAAGAATTTTTACGCAGTCTTGTTGTAATGATCCCAACGTTTATCAGTTGGATGATTATCATTCCCATCATTAGTTTCTTTTTATTATTGGATGCAAATCTAATCTATAAAACTGTGATCAGTTTTATCCCCAATCGATTTTTCGAGATGTTCCTGATGGTATTCTATCGAATGAACCAGCAGATCACTAGTTACTTAAAGAGTTTGGTAATCCAATGTGGAATTATGGCAATCGTTGCTTCCATTGGTTTTTATATTGTAGGAGTTAAGTTTTTTATTCTCTTTGGAGTGTTTTTGGGTATCGCCAATTCCATTCCTTACCTTGGGCCCCTGATAGGTGCAGTTCCTCCCATTTTATTCTCTATCATCTTCCCAGAAATGTCACCTTCTATTGGTTCCATTGCTTCTGTAGTCGTGGTAGCTCAATTAGTGGATAATGCCATTGTCCAACCAGTGGTGATTGCTAATGCAGTTTCTCTCCATCCGCTTGCGATTATGATTGGAATTGCTGTAGGAGGAAACTTCTTTGGAATCTTTGGAATGTTACTCGCTATTCCAGTGTTATCCATTCTTAAAGTAACGATTGGAATTTTATACCATGCGTTAAAAGAACACCAAATCATCTAATTGAATTCGTTCATTAAAGGTTAGGCTGTTTTTTCGATTTATTCTTCGCGTTTATTCCACTTACCCATTTCGGAAAACACAATACCGAATAGGGTAAGGCCGGAGCCAATCATTCCCACCGTTTCCAATCGCTCACCTAATACTAAATAAGCGAGAAAGAAAGAAAAAACTGGTTCCATACTGTAAAGCAGTCCGGCTCTCGCAGGCGGAACTGCTTTCTGGTACCTGGTTTGGATCTGTGTTGTGAATATTGTCGCAAAGATAGAAGTATAAATGATCCCAATCCAGAATTTCAAATCAAATTGAATAGAGACAGATTGGTTTAAAAATATGGATTCAACCGGAAACAAAGTGGTGGAAACGATCGCAATCAGAAGAATCTCAAAAGAAACAAGTATTTGAGCAGGAATTTTTTTACTAAAGATATCGATGAGTATGATGTAGATAGCAAAGAAAAAAGCACCGATCAGTGTCAGTCCGTCACCTAATCCAAAACCCGTGGACTGAAGGATTTCTTCATACGTTTTTCCGTTTTGTGAAATCAAAAATAATCCTGCAACCACAATCAAAACAGCAACCCATGTGCGTAAGGATGGCAACTTTCGTTCGATTATAATTTGTAACAAAGGTACAAAAATAACATAAGCACCGGTCATAAACCCAGACTGTGTAGCTGTCGTATAAACAAGGCCAATGGTTTGGAAGGCATAACCTAATAGAGCAGAACATGCCACTAAAAATGCGGGAAAAATATAGTCCCACCTGCGATTTGCTTTTGCAAACAAAGTCTTTCGGTAGAGCAGTAAGGTGACAATTCCTGCGAGCCAAAATCGAACGGCTAAAAATAGGAAGGGGGGCACCGAATCCAGTGCAAGTTTGATGACCACAAAGGTTCCACCCCAAAGAATGGCCGCAATCACCAAAAAGAGTTCCGGAGTTAAGATCCTGGACATATAAGTCAATCTCTTGAATGAAAGGTCCAGAGCAAGGAAAAGATGAATTGGAAATTTAGAATCCGAAAACCGCAGACCGGAACCACTTTAAGTTGGGAAGTGTATTTCCCGCCCGGCACGGCAACACAAGTTGGGGAAAAAATCAAAGAAATTCTGAGTTCTGTACCCTTACCAAACCAACCAGAACCGAATGTTCGAATTTTTTCGGAAAAAATCAAATTAGAAAATACCAATTCACACCAAATCACCTATCTCTTGTTTCATGGGCTTTGTTTTCGAGACATCCGACTAGTGATCGCACGAACAACGGATTGGGATAGTTCGGCCGAGGTGAGAGAAGAAGAATGGGATCGCATTTTAACAGAAGCAGTTGGAATCGCAAAACCATTGTTTACTGAACCGAATATAAAGTTTTATGAAATTAAAGAAAATCTCCATATCAGTTACTTCGAAGATGAAATTACAGTTTCTCTCTCGGTCATGGGAGAACCTGGATACAAACGGGGCATCAAAGCCACCTTCCCAACCAGTGCCCCAGTCCCCGAGGACTTGAGCCAAATTTTAATCCAACAATGTTTTGAAATCTTTTTAGTTTCTAAAGAGGATGTGGCAGCGTTATACATTCCATTTGCTGGCACTTTGACTTTTGCCACCGAATGGGCGTTACAATCAGAAAAAATCCCTCTCTTATCTTTACCAAGAGAATTTCTCTTCAAACGAATGGTTTTGTTCCCAGAAAAATCTTTAGATCATTATAAGAAAAAACTCAAAAGTTCATTACCTTCCACTTCTTACTCCACACCCATTGTCATCCAAGACACCGACCCCGCTTTAGAAAGTTATTGGTTAGAAGAATTCAATCGATGGAGACAATTAATACAAGTGAAGAATTGGGATCATAGTATCTCAGATTTTTTTAGGACCTTTCCTGTTTTGCCAGAAGCAGAATCAGAAACTTCTCATTACTTTTTACCACTAAACCCACCTTATGGACTTCGGAAAAATGAAAGAACAGAAACCGAAGAAAAACTCTATCAAAAAATCGGCAAACGATTAGAAGATCTTTTAAAACTCACGAAAAATCGCCCCAAACTCATTGGATTTATACTATGCCCTACAGAAGAAAAATGGAGCGATTGTATGCGAGAGCTAAGAAATTTTTCTAAAAAAACAATCCATGTCACACATGGAGGAATCGACTTACGAGTATTATACTTTCATTCGGAGGGAAGAGTTGAAAGACGTACAAATTGAACCTGGATGGAAGGAAGTCCTACAATCAGAGTTTGAGAAACCGTATTTTTCTAACTTACGGGAATGGGTAAGGGAAGAATACAAATCCAAAACTGTTTATCCTCCGGCAAAATTAATTTTCAATACCTTCGACTCTTGTCCCTTTGAGAAAGTAAAAGTCGTTATCCTCGGCCAAGACCCTTACCATGGTCCGGGACAAGCC
Source organism: Leptospira wolbachii serovar Codice str. CDC (assembly GCF_000332515.2). NCBI lineage: Bacteria > Pseudomonadati > Spirochaetota > Leptospiria > Leptospirales > Leptospiraceae > Leptospira > Leptospira wolbachii. The sequence continues at coordinate 1,055,520 of NZ_AOGZ02000014.1, forward strand.
CATGGCCTTTGTTTTTCTGTAAATGATGGTGTTCCTTTCCCACCTTCCTTACAGAATATTTTCAAAGAAATTGCGGATGATCTGAAAAAACCAATCCCAAAATCGGGAGACTTAACTCGTTTGGCAAACCAAGGAGTCCTTCTTCTAAATGCCACACTCACTGTCCAAAAAGACAAAGCAGGATCCCATCAGAACAAAGGTTGGGAAGAGTTTACCGATGCTGCTATTCATATTTTGGCAGAGAAAAAATCCAATATTGTTTTTTTATTATGGGGATCATTTGCTGGAAAAAAAGAATCCTTAATTCCACCAAACAAACATTTGGTTTTAAAATCAGCGCATCCTTCCCCCCTCTCCGCCTACCGAGGCTTTTTAGGAAACAAACATTTTTCCAAAACCAATGAATACTTAGTCTCTCAAGGAAAAGAGCCCATTGACTGGTAATGAAAAAAAGGGATATTTCTTTGTTTTTTTGACAGGAGTTTTTTTTGCCCTTGAAGTCATTGGATTTAAAGAAATTTTCCGAAACTATAATACAGAACCAGAGATTGCCGCACTCTTTGGAGTAGGTTTTGCTTTTTTCATCGTAACTCCCTATTTTCTCATCTCAAAAAAACGAAGGATAAAAGTTGTAACAACAATAAAGCGAGATGGAATTATCCTTACCTTAGGAACCATCTCTAATGCGATTGGAATTGTTTTGTATTACTATGCTCTCAAACAAACAGATTTGGGTCCAGCAGCGATTCTAATCAAAACAACAGTTTTGTATAATGTAATGCTCGGAGTTTTGTTTCTGGGAGAACGCCTAAAGAGGATGGAAGTTTTTGGCATCGCCATGGCAATTTTGGGAATTTATATGATCTCCACATTAGAAGGACAAATCAAGATTGTATCTGCCTTTTGTATTTTACTTAGTGCCTTTCTCTTTGCGATCCAAAGTTATATGATTAAAAAATATGTGCCTGAAATATTAGGCCTGGAATATGCTTACCTCCGACTTTTACTTTTGAGTATATTTTTCTTTCTCTATTCGGTTTCTATTGGCTCGTTTCAAATTCCAAAATTATCAATCATAATCATCCTTGGGTTATTCTCCCTGCTCGGCTATTTTTTAGGGAGGGCATTTTATTTCGAAGCACACAACTATTTACCCATCAGCAAACTGAATGCGACACTTCTAATCGAACCCATTTTCCTAATGTTTGTGGGGATTTTGTTTATGAATGAACCCATTGACAGTCAAAAACTGGTTGGTGCAGGACTCATTCTCGCAGGATTGTATCTGATTGTATTTCACAAACAAAAGGTAAAACAATGAGAGAACTTCCGAAAAACCTCAATGATTCAGAAATCCAAGATATCCTTCAATCCTACAAAGACTGGAAATTCGAGACCAAGGATGGTATTTCTTTTTTTATATTTATCAGGGAATTCAAAAATTTTAAAGAGGCATTTGGATTTCTCACAAAACTAGCGTTAGTTTCTGAAAAACTAGATCACCATGCGGAAATTTGGAATGAATACAATAAAGTGCGATTAAAACTTTTTACCCATGAAACAAATTCCATCACCACAAGAGATAAGGATTTCATCACAAAGCTGATGGATAATCAAAATAGGTTTCGATCTGTGAGTATAAAAAAAGCCGGGGTTGGAAACCAACTCCGGCTTTTTGATTTTTCAGTAAAGAACTGATTAAATCTCGATTTTGTAACCTACGCGGTAAGTTTGTCCACCCACTACTACTGGGTAAGCAGACCAAGGAGCAAGTGCAGTAGCACCACCAACAGATGTTACACCGGCAACACCCATTCCTGCAGAAAGGATAGTTTCCAATTCGAAGAAAACGTGACCTTTATCAGTTACTTTTGTTTGAGCTCCCACGATCCAGTTGAAACCGAATCCACTAGCACCAAATTTTGCATTTTCTTTTGCAACACCAGGGCTTGGAACATCACCCAAAAGAGCACCACCACGACCAAGTAGTGGAGATCCGCCTGAACCAAGTCCAGCAGTCATTAACTCTAAACCAGGAGCGTTGATAGTTCCTGATACGTTCCACATACCTTTAAAGTAGTTCACACCACCACCGATATAAACAGCAGTGTCGTTAGCTGCATTGTACAATTTAACCCCAATGTAAGTGGGAACAGTTACAGCAGTATAATTCCACTCTTGGTCTAACCATTTGTAACCCATGACAGTGGAAGTAGTATCCCCACCAGCAATTTTAGTTGTATAGTTAGCATTGATACGGAAGAAAAGATTATTGAATCCGAAGATTCCTTCTTTTTCGTAACCGATGTTGATGTTACCACCAGTCATAGCTCCGCTGTTTTTCCCACCAATGACTCCACCAGTAGTTCTTTTTAAGCTGAGCAATGTGTTTTCAGCATAAATCGCTTTTTGTTGTCCACCAGTCAAAACCCCTGCATTGTTAGTTACAGGAAGGCGAGAATCGAGACCATCTTTTGTGATGGTTCCACCGAGTTGAGCTAGGTCGAATTGCATACCTAGACCGACCATAAAATACGAACGAGGACCAGTTTGTGCGCTTAAGCTACCTGCTAAGCACAAAAGTAAGAACCCCATCATTCCAAAGCGAAGAGATTTAAGCATGTGATGATTACTCCTTAGTGAGTGTTTCCTGAATTTTTTTTCGTACCTGTGGACAAACGAATGCAAGTGAGCAGCCATTCATACCGACAATTGCAATGAAACTAGTCGTTCTTCTAGGATTTGTCAAATAAAATTGTTAAATCTAAACGAAAATTGTGTTAAATGTGGTATTTCGAATGAGTCTAATGCCGTCTAAACAACTTTTCCTTATTTGCAGATTGTTCTTGCTTTTTGTTCTGTTTTCGAGCGATCGCTTTGCAACAGAACGCAAAATCATTCGTTTTTCAGGCGAATTGGTGCATTGGGATGCAAAAGGACCAGAACCACAGTTTCGTTACCTCGATCCTACCAATCTCCGGGAAAAAACCATCTATTGCGATGCGGAGACCATGCGATTGGTCCTTGGAAACCAATCCTTCGAAAAACACCATATCGAAGGAAAAGCCACCCAACTGAATCCCACTTCCGATGTTTGGCTTTGTGTCGGAAGGCCCCATGTTTTTCAAAAGTTCCAGGTTTCCGTGAGTTCAACGACTCCTCAGTCCAAAAATATCCAAGGACAGGTGGTAGAAGCCGACGGGAAAACAGGGCAAATTGTCTACTTAGTCCGAGGGAAACGTTCCTATCTAACCATCGAACCCGCTTTGGCTAAGGAGATGGAGGAATCCCTTTCCCAACTGCAAACTGTTGAAATCAACGGGGATTACCGTTATGATAGGATAAAACGCTATTACATAAAAGATTGATGAATTTTTGTTCGTCATTAGCGCTCGATTCTTTGGAATGGATTTGATGCAGGCTTTTTTGGTTTTAGCAAACGGAACGGTCATGAAGGGCCGATCCTTCGGTGCAAATAAGAATTCGATAGGCGAGGTAGTATTTAACACCTCTATGGCGGGCTATCAGGAAATCATCACTGACCCCTCCTACAAAGGCCAACTCGTGACCCTAACTTACCCCATGATTGGGAACTATGGAATCAATCCAGACGATATGGAATCCGACCGGATCCAGGCGTCAGGGCTGATCGTCAAAGAATACGTAAAACGACCTTCCAATTTTCAATCCAAAGAAACTCTCAGTGAGTTTCTCATCCGATTTGGTGTCCCTGCCATTGAAGGAATCGACACACGCAAACTAACACGTATGATCCGAAATTCGGGCGCCATGTCTTGCGGTATTTTTATCAGTGAAACTTATGAAGATTCCTTCTTAGAAGCAGTCAAAAATGCCCCTTCCATGGAAGGCCAAGACCTGGCCCAAGTTGTCACTTGCGAAAAACCCTACGTGTTTGGAGCCCACTCTCCAAGTAAGTTCAAACTAGCAGTCTACGACTTTGGAATCAAACGCAATATTCTCAAACTCCTAGATACAGCTGGGTTCAATGTCCATGTTTTTCCTGCAAAAACAAAGGCTGAAGATTTATTGAACGATGGATATGATGCCTACTTCCTATCTAATGGTCCAGGGGATCCAGCTCCGTTAGATTATGCGATTGCTTCGGCGAAAACAATTATGGATGCCAAAAAACCTCTCTTTGGGATTTGTTTAGGCCATCAAATCATAGGCCTTGCCCTTGGGAAAAAGACAGCCAAACTCAAGTTTGGTCACCGTGGTGGAAACCATCCGGTTGTAACGAAGAAACAGGTAAAATCGAAATCACATCACAAAACCATGGTTTCCATGTTCTTGGTGAATCATCTAGTGAGATGCCGATTACAAGGATCAACCTGTTTGACAATACCGTGGCTGGACTGAAAGTCGCGAGCCTTCCTGTTTGGAGGCATAATGCGGACTCCGGAAGCCTGTCCTGGTCCTCATGACTCGGCCTATCATTTCAAAGAATTTTATACTATGGTAGAATCCTCTAAATCGTAAGCTTTGGTAAATTACGGAGGTTAGTTTATGCCATACAATGAAGATAAAAATTTCTGGGGTATTCCTTACGGAACCGAAATCACAGCAGAAGCATTTGTGAAAGATATTTGGGATCCTAGCACTGAGGAAATCCTCACACCAAAACAATTTTTTGGTCTTGGTTGGGGAATCAACCTACATGCCCTCGGACGACGAGTGGGTGTGATCAAATAATTTCTTCTTCAAAATCTTTGACAACGCATCTCTTCCTTTTTGGTTGAGGTGTGTCAAATCTCCAAAATACTGATAATCCTCTAAAAACACCGATTTAAAATCAAACACTGTCACTTTCGTCTGGTTTGTATCAGATGTGATTGTTTTGAAAAACTCATCTGCAACTAAGTTAGCCTTTGTTTTCAAAATATCTTTTTCCATCTTTGGAGAAAAAGGAATCCGGAGAAAAATTACTTCTACATTCTGCTGATTCCACAATTGAAGAAAATCTAACCATATCCGAATCGAAAGATCTCGTCTCCCAGCAAGGATTTGAGAACTGTTACTTGGAAATTCCTCCAGCTCATCTAAAGTGGGATCATCACCTATTGATTTCCAAACCCAAGAACCCTGACTTGTTTCCATACTTTCTTTTATATATCGAAACTCTTGTTTCCTTCGCGGGATATCCGATTGTGCAATGGGATCGTAAACTAAACGGTTTAGATTAGAACTGAGCCCAAAAAAAGGAAATATCTCAATGATCCATTTCCAACTTAAATCTGTTAGGTTAGAAAAGTATGCTTTGCGTAATAACGGATGAGTAAGAGTATTTAAGGAAAAGTTTCCAAAGGAAAAGAACAATTGCCGGTTAGCATCAGTCACCGAATTTTTGCTGGTATTCAAAGGAGAAAGGTTTACGTATACCCTATTCAATTTCGGGAACTCACGAACAACTTCTAATGAATCGGCAAGAATCCCCTCCGGTTGTTGGCTGGGTTTAGGAAAATATAAAACCTCATCCGCTTTTACACCTTCTATTTCCGCAATTAAGTCAGGAGTAACTCCGCTAACAATTTGACTATCACCTAACACCAGAACCTTCGCATTAGAGGAAATTTTTCGTTTGTTTGCAAAATACCAATACGAAGAAGTAGTTTCACAAAATGGAATGATCCACTGCACAGAGAGGTGCATAAAAAGGGAAAGAAGTAGAATTGTGGATAAAAAATATCGTATTTTCATAAGCAAAATTCAAAATTGAAAATAAAAAAAATCCTGTTTCCCAAATGGAGAAAATAACGAAAACCAAAGGAAAAAAAAGAAAAACATAATCATAAAGGAAAAAGGTTTTGTAGATATAAAAAAGTTAGGACGATCTGTGTCTTTCCATTCCTGCCATAAATCAAATACCAATAAAGGTAAGGTGGTGATGAGTATCATCAGCGGAATAGAAGACAGGTTTGGCAAATGAGATAAATTCCTTAAAATCAAATATGTTTCAGAAGGAGACTGGATACGAAACAATAGGAGGCCCAAAGAAAAACTATAAAAGGTTAAAAAAGTTCCGAGTAGGGATTGGAAACGGCTCTTAGTTTTTACCAAACCATAGTGTTTCAAACATCGATATAAAACCAAACAAAGTCCTAAATACACTCCCCAAATCACAAATCCGTAACCTGCACCATGCCAAATCCCTGCGAGAAACCAAACAACCATTAAGTTTGCATTCTCGCGGAAAAAACCATGCCGATTACCGCCTAACTTAATGTAAACATAATCGCGCAACCAAGTGGAAAGGGAAATATGCCATTTAGACCAAAACTCCGATGGATTAGAAGAAAAGAAAGGTCGTTTGAAATTATTCATTAACCGAAACCCCATCATTTCCGCAAGACCCATGGCACAGAGAGAATAACCAAAAAAGTCCGCATAAACTTGAAAGGCAATTACCGGGGCAACGATCCACAAAATTCCTGGTTCTAACGATTCGAAGGATTGGGCATGAATTTCTACATACCGAGAGAATGGATCGGCAATCGTAGATTTAATAAAAACACCCCAGATAAAAAGAGAAATTCCATTCCAAATATTTTCTCTCGTTATTATTTGTTTGGATTCGATTTGTGGAATGAGGTTTCCCGGCCTTTCGATCGGGCCTAGTAACAATAAAGGAAAAAACAAATCATAGATGGCAAAAGTAAAAAAGTTTTTACAAGGACGAATCCTTTCATCATATACTTCGATCAAATAACTGATATTATGGAATGTATAAAAAGAAATTCCAATGGGCAAAAGGATTTCTGGTTTCCAAACCAAGCCGGGAAATCCGAAACCCATCTTTAAATCAGAAAACAATTCCCAAACAAAGATAAAATATTTAAACACACCAAGGTAAAGTAAATTGGAAGTAATTCCGAAAATAAAAAGGGTCCTTCGAGTTTTCCCAGAGAGATGAGGGATGTACCTCGCCAAACTATAATTAAATATCACAGAAAAGAGTAGTAAAACCGTAGCATTAATATTCCATTGCGAATAAAAATAAATACCGAATGATAAAAGTAGGTACTTCCGAATTCGATCCGATACATGATAATAGATTAAATAGAAAAATAGGAAATGCGACAGAAAGGAAATAGAGTTAAATAACACCAGTCGTTACTTAGGCTTCTTCAACCATTTCCAAAAATTGATTTTTGTCCTTGGTATCATGAGGATAAGATAAATTTAACACTCTATAAGTTGCCCGAAAAGATCCAATGATCGCATCTTCCTTTTTCGCAAATGAAGATTTGATTTTTTTAATCACAACATCTGTTTCTTCTTTATCCTTTCCATGAAGGACCATAGCAAACTTTCCCTGCCCAACTCTTGTAAAAAAATCCAATTCTCCAATATGATCCATCATAGTTTTACGGAGAGCATCCGCATAACGAGCGAAAGTTCCAGTTCCTACTAAATGGACCATTCTGGAAACATTTTGAATTTTGAACAAGGAAACTGTGAAGTTAGTATTCATCTGAGATGCTTTTTCAATTTCTGCTAAGATTCTAGTTTCTAATGGATTGAATGGATTTCTAAACAAAGCCTCTTTCTCTTGTAAGATAAGAAGATTGGCAAATACAGGGGCCGAAGTTTCAAGAAGAGTTACAGCTACATCCCGAGTTGTATCCGTCCATGCAGAACCGGTGGAATGGACAATGACCATACCTACAAGCCAATTCAAATTGATGATCGGTAGAATTGTAAACTCACTCATAATTCCCAATTCATCATTGGTAAAAATGGATTTAAGTTCTGCATCCTCTCTAAAGTTTTCTAACTTATAAACTCCAGCTACGTTAGAAACCATCCCAACGATATCGGAATCTTTACTGAGCCTAAAGTCTTTTGCGCGTTCTGGTAGTATAAAATTAGAACCGAATACAATGTAATCAGAGCGAGTTTCAGAATCTAACACTAAAAAGGAAAATTGTTTTACACCTAACTTCTGCTTAATGTTATCAATAAGAAGATCGTAAGCTTCGTCCATTTTGCGAACACGAGCAAATTCACGAGCAAATCGCAAAACAGATTCATTGATTTCAATGACATCTTTCGCCTGAACCAAATGATCATTCATCGATTCAAATTCAGATACTCTTTCAAAAACAGAACCAGCAATATCACCAACGATTTTTGCAAATTCCAAATCATCGGTGATGTATTCTTCCCCATTGATTAGTTTTCCAAGGGATAATACCCCGAAACATTTTTCGCCGTGACGAATGGGGACGAGGATTTCAGATCCCATTTCATTTAATAATCTGAGTTCTCGATCAGGCAACCTTGAGGATTTAAATTCACCGGCATAGATGACTGTTTCTGAATCGGAAATACGAGAATAAATTTCATCACTTGGAGAAAGATACCAGGAATCTTTGGATTGAATTCCTTGAGCCGCCACTGCTTCCCATTTTGGATTTTTTGGATTCGTAGAAGTGAGAACCACAACAGAGTTACATCCCACTTGTCCAATTAAACTATAAACTAAGTTGTCGAAATAATCAGAAAATTCTTTGGAAGATGCAATTTCTTTTGTAATTTCAAAAATAGCTTGGTAGTTTTCGATCCGTTTCTTTGAAGCGAGATGGTAAGACATGGGAGCTGTGCCAAAATCTGATTCATCATCAAAGAGCACATCTTCGCCTATAGGTGCTGGATCCTCTTTTGTAGGCCTAAGTGGTTGTTTTGCTGCTTCTTTTTTAGCATCGTTCTCCCACTCGTCAAATATATTGACTTCAGGTAGAGGGGCATCTGGCTCAGATGTATCCTCATGATAATCCCGATCTATTAGATCATCACCAAAGTCTGGTTCGCTTGCAGGAGTGGGTTTGGATTCAGCTACTGGTTCTGAATTAGATTCTTGTGGTTCCGTCTCTTCTTCGATTAAATTGGAAGAAGGCTCTTCATCGAAAGAGGGCAAATCAAAATCTAACTCAGGTTCTGCCTGAGTTTCTGGGTCCGAATCTTCATCCGAGATGGGTTGGTAGTCGCTCGGGCCATCATCTAAATCATTCTCTAATTGTGGAAGTGGATCTTCATTCCAGACTTCATCAGCTAACTCACCAAAGTCGGCGTCTGAAAGTTCTGGTATATCGCTTAAATCAAATTCTTCTTCTCCGTCCGGACTCGGGAGGTCTCCAATTTCTGTGGCAAGGGTATCAGAAAAACTATCGTCTAACCATTCCGAGTCGGAATCTGCTATAGGTACTGAGTCTTTTTTTACGGGATCTGTTCCTTCCCGAAACAACTCTGCCTTTTTTAATAAAGACGGCTTTTCCTGAATTTTTGAAGGAGGTTTTGGAGTTGAGGCCCCCGAAGCTTTTTTGATCTCTTCGGCTCTATCGAGGAGTCCCACTTTATAACTCCAATTCTTTCATCATTTTTTTGTATAATTCGAAGTATTGAGATTTTGAAAATTCCTGAATTACATCATCAGGAAGATTTCCAAGGAGGTTATCTAAATAACCCAAAACTTTTTTGCGTTCGCCAACTGATAGATTTTCTTCGCCTATATTTGCAAATGCTTCGGTTGAGGATTGTTTTGCATCTGGAGCAGATACGTCTGATTTACGAAGCTCTTCCAATGGAGAGAGTTTTCCTTCCATTGCATACTCGTCTAAATCAACTTCGTATTCTTCTGAATCATCGGATGCTAAGGTTGGGACTCTTGTATCTTTAGATTCCTTTGTTGTAAGATCAAAACTATCGTCAGCTGCGGAATCGGAAGTTAAATCTCCAAAATCCATCTCATGTTCATGTTCAACTAAGTCATGTTCATCGATAGAAGTTAAATCAAAATCAGATGGTTCTTCGTCACCTGTTTGTTCCGATAAAGAGAACTCCTCTTCAAGAGGAAGATCAGCAATATCCTCTAAACCTTCACCCGGAAGTTCCTCACCCAAAATTTCATCCAGGCTTTCAGGAGATAAAGTCACATCTTCTTGTTCAATGTCCTCTTCCTCAGAAGCAGTGATGTTTTCTAACTCTTCCATTGACAAGGCAATGGATTCATCTTCTTCCTCTTCAGCCAGCACGTCCGATTTAGGAGTTAGTTCCTCTTCGTAAGGGAGTGGAGCACGATCAAAACTATCCACCAATTCTTCTTCAGAACTTTCTTCCGCATCTGAGGCAATGGATTCTAATTCTTCCATGGAAAGGGCAATAGGACCTTCGTCTTCTTCATCCGAAGATTCAAAACCTTCCATTTGACCTTCGAGACCTTCTTCAGAATTTTCAGATTCTTCCAGATCTGATTCAGCTTCTCCCAAATCAAAACCAAAGTCATCACCCAAATCTGTTTCTAGTTCGTGAGTTTCTTCCAGTTCGGAATCTTCAGATTCTTCAATTGGATCGCCTGCAATGATATTACCAAGTTCGTCAGGGCTTAAGGTAATGGACTCATCTTCCAATTCCTCATTTAAGATATCAGCAGTTGGCTCTTCAAAGTCTTCTTCGATTGCTCCACCAGAGATATTTTCCAATTCTTCTAAAGATAGAGTGAGAGGACCCTCGTCCTCTTCTTCATTTGAAGGTTCTTCTTCTGGCAATTCAAGATTACCACCTAACAAATCGAAAGAGTTATCTTCTTCATCAGAAAAACTAGGGAGGTCAGATTCATCATCAGATGTTAAAAATTCTTCTTCAGAGCCAAGAGTTTCTTCTAAACTTGCTTCGCCACCAGCACCAAGAATACTTCCCAGCTCTTCATCGGAAAGTGTGAGGTTCTCATCTTCTTTGGTTTTGCCAAAAAGTTCTTCTTCTTCAGGATCCACAAGCGGTTTAAAACCAGTGTCTTCTTCTGCTGTCCCAGGTCCTAAATCATCTTTAGGTATAAAAGAATCTTCTGCATCATGATCTGTTAAATCAAATTGAGGTTTTCCTTCTTCATCGAAGGCAAGGTTTGTATCAATTTCGGAATCATCCAAATCTAAATCAAGATCGGAATCCTCATCGATAAGAGCATGTTCTTCTTCATCAAAATGAGAACGTTCAACTTCTCCTGAATGGTCTTCCTCTTCTAAATCACCGGTTATATTCTCGAGCTCTTCCAAAGAGAGAGAAATTGGACCTTCCTCTTCTTCTTCTAAATCTTGTTTTGATTTTTTAGAAGTCAAAATTCCATCTTCGCCGTTTAGAATCGATTCGATTTCTTTATCAAGATCGATCAGATCATCATCAAATTCTAATTCAAGATCATCGTCATCAGCATCGTTAGATTTGTTATAAGATTGTTTGGTTTTATTAGGAGTTTTGTTTTGTTCTTTTTCTGATTCTTCTTCGTAATCAGAAAAATCTGCATGAATGTCTTCATCATGTAAAATGGGATCTTCTTCCCCAAGTAAATTAAGATCAGAATCTAAATCTATATCTAATAAATCATCATAAGTATCATCGGAGGAGGCAACCATATCCGAAATAGAATCATCTTCGTCATCAAAAGCAGAGATATCTTCTAGGTTTGGGGCTTCAATCCCTGGCGATACATCCATATCATCATCGCCCATATCAAAATCATCCAAATCCAAGGAAAACGAGTCTTCATCGAGCACAGGTTCGATGTTTTCTAGATCTTCGTTTTTATTCTTTTCTTGATCCGCCATTCGCCTCGATTACCGTTTTCCCAAATTTAGCACCTGGCCATCCTCTAACGGCTGTTCCAAGATACTGTCCTCCGTTTTGATTTGCGCTCCGGGTAAGTATCCACCCGCCAATTCAATCAAATCCTTCCCATTCGAACCCGCATCCAATGAATAAAATCCGGGATTCAATACTGGCCCCTCAATTTTAACACGAATCGGTTCTTCAGAATAGATTCTTTTTCGCAAATCAGGGTTTTCCTTTAAGTAATAGAATCCGGCAAAAAGTATCGATACCAATACAAAACGTCGAATCCAATCTACAGCCAAAGGAAATCCCCCTCTGGTATATTTTCGGCAAGAAGGGGGGAAAAAAATTAACGTTCGTGCAGTAAAATGCGAACTTTTGCTTTCTTTAGAAGAATTTCTTTGTCTTTGGAGACAGGAAGGGCTTCTGCTTCCTCAAGGAGTTCCACTGCGTGGTCATGGGACAAATCATCCTCGGAATCCCCACCTTCGGTAAGGACACGGATTTGGTCATTTCTCACTTCGCAGAATCCCCCATCGATCGCAATCCGGAACTCTTTCCCTGCGGTATGCAATTTGATAAGCCCAAAATCCAGCTGGGACACAAGGGTTGCGTGCCCCGGTAAAATTCCAAAATATCCCACAGCACCAGGCAGAATCACAGACTCTGCCTTACCTTGGTAAAGGATTTTGTCAGGAGAGATGACTGTTAAAGTCAGTTCTTTACTCATCCTGATTAACCTTTGAGTTGTTTCGCCGCTTCGATTACTTCGTCAATCGATCCGACCATGTAGAATGCTTGCTCTGGAAGTGTGTCATATTTACCTTCAATGATTCCTTTGAAGGATCGGATGGTATCTTCCAATTTCACATACTTTCCAGGTCGACCAGTAAACTGCTCTGCTACGTGGAACGGTTGAGAGAGGAACTTCTCTAAACGACGAGCGCGAGACACAAGAATTTTGTCGTCTTCAGAAAGTTCGTCCATACCAAGGATCGCAATGATATCTTGAAGGTCTTTGTATCTTTGAAGGATTCTTTGTACTTCACGCGCGGTGTTGTAATGTTCTTCTCCCACGATTTGCGGGTTCATGATTCGAGAAGTAGAATCCAGTGGATCTACCGCAGGATAAATTCCTTTTTCTGAAATCGCACGAGAGAGTGTAGTCGTTGCATCTAAGTGAGCAAAGGCTGTCGCAGGTGCCGGGTCAGTTAAGTCGTCGGCAGGAACGTAGATCGCTTGCACCGAAGTGATGGATCCGCGAACTGTTGATGTAATACGCTCTTGTAATCCACCCATTTCAGTAGAAAGAGTTGGTTGGTAACCTACCGCAGAAGGCATACGACCAAGGAGAGCTGATACTTCAGAACCCGCTTGAGAGAAACGGAAGATGTTATCTACGAAAAGAAGGATGTCAGATCCGGATTCATCACGGAAGTTTTCCGCCATAGTGAGTGCCGAAAGTGCAATACGAAGACGAGCACCAGGAGGTTCGTTCATCTGGCCAAAACAAAGAACTGTTTTGTCAATAACTCCCGATTCCTTCATCTCATTCCAAAGGTCATTTCCTTCACGAGTTCTTTCACCCACACCAGCGAACACAGAGTAACCACCATGTTGTTTTGCGATGTTGTTGATAAGCTCTTGGATAAGAACGGTTTTTCCTACTCCGGCACCACCGAATAGTCCCGTTTTTCCCCCTTTGATATAAGGAGCAAGTAAGTCGATGACCTTGATCCCTGTTTCAAAGATTTCCGTTTTAGGTTTAATTTCATCATAAGAAGGTGCGTTTCTGTGGATTGGCATTCTTTTTACGTCTTTTGGAAGGTCACCTAACTCATCGATAACCTCACCTAACACGTTAAAAATACGGCCAAGCGTTTTTGTTCCTACTGGAACAGAGATCGGTATTCCTGTATCAATTACTTCGAGTCCTCTTTTTAATCCGTCTGTGGATTGAAGGGAGATGGCACGAACTGTGTTGTCTCCGATGTGCTGTTGCACTTCGGCAGTAATCGTAACATCTTTGCCGTTTACTTTAGATTGAATCTCTACGGCATTGTAGATTTCAGGCATATTCCCGGAATCAAAACTGATGTCCAATACCGAACCGATGATTTGTTTAATTTTACCTTTATTCATATATACTCCGAAAGACCTTTTGTTAGGAGATGGCTTCCGCTCCCCCTACGATTTCTGAAATTTCCTGCGTGATTTTTGCCTGACGAACTCGGTTGTAACCGCGGGTAAGAAGTTTAATCATCTCACCGGCTGCATCAGTTGCCGCCTTCATAGCAACTCTACGTGCAATGTGTTCGGATGCTACCGACTCCAAAATGATCTTAACAAAAGTTGTTTTGATCACCATAGGAAGAAGGTTTTCCAAAATTGTTTTTGGATCTGGCTCATACAATACATCAGGCCCGGTAGAACCTTTTGACCCAGTTTCTTCCATTTTCAAAGGAAGAACCGTAGTGATCTCAGGTTTTTGGTTGGCTGCCGAATAGTAATGAGTGGAAATAATTTCAACAGAATCCACTGATTCATTTGCAAAACGTTCCATAAAATACGAAGCAAGATCATTCGCTTCTTTGCTTCCCGCTTTATCATCGATATTGGTATGTGTTGTTACCAAATCTACTTTTGCAAATTTAAAGAAGGCGATCGCTTTTTTTCCAGCTGCATGGACTTCTACTTCCACACCTTTGGACTTCAACTCTTCGATACGATTTTTTACCATACGAAGAAGGTTGGAGTTAAAACCACCGCATAACCCACGGTTAGCGGCAATTGCAAGGATAGCAACTTTACGGATTTTGTCCGGCTTCCTTAAGTAAGGGCTGTGGATGATCGACGCAAGGCTAGACAAAGAAGAAACTAACTGACGAGTTAAGTCGGCGTATGGTTTCGCCGCGTTAACTTTGTTAGTCGCTTTTTTTGCCTTTGCCGTGGAGACCATCTCCATGGTTCGAGTGATTTTTCTCGTGTTTTTAACCGAGTTAATCCTCTTTTTTATCTCACGCGGTGTCGCCAAGATCTTTCCCCTTAATTATTCTTTGTCAGAAAATGTTCGACAATCGATTTGATTGTTTTTTGCAGAGCTGCTTCTTGTTTTACTTCTTTTGCAGTTCTGATTTCTTCTAAAATTTCTGGGTGTTGTTCTCTCATGGTTCTTAGCAGGAAAGTTTCGAATTCACGAACCTTTGCTGTTGGGATTGTATCCATAAAACCTTTAGAAACCGCAAAAATAGAGATTACTTGTTCTTCTACTGGAGTCGGTGAGTTGTTTGGTTGTTTAAGAATTTCAAGAACTCGGTAACCGCGATCAAGCTGTGCTTGAGTCACTGGATCGAGTTCTGTTCCTAACTGCGCAAATGCTTCCAAGTCACGGAACTGAGCCAAATCTGACTTCAAAGTTCCTGCTACTTTTTTCATCGCTTTGATTTGCGCTGCCGATCCCACCCTTGATACAGAAATTCCCACGTCCACCGCAGGGCGAAGGCCCGATGCAAAAAGGTTGGACTGGAGGTAGATCTGACCATCAGTGATGGAGATTACGTTAGTAGGAATGTAAGCTGATACTTCCCCTTCTTGTGTTTCGATGATCGGAAGTGCAGTCATTGACCCACCACCAAATTTATCATCGAGTTTCGCTGCTCTTTCAAGAAGGCGAGAGTGAAGGTAGAATACGTCCCCAGGATATGCTTCACGACCTGGTGGGCGGCGAAGTAAAAGGCACATTTGTCTGTAAGCTACAGCTTGTTTGGAAAGGTCATCATACACTACAAGTGTTGCTTTTCCTTCTTCATACATAAAGTATTCAGCCATAGTTGCGCCGGAATACGGAGCAATGAATAACATGGGAGCAGGTTCTGATGCGTTTGCCGATACGATGATAGTATACTCAAGAGCACCTTTTTCACGTAACATTTCGATAGTGGAAGCAACAGTAGATGCTTTTTGTCCAATCGCTACGTAAACACAGATCACACCTTTTCCTTTTTGGTTGATGATGGTATCGATCGCGATGGAAGTTTTTCCCGTTCCGCGGTCACCAATGATAAGTTCTCGTTGTCCACGACCAATTGGGATCATGGCATCGATTGCTTTGATTCCTGTTTGCATTGGTTCATGAACGGACTTTCTCATCGCAATCCCTGGAGCTGGTGACTCAACAGGTCTTGTTTTTTTTGCGTTCAGTGGTCCTTTCCCGTCGATCACTTCCCCAAGAGGGTTCAGCACTCGGCCAAGGAGCTCCGGTCCTACCGGAACTTCGAAGATCTTTCCTACACGTTTAACGGAAAAACCTTCTTCAATTTTAATATAATCACCAAAGATTACAACCCCTACGGAGTTTTCTTCTAAGTTGAAGGCCTGTCCTCGAACTCCGTTTTGGAATTCAACAAGCTCTCCTGACATTACGTTAGTGAGTCCGTAAACTCTCGCAATCCCGTCCCCTACTTCGAGAACCGTTCCAACTTCTTCAACTTGAAGGTCTTTTTTGAAGTTTTTAATTTCTTGTTTTAGTACCGACGTTACTTCGTCTGTTTTAATTTTCATTCAAATGCTCCGACTGGGATTTTCTTTTGGAGGAGAGCCTCTTCAATTCCGGCAAGTTTTGCACGGATCGAGGCGTCGATTAAAAAGTCGTCTATATAGATTTTGAATCCACCGATGAGGTTAAGATCCGTATGTTCAGTGACACGAACTTCGCGTCCGAACTTGGAAGAGATAGACTTGATGATTCGATCTACAGCTTCTTTGCCAAGAGAATCTTTGGAAACAATGCGGAGAGAACTACGATTTTTAAGTCGGTCCACTCCTGTTCTATAATCTTCCAAAATATCCTTGAGGTATAGAAATCGATTCTTACGAACCACAAGTGTAATGAAGTTGGCAACGATTTCCGATGCCTTCCCTTGAACTGACTTTTCAGCAGTTCTTACTTTCTCAGAAGGATCAACTAACGGAGAAAGGAAATAATGGCGGATTGACTCATCGGAAAAGAAAATATCAACTAAAGTTGAAAGTTCCTCTTCCGTTGACTCAAGCGAGTTAGCTTCCTGAGCTAACTCCAAAAGTGCCGTTGCGTAAACCTTTGAAATTTGGTTCAGACTCATTTGATTTTAAGTTTATCGAGTTTTGCGATCTCTTTTTCGACAAAGGAAGCATAGTCTTCCTTCTTTAATTGTTTCTCCAAGATCTCACTCGCGATGAGAACGGACATTTCCACAATTTGGTTTTGCATTTCTGATAAGGCTCTGCCTTTCGCTAGTTCGATTTCTCGAATTGCGCTATCTTTAATGCCTTTTACTTCGTTGTGTGCTTCATCCGTCAAACGAGTGCGGAGAGCAACTGCATCCTTTTTAGCTTCATCTACAATTTTATGCGCTTCTTCCGTTGCTTTGAAGAGTTGGTCTTTGTATTCTTTTAAAGACTTTTCTGCTTCAACACGAAGGGTTTCTGCTTTGTTGATATCGCCTTGAATGCCGGAAGCACGTTCTTCGAGAGCATGAAGGATCTTGTCCCATGCAAATTTTTTAAGAACTAAGACAACAACCCCGAAAGTGACCAGGGTCCAGATGACCAGACCCGGATTGACTTTCAGCAAATTGAAGCCGGAAGCCGCGAGGATAGCCAAGACTATTGTCCTTGTTCTACTTTAGTGGCACCAGCACCAATTGTTTTATCAATTGAGCCATTGAGTTTGAGCGCGATAAGAAGAGCGATCACCACTGCGAAAAGTGCTGCCCCTTCAATCATACCTGCTGCTACGTAAAGAACGAGTTGGATCTTTCCCGCTGCTTCTGGTTGGCGGCTAATGCTTTCTGCCACTGATCCACCAATTCTACCAATACCGATTCCTGCACCAAGTAATGCAAGTCCTGCTGCGAGTCCTACTGCGATGTATCCTAAACCGAATTCCATTGTTTTCGTTTCACTCCTGTGTGTTTTATAATATAAATAAAACCAATGTTAATGTCTATGCATCACAGTCCCGATGAAGACGGACGTGAGCAGAGAGAAAATGAACGCTTGTAAAAAGGCTACAAGAAGTTCTAAAAAGTAAATGAGCACCGAACTGAGTACAGAGACTGGTGCAATGAACCAACTTTCACTCATAAAGATAAACCCAAGTAATGCAAGGATCATAACGTGTCCCGCAGTCATGTTAGCAAGTAACCTCATGGTTAACGCAAAAGAGCGCGCAACGTGAGTGACTACAAACTCTAAAACCCACATGAGTGGCCAGAGTGGGAGGGGAACTCCCTTGGGTACGGCATGTGCTACGAAGGAAATTCCTTGGTAGGAGAATGCGGTTCCATAAATAGTAAGTAAAGTTAAAGATGCTAAGGAAAGTGTGACACTGATGTCACCTGTAGGAGTGATTCCTGACCATACTTGACCGAAAGTATGGAGTGCATGCGGAGTGTGTTCAAACAATCCTACAGCAACTAGTGCATCCGATGCTGCGACCGTAAGCTCACCCACAGAAGGAACGAGTCCAAAGAGGTTACAAAAAAGGATAAAGAAAAACAAAGAGAAGATGTAATGGTAGTAAGAATGTCCGTGGTGATCGAGAGATGCATCCACAACATTTTCTTTTAGGTAAGAAACAAAAGCCTCTACACCAGAAGTGAATTTGTTATGAACCTTTTTTGGATTCCTGGAAATCAAATTGGCTGCGGGAATAAAAACGATGAACATAAAAAAACAAGCGATCCACATCATGGTCACTCGTTTGGTAATGTGAAGGTCGAGTCCACCTAAGTAATGATACTTCACGCCATCATGGTTGATGAAGACATCATGGTTTTCTGCATCAAAGCCAGGTTGACCTTCCGTGACGATGGTTCCACCAAAGTTCAGCGGGAACACAGGGGCATCACCTAAGTGGTGCGCCATGACCTCGCTGAAATCGAAGCCCTCATCAGAGCTGTGCCCTTCCGAATCATTGGCAAAAAGATTCGTAAAACTAAGGGAAAAAACTAATAAAAAAGATAAAAAAAACCGATATTTAGACTTATTTTCCACTGAAATAGCTCGCAAATACAAGGAAAAGAAGGTGGACGAAATAGGCAATTAAAAATCCAGAAGTTGCCTCAAAAGGGTACTCTAGGACCTGTAAAGCAGTCAAAATACCCAGATTTAGAAAAAAGGAGAGGAATACTGTGAAAAAGGGGAAGCCAGAATCCGACAAAGCAGGGATTTTTCTCGGAAGAAAGCGAAGTTGCAAGATTGCCATTTGGATGGCAAAGGACATCGCACCACCGAAATAGAAGATCACACGATATCCATCTGCCACCAAACCAGCAGTTAACGGAAGACTTAGAATGAATATAACAATTAAGTAAGTAAAGTAATGTAAATGGAATCGTTTTAGATTGATGGTATTTAGATCCATTAGTTGCAGTTTACTTGGATGGGGAAATGGGGGCAAGTAGGATTGGGGTTTGGGTGGGGATAGAATGGTATAGTTCCCCGCCCTAATCGAATTGGGTGGGGTTATCCACCCGCCACCCAATGACTTCCATATATCACATGTTTGTTGGCAAATAAAGAAAGATTTCTAACTTACAAATTTTTTATAAAAATAAGTTCATATTTTGTATACATTTGGAGGCTCAAGCTGACTGCATTCTCTACAACGGCGAAAGCCCATACTTCGTATTCAGATAAAAAAACAATTTCTGAACATCCGTTTCCGTCAGATCAGTATTGAAGAATAAAACTTCTGCGATATCGGCATCGAGATTTCCATTTCCTAAATAAAGAGTATTAGCGGGACTACCACCGGAATAATCATGAACAACGGGGACCTGTCCTTTCACAATTCCATTCCAGTATTCGCTTACAGTCGAAGACAATACCTGAACAGAGCCAATTGCTAAAAAATGTGATTTTAGGATTGGTAATGCTGATACTGTAATGCAACTATAGCCATTTCTACAAACCAAATATTCTGGATTTGGATGTTCGATACTAATTTCACGTCCCTGCCCGCCGTGAAGGTTTAACAACGTTATTCCACCTGTAACTGTATTCACTAATCTCATCACAAAAAAAACACTTCCGCTATTAGTTACATACAACCCAACCGCTCCAGATGATAAATCCATACGCGATGTATTTGAACTTCTGAATTCGGCTACCGGATATCCCTTGACCTGGTTCATTCGAAACACAGGTCTTTGGATGGTATTTGCTTGAACAATATGATTCCCATACCCACTAACATCAGTCCAAGTTGCTATTCCATCCCCATCATTTAATGTTAGCTGGTCAGCCTTAAACCAAAGTCGTAGGGAACCACCACCGAGAACACGTGGTGCAACCATTTGGACAGTATATTCGTTGGTACTACCATCGACCGCTTTGACAGTGTATCTCAACGGTATTGCATAAGAGTTTGAAGTAACTCCGCTAATTTGTTCGACGCCATTTACTGTTACAGAGACTCCATTTGTTTTGAATTGAGCAACATAGGAAGCAATCGAAGTAATGGTTTCGGAAGTAATAACAATTTGATTATCGCGAATCAATCCCTTGGTACCAAGACTGGGAATGGAATACTCTAAAATCTCCTTTGGGAGCGAAGGTAAATAGGTTTTGCCACAAGTTTGGCTATAATCGGAGGTTGCCCACTTTAACAGCAAGTTGTTACGGAAAGTAGCTTGGTTAGGATCACAGGGATTATCAGTAATTGTATTTTTACAGGAGATGAAAAAGAAAATTACACAAAAACAAAATGGTAATGTGAATCTAAACAAGTGAACTGTTGGCCTCAATTTCATTAACTCAAAAGACAAACTAACATCGAATAATGTTTAATGGTTCAGAGATTTAGGTTTTATCGTCAAGTATAAAAGAGGAAATTAAATGCCGAAATCAAAATCCTCTCTTTAGATAGAAGCAAATTGATCCAAAATTTCTTTTAGTTGAAATGCTTGCTTTTCCTCAATACCAGATAAACAAAAAATTTGCTCCGGGATGGCTTTTGCTTTTTCTCGCAATTGTTTTCCATTTTTTGTGAGACTAACAATCACAACACGTTCATCATCAGGATTTCTCTTTCGTTGGATCAACCCACTTTGTTCCAATCGTTTTAATAATGGTGTCAATGTTCCCGAATCTAATTGTAATCGTTCTCCAAGCCCGCTAACAGTGTTTTCCTCTTCTTCCCAAAGAACCAACATAACAAGGTATTGTGGATACGTGAGTCCCACCGCCGCAAGTAGCGGACGGTAGATTTTCATCAACCTGTGCATCGAAGAATACAAAGAAAAGCAAATTTGGTTCTTCAAAAGAAGAACCTCATCTGTGGGATTCTTAACCTTTGACAAGTTTTTCGATATCCTTTTCAATATCTTCCGGTTTTGTGATGGGTGCGTATCGTTTAACAACGTTTCCATTTTTATCAATTAAGAATTTTGTGAAATTCCATTTGATGTCCAAGGAGCCAAAAATTCCTGGTGCTTGTTTTTTTAAATGCAAGTAGAGTGGATCTGTGTTTGGTCCATTCACTTCTAGTTTAGAAAAGATAGGAAAAGTTGTAGAAAACGTTCTCTCGCAAAACAATTTGATTTCTGCGTCAGATCCAGGTTCTTGTTGTCCGAACTGGTTGCACGGAAATGCCAATACTTCCAAACCTTTTCCTTTCCAGCGATCGTAAGTCTCTTGAAGGCCTTTGTACTGAGGAGTGAAGCCACACTCGCTAGCCGTATTCACTATCAAAAGCACTTTATCTTTAAACTGCTCCAACGGAACTTCCTCGGAACCTCGTTTCACCTTGATATTATAAAATTCATCTGACATGTTTGGTCTCCCTAATTACCAATTAGATTGTGCACAATTTAATTTTGTTCAATCTTTTTATTAAAATTTTGAGAAATCGTGAGCTGTGGCTCAAATGGGTCGTGAATCTATATATCCCCGCCCTGACTTGGGTGGGGAACTGAACCCGCCTCCCAATACCATCGCCTTACCACAACCCGACGAAACTGGCCACCACCATCCAAATTCCGCCCGATTTTTTACAAAAAAGTTCTTAGTTTTGCAGAATTTACTCGCTTTCAGAGACAAATCGTTCGTAATGATACGAATTTTATTTCTCATTTCAAAAAAGATATTTGGAGCAAACAATGAAAATACAATTGGTCTTACGACCTTTGTTGGTATGTCTACTCTTCCTTTTACCGGGATTCCTAGCCGCAGAAGGGGAAATTCCAGCACCCGCTGCCATCGATAAATCAGACACGGCATGGATGTTGGTTTCGTCTGCATTTGTGTTTTTTATGATCCCAGGACTTGCCTTGTTCTATGGAGGTATCGTCCGATCCAAAAATGTTCTCTCCACTATGATGCATAGTTTTGTTGCCATCATCGTAATGACCTTGCAATGGACGATCTTCGGATATAGTTTTGCTTTTTCTGGAGATAACCCGTATATCGGAAATTTTGATTTAGTATTCTTGAATGGAATTGATATCGATTCGGTAAAAGGTTCGATCCCTACCTATGTACACTTTTTATTCCAAGGTATGTTTGCGATCATCACACCGGCCCTCATCTCAGGTGCGATAGCTGAAAGAATTAAACTCTCTGCCTATGTAGTTTTTATCATCGTCTGGTCAACGTTAGTTTATGACCCAGTGGCACATTGGGTTTGGTCTGATTCTGGTTGGTTATTAAAAATGAATGCTCTTGATTTTGCGGGAGGAACTGTTGTCCATTTGATCTCAGGGATTGCCGGACTTGCTGCAGCAATTGTCATCGGGAAACGAAAAGGTGATGTGGGGTTATTAACACATCCAAATAACATGACTTATACTCTACTGGGATCAGGTCTATTGTGGTTTGGTTGGTTTGGTTTCAACGCAGGTTCTGGTCTTGCTGTCAATGGGCTTGCTGCTAGAGCATTTTTAGTAACACTCATTGCACCTGCTGCTGCAGGCGCAAGTTGGTTACTCATCGAATGGTTACATACAAAAAAAGCAACTGCACTAGGTGCTGCTTCTGGAATCGTAGCTGGACTTGTAGTCATTACACCTGCTTCCGGTTATGTGGGTGTCCAAGGAGCAATGATAATGGGAGTTCTGGTTTCACCCATCTGTTATATGGCAATTCTACTAAAAGGAAAAATTAAATATGACGATACTCTCGATGCTTTCGGTATCCACGGTGTTGGTGGAGCCTTCGGTGCCATTCTCACTGGACTTTTTGCTTTAGAGTTAGCAGAAGGAATGACCTTAGGAAACCAAATGACTGCACAAATAATCAGCGTGGTTGCCACAGGTTTTTATTCCTTTGTAGTTTCTTACATACTTGCACTCGTAATCGAAAAGACAATTGGCTTTAGAATTGAAGAAGATAAAGAAATCACCGGACTCGACCAAGAAATCCATGGTGAAAAAGGATATGACATTAGGTAATTATTATGAAATTAGTCATCGCAATCATCCAACCACACAAACTGGAAGAAGTTAAAAATGAACTTACCAAAAACGAAATTTATCGTTTAACAGTAAGTGATGTCCAAGGTTACGGCCAACAAAAAGGAAAAACAGAAGTATTCCGCGGGCATGAATACCAAGTCAATCTTCTTAGGAAAGTGCGTTTAGAAATCGCAGTAAACGATGAGTTTGTCAAACCTACTGTCGATGCGATTTTGAAAGCAGCAAAAACTGGGTCGGAAGGTAAAATCGGAGATGGAAAGATCTTCGTCATGCCTCTAGAAGAAGTAATCCGCATTCGTAGTGGAGAACGCGGAAGTAAAGCGATCTAGCAAATGTTCGGTGTCCGAGGGAATCAAATCCCTCGGATGGACATTTACATTGTAACCTTCTCTAAAACATATTCCTGATTCGACTTTCCCCCTGGAACAAAGGGATACACTCCCCAACTGGAAGGGATCCTCACTTCAATCATTGCAGGTCCTTTTTTTTCCAAAAACCTTTGCAGTTCCGCAGTCCCTAAACTCCAATCCCATTCCGAATATCCGATCCCAAACGATTGGCATAACAACGAAAAGTCGGGATGAAAATGAAATTTAGAACCAGAATGTTTACTTCCGTAAAACAAATCCTGTTGTTGTTTCACTAAACCCAAATGTTCGTTATTGACGAGGATCACCTTTACATTGAGATTCTGTTCCTTTAGAGTGGATAACTCTTGTAAGTTCATCATGATCGAACCATCACCCGAAAAACAAAACACTTGTGCCTCTTTGTTGCTTAACGCCACACCGATAGCGGTAGGAAGGCCAAATCCCATTGTCCCTTGTCCCCCAGAAGTGATCCAAGACTTAGGTGTTATGAAGGGAAAGTACTGTGCTACCCACATCTGGTGTTGGCCTACATCCGTAAGAATATAGTGATCTCCGCCGGGCATTGCAGAAGCAAAATCCAAAAGTATATTTTTCATCGGATGTTGTTCTGGAATCTGCCTCCATACATCAATTTGTTCCAATGCGTTTGAGTTTTGAATGCAAAAATCTTCTTCGATCAGAAAGGGAAGAACCTCAGAGATATCTTTGTGTAAACTTAAATTGGCTGATTTATTTTTGCCAATTTCACGAGCATCAATATCAATATGAATGATCTTTGCTTGGTTACAAAACTTTTGGATGGCACCGGTTGCACGATCATCAAAACGAACACCAATGGCGATGAGAAGATCACAAACACCAAGTGCTTCATTGGCAACTATTGTTCCGTGCATACCCATCATCCCTAAATTCATAGGATCATCTTTTCCCAAAATACCTAAACCCATTAGAGTGGTTACTGCAGGAATTTGAAACCGTGAAACAAATTCTCGTAATCGCAAAAATTCTTTTTTAGCTCCACCACCTAAATAAAGTAAGGGGAACTGAGAACTTTCAAGCAGTGATTTAAATTCTTGTAAAAACAAATCCAAACTTTCATAGGTAGTATTTTCTTCTGATTCCTTGTTCGCAAGTGATCGTTCACTCTGCTGCAACTTTATCGCAAGATGATCATTCGAGATCTCAATCCTTTGGGTTTGGATATCTTTCGGTAGGTCGATCCACACAGGGCCCATTTTTCCAGAACCAGACAATTCGTAAGCTTCCTCTAGAATTTCAATGATTTGGTTTGGTTCTTCAATCTTATAAACTTTTTTAACAAGAGGAGATACGATACTTGCTGTGGGTAGTTCTTGGAAAGCATCTGTTCCAGTTAAGGCCAAGGGAACTTGTCCAGAAAATACCAATAGAGGGATTGAATCTCTTTGGGCATCGGCAACCGCTGTGATAAGATTGGAAACACCTGGCCCCGAAGAAACAAATACAGCACTTACCTCGCCTGTACTTCTTGCTCTCCCTTGTGCCATGAATCCTGCGCCTTGTTCGTGTCTCGCTAACACATGTTCAATGTTAGACGCAGCCAAACTTTCGTATAATGGCAAGATAGTTCCACCTGGGACACCCGGTATCCACTGGATTCCTTTTGATTCTAAAAAACTTATGATATATTGACTAACGGTAATTTGTTCCCGCATAAAGATCCTCTCCTGTGTGGTTTCCCCGTCGACCTTGCTTTCTGTCGACCGAGGAAACGATGGGAGATTATGACAGAAAGCTACGTATGTATGAGGAGACTACGACGACGACTAGGACGAGAGTAGAGAGGACATAGCTAGACAATCCAAGAACGGGCATGGAATCCATGATCTCGTATTGTTTGGTTGTCTCTAAAGCCATTACATCCAAGGTTTTTTATATTTCCTAGTGGAGTCAAGAATTTATTAAAAAGAAGGTGAAAACATTTTCCTGAATCAGATCTATTTGTAAGTGGTGAACTAGCCAAGGGAAAAAAGGAAAGGAGTTACCTATTCGTTTTCTTTGGCCCGCTTGATCAGCGAATAAAAAGCTAAAAAAAATCCAAAGAAAAAACCAATGAGAAGCCAGAGAGGTTCGGTTTTTAAATATTCATCCAGGTAGTATCCTCCCACCACAAAGAGTGCGATGGAAGATACAAATTCAAAACCGGCACCAGCCATCGCCATAGGCGACTTCTCCGGTTTTTTGTCAGATGGTTTCCCAGATTCTCCTGTCATTGGAGGATGCGACCGATTCGGTCCCACCGAACACCAAGTCTCCACAAACGATACCGCAAGGTTCTCTCAATCCATCCAAACCTAGATTCATCATCACGATAGCGAGCATTATGTGAAGAAAAGATTTCCGAATAGTGGCATCGATTGTCAAGAGCATCACCTTCATATCGTTCGGCGATTTCTGGCCCCTTTTCAGCCAACTCCTGGCCATCCTTGTATTCACAAGTGGAATCCTTCCAATCAATAGAAAAATAAATGATGAGTGCCTTACCTAAAATATCTTCCCGTTTGACAAATCCCCAGGCCCGCGAATCGTGAGAGTCATCACGATTGTCTCCCATCACCATATATTGACCTTCCGGGATCACACAACCATGTAAGAAGTCGCAATATTCAAAGATATGAGCACGACGATCATCTTCAAAACCCTCTAGAATAAAATGTTCGAAACCAGGTTTTACTTCTTTAAAGAGGGCTCTTTGTGTGGCTTCTAAGTTATCCAAATCAGAAAGTTCTTTTCCAATGGGCACTTCTTTTGGGGAGTAGGATTGGAAATCGGTTGCCCCTACTTCTTTATACTCAATGAGTGCAAAGTGTACTCTTCCTCTATCTTTTGTATCAATATACTTTCTTGTAATCCGGATTGTATCTCCAGGAAGTCCCACAACTCGTTTTACAAATCGTTTGGCAAAAATTCCTGTTCTCGATTCTTCTTGGGCAAGGGCCGTAGCCGGCGGGATAAAGGTTACAATATCTCCCCGTTTTGGATCATCAATTCGAAAGAGTTCTTTTTCTGTAAATGGCATACGGAAAGAGTAACGCATTTTATTTACAAATAAAAAGTCCCCAATTTTGAGTGTGGGAATCATAGAACCTGAGGGAATATTATTAGCATCTAATATAGATGATTTGAAGGCAAAAACGAGAACTACAATGATCCCGAAGGAAATTCCAGAAGCGGCGGCTCCCTCTTTTGGTAATTCCTTAGATTCTTGTTTTGGTTTGGATTGGAAGATAGAGGAGAATATTCCCATAGGTTCGAAGCTAGGGAATTGGAATTTTCTGTCAAGAAAGGGGGAAAAAAAGCGCAAAAGACTTGTACTATTTTCGGGAATCGACGATACCATACATGGAGATCTTCTGCTTATGGAAACATCAATCCACGTTTTACGAAAAACCTTACTGGAGATGAAAGAAAGTTACTCTTTTGTCTGCATCAAAACTGGGACGGAAACCGAGGATATGGGTGAAGAGGAAATCTCCCTCTTAAAAACGATCACCGCCGGCATTTTACCTCTCTATGTCAAAATTGGTGGTCCAGAAGCCAGAAACGATATTCGGATCTGCCAAAGGATCGGCGTTTCAGGTATTTCTGCACCTATGGTGGAGTCGGAATATGCGCTGAAAAACTTCATCCAAACTATGAAGAATCTCCTCACTCCATCGGAATACGAGTCTTATAACAAATCGATCAATATGGAAACCATTACTGGTTACAGAAACTTGATGGATATCTTTGATTCTGCTTCCTTTCAAGCCTTGGAACAAGTAACAGCCGCTAGGTCTGACTTAAGTGCCTCCATGGACAAAAAACCAGACGACAAAGAAGTCACAAGGGTTGCCAAAAAAATCATTTCCGAAGCAAAAAGCCGAGGGAAAAAAACATCAGTTGGTGGAACCATCACCAAAACAAATTTTGACCTCATTGCAAGCGAAATCGAACCAGATTATATCAACTCACGTCATGTCATGGTAGATACTAAAAAAGCAATGTCTATTGGCGCTATGGATGTTGCCGAATGTATGTTGTTATTCGAAATGGATTTATTTGAATTTTTCTCTAAAACATTTCCAGAAAAAGGTTACTACTACAGAAATCGAGTAGAAATCAATCGGGAGAGAATCGGTGAGAGGAAGGTTTTGTACTTCATTCGTTAAGTGGTTTTTCTATTTTTTTTATTCAGCTTAGTTTCTCCTTTTCTTTTTATTTCTCCTAAACACTTTCATGCCCCCTTCCAAAAGGGGGTATTTCTTTTTTTAATCCTAATTGCGATTACGAGTTTTTGGAAAGAAAGGAAGTCCAAAGATAAATCATTAGTTCTAGGAGTATTATCAGAAAAACAAAACAAAGCCCTTCCCTATTTACTTTGTATTAGTTGTGTTGTATTTTTATTGAGTAGCACATACCATGCATTCCACCTAACAAAAGCTATTGCTGATGTCTATTTGTTTCAAGATGCGGACTATATTGGTTTATCGGATATTCTCCTTTCTGTTTCGAAAGGAGAAGGTTTTGCAAGCGCCTATTATTCGGAATCAGGAGAAGGGAGTTACCTTCCCCATCACTTTGCTCCGGGAATGGTTTTTTTATCACCCTTTGTCAGTCTGATTCCAAACCGATGGGGTCTGGCCGTTGGTGTATTTTTTATTTACCAATTGGGAACCATTCTTTGGCTGTTGTGGGCTTATCGAATTACAAAAATAAATCCCAAAGAATTCGGCTTCAAATTTTTGGTTTTTTGGGTTCTTATTACCAACCAACTATATCTTTATCGACTTGGATCCAGTTTTCATTTTGAAGTTCTTGTTCTTCCCTTTGGACTTTTCTTCTTTTTTGTTTGGGAAAATAGGATAAAGATTCAGAGCTCTCGTTCTCATTTTCCCTGGATCTATTATAGTATATCCTTATCGCTTATGCTCTATCTAATCCAAAAGGAAGATATTGGAATCTATCTTCTTTTATTTTTCCTACCTATGTTAATCGGTTATTTTTACGAGTATGTAAAATCAAATAAAGAAACTAACTCATCGCAAAAAGACAAACTAATTTACCAGAATTACAAATTCCCGCCCGTTATATTAGTCTTCACAGTTACAATTATATGGCTAAGTTTCGTTTTTATCATATATCCAATGTTTGGTGATTTACAAAACTCCAATCCCTGGACAAAAGTATTAAGACAGGAATACCATTCTGCATTCAAACAAGTTACGGGATTTCAAAAATCATTCCAAATTTTCCTAGAGCTCATAGTCAGTGGGGGCCTCGGAATTTTCCAGATGATACCAGAAGTTTTAGGCATCGGACTCATATACGTTACACATATATTTTCCACTAGGCCCTGGCACCATGAGGTTTATACGTATTACAGTTATTCGCTTATTCCTTTTGTCCTCTACACTGGAATTTTATGGATTCAATCAGCAAAAAAAACTTCTACTTCATTTGCATTCTTGATTCTCGCTTGCCTATTCTGGAAAAACTCACTCGATCCAAATTTTCCTTTGGATACAAATATCAAAAGTCCTTGGGAACACCCTACGATCGAAAAGGAAGTCCAATCAGACTGGAAGGAAATCAATCCTATCCTTCTTTCCCATCATCAAGAGCGAATTTCTTTAGATCTAAAAAAAACAGAAAACTCTTCACAAACAATAAACCCTCCTGAAACTATGAATGCCAGGGACAAACGGGAAGGAATTTTTGTATTCTCGCAGTACAACTTATCATTTTTTGTCTCAGACAAAACAAAAACCTATCCGCTAGAACAAATTAAAAACTCCGAATCGATTTGTAAGATGTCAAATATTTGTTATGCGGTATTGGCACCGGAATTTACCGATGAAATCTTATGGCCTAAATCTAGAATTTTGGCATATAGAAAAGAATTAGAAGACCAAAAAAGGCAAATGATTTGGAAAGGAAAACAAATCGAAGTTTGGGAATGGTAAGTTTAGTTTACAATATGAAAGACTTCATATCCATTCTCGCGTTTTTCGATACGAATTTGTCCTTCCAACACTAGTTTTTGGATGATACTATACACAAGCCCGAGTGCTGTAGGTAAGTGGCCACCATTATGCACTTTTTTTCCAATGGCTGCTTCCATTAGGACTTTTAGATCGGATTCCCCTTCCCTAAGCCGACGAAGGACTCCTTTTTCCAATATACTCAGTGTTTTTTTCACAAGAGTGATTGTTTTTTTAGGATCTTCAATTTCACTCCCATGAGCAGGTAACATACGTTTGATGGGTTCTTCCAAAAGTTTTGATAGAGTAAAATAATAATCTCCCAAACTTCCATCCATTTCGGAATATATGGCTGTCAAGTTCGCTATGATGAGATCTCCAGAAAAATAAATACCCGTAGATGGATCCACAGGAGTGATATGATACAAGTTGTGTCCAGGAGTGTGCAAAAAACGAAACAATCGTCCGCCTAACTCTAAACTGTCGTTATGATCAATGGCTACATCAATCCGTAAAACAGGATCCCCTTTTTTGGTTTCACTAAATTTACTAAAAAACTGGCGCCAACCTTTACGTGATTCTTCCAAAATCCGATTTAGTTCTTCTTTATCACCGAAGGCCTTGTGGAATAGATCTTCTGTTGCTTCTTCAAAAAGCATCATCGATTCCAAATAATTACCCACTCCATCTGCCATCGAACGATACCCGTAGTAGGTCACATTTTTTGCGTAGGACTTAAGCACTAAAGAAGAAGAGATATGATCTAAGTGGTTATGTGTATAAATGATATGGCGGATGTCTTTGAAGGAGAATCCCTTTGTTTTAAGGGAAGCTTGTAACATAGGAATGGATTCAATATAACCCGAATCAATGAGGGTAAGCCCATCGTTTCCATGATACAAATAAATGTTGTTAGGAGCGTAGAATGGTTGGGGGAGGACAATTTTGAAGACACCGTCCCCGATGTCTTCCATGTCCGGAATTCTTTTGGGGACGGTAACTTTCATTGTTTCACCTTATGGTTGTTTTTTGATGATCAATCTTCTTTCAATTTCGAAGATTTTCTCAGGGATCTTTTCTTTTCCCAATTTCTTTTTATCATTTTCTTTCAGGAAAAGATCAGCACCGAATTTATCCAGAGCGTCATTTGCTTTGATATTTTTTAAACCAATGAACTGGATTTGTACTTCTCCCGCAGGGATTCCATACTCAGTTCCTTTGTCTTCCGTAGTAAGAATCCTAGAAATACAAGTTACTGTATCACCAGAGAAAGCAGGTTGTGTATGGTATCCTTCTGTGAAACCAAGTTCCCAAATTGCATTTTCTGAAATATCACGTGATGCCATACCAGCTAACCAACCAAATACGAGTCCACCGTATACCACTGGTTCTCCACCCATAGGGCCGGAAATTCCTGCGGAATACAATTTATCATAATGAAGTGGATGAGTATTTCCTACACGGAAAGTCCACTGAACATGTTCATCTGTAATGGTTCTTCCATTTTGGTGAACATAAATTTGACCTGGTTTGAAATTCTCAAAGTATGTATGTCCCCAAGTGACATCTTTCATTTCTTTTGGAAATTTGAGGTTTGGAAGTTTGAGTGCTGGAGTTTTTGACTCTGGAAAATAGGCAGACGCATCGCCCGGTTTTGGATTTCCTTTCGGTTTTCCATTAGATTGGTAAATCATGATTTTACGTTCGTATTGTAAAACCACTTCATTTTTTTGGTTGAGACAAAGAGTTCTTACATGAACGATCCCCGGTTTGTCTGGGCCTTTGTCATCGACTGCTAAAATTTTTGTACGAGAAGAGAGAGTGTCTCCCGGATATACTGGTAATAAAAATTGTGCGTTATAATAACCGAGGTTAGCAAGCGCCTTCTCACTGTTATTTTGAACACCTATCGAAAGTGCCAAATTGAAAACCATAAGTGGGTGAACGAGTAAGTCAGCAAATCCATGTGCCTTTGCATATTCCGCAGAAAGATACAATGGGTTTGCATCCATAAACACAGTCGCAAATTCTTGAGCAAAACTTCTGTCGACTGTGAATTGGCGCGGGTGGACGTAGATATCACCTACATTAAATTCTTCTAGGTATCGTCCGTAAATGTTCTTTTTGATATCAGAGAGAGAAGCTGGTGTGCTGGGAGCTAACTCACCAAAGGGGGACATAGGTTTTTCGGCCATGGGAATTCCTTTTTCGAATGGGATAGGACTAATTTTCCAAGAGAGGTCCTACAGAAAACGATTTTTCAGACTCATCCGGTTGCTCGTTTGGCGTATTCCTCCTTCCAAACGCTATGCCAATGGTACCATTCTTCACGGACTGCTCGGTAACGAACAAGATCACTGCGCACTTCTGACATCAGTGATTCCAATTCTTCCACACGGCGGAAAAGTCGTAAGGTCAATGCCTCCCACTCTTCTTTGTTTTGGTCCATCCATGGTTCCATAAATTTTATATCGGCCGATCTTTTCCGTAAAATGTTGCTTTTTTAGCCGGGTCGCAATTCGATTCTGGATCATGAGCTTTGTTTTTCCGACCGAAGATTCCATTCCAGAAAAGTACCGCACAAAACCCATCCACCAAAAAGAATACCTGCTCGATGGAGAAATCCGAATTTGGGAAGGAGAATCACAAATTGTAAAATCTCCAATTTTTCTGAACCGAAATGGAAAACTGGAACAGGTCATTTTAGGCTCCTACCCCAATTTTGATTCAAAACAAAGTTTACTTGCTTTAGACGCTGCGGTAAAAGCTTACGGCCACGGAACAGGCGTTTGGCCCATTGCCACACCCAAAGAAAGAATTGATGCGGTTCGAAAGTTTATTGAACTCATGAAAGGCAAAAGAGACCAAATCATTCTACTCCTTATGTGGGAAATAGGTAAAACAGAAAAGGATGCCACTAAAGAATTTGAGCGAACCATCGAATATTTAATCGATACTATTGAATCTTTGCAAGAATTAGAAACAAACTCTGCTAATTACATCAAAGAAGGTGGCCTTATTGCTCAAATCAAACGCTCCCCTTACGGTGTAGTTCTTTGTATGGGACCATTTAACTATCCGTTAAATGAAACTTTTTGCACTCTTATTCCCGCAATCCTTATGGGAAATACCGTTGTTTTCAAACCAGCCAAATACGGAGTTCTCCTCCTCCAACCTTTACTCGAATGTTTTCAAAAAGCATTCCCACCCGGGGTAATCAACACAGTGTATGGCGATGGAGCCAAAGTCATTTCTCCCATTATGGAATCGGGAAAGATCGATGTTTTTGCTTTTATTGGATCTAGTTCCACTGCCAATCTCATCACAAAAAAACATCCCAAACTCAACCGCCTAAGATCCGTTTTGGGACTCAATGCCAAAAACCCTGCGATTGTTCTACCAGATACAGACTTAAAAACTATGGTTCCTGAAATTCTTTCCGGATCCCTTGCTTACAATGGACAAAGGTGTACGGCATTAAAAATTCTTTTTGTTCACAAAGATATATTGGATGAGTTTACCAAACTTTACCTGGAAGAATTTTCGAAATGGAAAGCAGGGATGCCATGGGATAAGGACGTAAACTTTACACCACTTCCAGAAGAAGGAAAAACAAAATGGTTGAAGGAACTTTTGGATGATGCCACAACTCAAGGGGCAAAAATTCTAAACCCTGGTGGGGGTGAGGTTACAGAGTCCTTTATGTTTCCAGCCATCCTTTCGCCAGTATCACCAAACTCACGTTTGTATCACGAAGAACAATTTGGTCCGCTAGTTCCCATTGTTCCTTTTTCTTCCATCGATGAGCCGTTGAATTATATCTTCCAATCCAATATGGGACAACAAGCCAGTGTCTTCGGTAAAGATCCCAAAACCGTAGGCAAACTCATTGATATTCTCGTGAACCAAGTGGCACGTGTGAATTGGAATGCTCAGTGCCAACGTGGTCCCGATTCCTTTCCTTTCTCGGGACGCAAAGACTCAGCAGATGGAACACTTTCTGTTTCCGATGCGCTTCGTGTTTTTTCCATTCGAACCGTTGTGAGTTTCAAGGATAATGAAATGGGACGTAATCTTCTCGGGGAAGTACTGAAAGAACGGTCCTCTAACTATTTAAGCCAAGAATTTCACTTGTAACCGCTTATCTTTCGCCGATACTTGAAAAAGGTAAGTCGCTTACTTGTTTTATGTTGTGGGGGGAGGGAAACATGCGCTTCAGTCTATTTGTTTCCTTTCTTTCTGTGGGTTGGCTCTTTTCTTGTACCCAAGTCAACCCTCGTGATGAGCTTCTCTTCACTCTCGTAAATGGACTAAACCCAATTAGCACGACCACTTCTTCTGTTTCTGTCGTGTCCTCAGCAAAGATCAATGTTTCTAGCACCAGTATTCTATTGAAGTATGGAACACCGCAAAACTTTGGAATCTCACTGGTCAGACAACCAACTGCAAATGTGGATATCACTTTTACATTTACCAATACTAAATTAACTATAAATGGTTCTGGGACTTCTCCCACTCCTACGCCACTTACCTTTACTTCCGGAAACTACAACGTAGTACAAACTGTAAGTTTGGATTCAACGATTCAAACTTTAGATTCTTCTACGCTTACAATTACCGCAACGAGCGCTGATCCATTTTATAATACCAGTGGCACGGTTTCCATCAGCCATCAACGGATATATCTGGAATATACGGGGAATGCATTTATTTTTCAACAAAGTGTAGCGGCACCATCTCTCACTCCTTCGATTAGCTTTGTGATCACGAATTGTTCGGTGGCCCCATCTCTTCCTGCCGGCTTAAGTTTGAATTCGAGTAACTGTGTCATTTCTGGAACACCGACAAGTTCACAAGCAGGTTCTACCTATACTGTCACAGCAACGAACGGAACCGATTCGGATAGCCATAACATTACGATCCAAATAGAACCAACTGTTTATAAAGTTTTTGTCACTGCTGCCACATTCGATGGCAACTTATTAGGAATTACTGGTGCTGATGCGAAATGTGCGGCGGATACCAACAAGCCAGCAACAGGCACATATAAAGCCATGATTACTGACGGAACCAACCGAGTTGCCTGTACGACAGATAACTGCGGTGGCGGACCTGGGGAAAACTTTAATTGGGTTTTCCAACCAGGAGAGATTTATGTAAGATCGACTGACTCTGCCTCTCTCTTTACAGCGAATGCTTCTGGAATTATCCTTGCACCAGCAGCAAATATGTTAAACCATTCGTTTGATTCAGGAACTCCTGCCAAGGAATATTGGACAGGATTTGCTCAAACTAGCTATTGGCAGGAAGCATCTCCGAACGCTGAGTATACATGTTCCAATTGGACTTCTAATGCTTTTTCAGCTGATGGAGGTCGCGTAGGCGCATCCAATAGTACAACCTATAGTGCCATTCGTTCTGGAAGCGGAAGAAGTTGCGATGCAAACTACTACCTTCTTTGCGTAGAACAATAAAAATTCCAATCTTCGGGTTAAACACCCCGCCCCCGCTGGAAAAGAGAACCCACTTACTTTTTCTTCTCGCTTTCCAAAGAATCTGAGTTACAATCTTTCCCCGTGATCCAAATCCTAATCAATTCCCTTGCGGGAAAAACAGTTTCTCTCACACAAAAGACAACCGACTCCCTGCTCAAAGGCATACAATTTTTAGTGAAAGGCAGCCTAACGAGTACAGGCGGAGGATTAGATCTACTTTCGAATGCTTTTTTTTACAAACCTGAATGGAGAGAAGCCTTACAAAAGGCGGGAGTCCAAGTCAAAGAAACCGGGCACAAATCCAATGAAAGTTTACAAAAAACCATAGAACAAACCAACCAAGCCTTTGACAAAGCTCTCTTCAAAGTGGAACTTACTGCTCAAAAAAGTGATGATATGGTTTTTGATAACCGAATGGTATCAAGTATTCTTGGAAGTTCACACAATCAAAAATTCAAACTCACAAAAATTGATATGAGTTTTCGGACCATTGGCAAAGACATTACCGCTAAGGAAACCGTAACAGAGTTTAAAAATTCTAAAAAAACAAAATCCGTTCTTTTCCTTCCAGGTCTTTTTACAGATGAAACTGTTTGGCAGGAACAAACAGTCGAATACAAAGATAGAAAAATTGTATCACCTGGTCTTGCCACAGACTTACAAGAAGCAGGATATTACCCATTTTATTTACGATACAACCATGGACTCCCTATCCATGAAAATGGAAAAAAACTGATGCATCTACTAGATGTATTTTTTAATGAAGATCCGGACGCTAAACCGGATATTATTTGTTATAGTTTGGGATGTCTTATCTTTCGGTCTTGCCTCTACCATGCCAAATTAGAAAACAAAGAATGGATTCATAAGTTTGGGAAAATTGTCCTGATTGCTGCACCAAACAAAGGTTCGTATTTGGAAAAAATTGGATTCTGGCTCGGATTCTTATTTGAAAAAAGTCCAAACGTAGCGCTTAAAATCATTGGGATGATTGGCAACCTTCGTAGTGATGCCATCAAAGACTTATCTTTTGGACTCATTCGCAAAGAAGAAAAAGGTTGGATGGAAACCATCTCTGGTTACTTCGGAGAAACGTATTTTGGTGAATTGGAAGATATGGATGTGTACCAAGCTTATGCGCTGATGGAAGGCGCAGAGAATCCCTTACAAAATTTCCTCGGAGATGGGATTGTTGAGAAAAAAAGTCTCACCTACTTGACGGACAAAGTTTTTAACAAAAAAACTAATCCCGCCTTACGAACGCTTGAGCTAAATAAACAAAATCATTTTTCTATCATTAGTGCAAGACCTCTGATCCATTGGGTAAAGGTTGTCCTTGGTGTGGCACCCGCTGATTGAACAAGCCGTCTAAGTAGCCAAAGTTTCTAAATGCAACCTTACTGATTCTGCCAACGCCTGGAAATCATACCCTCCTTCCAAAAAGGAGATGAGTTTGCCATTTGAATAGGTATCTGCGATTTTCATCACTTCCTTAGTAAAGATTTCATAAGAGGAAGTGGGAAGATTCATTCCGCCAAGTGGATCGTCTCTATGGGCATCGAACCCGGCAGATACCAAAACAAACTCTGGTTGGAATTTTTCCATTTCACGATGGATGGATTCGAAACTAGGGAAGTATTCGGATTCCCCCGAACCACGAGCCAAAGGAAGATTCAGAGTGGTCCCAAGTCCTTTTCCCCTACCCCGCTCGGACAAAGCTCCTGTTCCTGGATAAAACGGATACTGATGAAGAGAAACAAAATAAACAGAATCATCTTCGTAAAACTGGTGTTGTGTGCCATTTCCATGATGAACATCCCAATCTAAAATCAAAATGCGTTTGATTCCTTGGGATTGTAAATACTTTGCCGTCACAGCAATGTTATTAAAAATACAAAAACCCATAGCATGGTCAGACTCAGCATGATGCCCGGGGGGACGAACGAGGGCCATTCCATTTTTTAAGTTCCCTAAAAGAACTTCATCCGCTAAGTAAAGACCAGCACCAACAGCAAGACTTGCAGCCGTAAAAGAATGGGAAGAAAAAACTGTATCTCCATCCAAATACCCAGACCCTTTTTCTTCGCAAGTGCGTCCCACCAAACGAATGTAATTTGGATCATGAATGGAAGAAATAATGGAAAGTGGGGCTTCTTTAAAATTTTTTTTCCAAAGAAAATTTTTGGAGGGTAAATCGCTCAAACGATCTAAGATTGATTCCAATCGGACGTGCGTTTCGGGATGACCCGGACCCGTATTGTGTTTTAGAAATTCTTCATGGAAAGTAATTCCTGTTTTTAAAGACCCCATTCATCCCCCAAAAATCATTTTATTGAAACAACATAAATCTTTCGATATACACGATCATCTCCACAATCTCTGCAATGATGCGGTCGATTTGTTTTGTGATCTGCACTTTTTCTTCAGGAGTTATAACTTTGTCCATACTCGCATTTCCATACACGGCATAGAAAGTTTTGATATCCGTGGAAAATGTAGTATTGAACCATTCTTTAAATAACCTTTGTTTCATCTTATACTCAGGTTTGATGGAACCAGTAAGTTCCCACACAGACCCTTCGGTAAACCGCAAACGAAGTTCGAATAAACCTCTATCCTTTCGAATGTAAGTTTCCTCATCGACCACTGAAAAATCGAGCTTCCGAAGCATCACAAAAACAAGTAAAATACCCTCCAAAAACTCGATGAGATTCTTTTTCTCTGATCCACTAATTTTGGAATCATCACCTAAATGTTGTAAATACGATTCACCCATTCCTTGGAAAAGGCGGGAAACTTCCACCATACGGTCTTTAAAATTTATCGGATCCGATAGTTCCTCTGGAAACCGGCCATAGGATTTCAAATTGAAGTCATTGGAAATTTCTAACATGCCCAAATTTTCTTGGGGTTGGTTATTTTCGTCAATCGATTCGATTTGAATTTTCCGAACCAAAACAAAATCTTGTCATTACTACCATGAAACAACTCACTCTTTTGGTCCTCCTTCTATTCTTCGTATCTTGTCAGTCGACATCTAAGATTGAAAAGAGACAAAATTCGGATTCCCCTGGAGCCACTCCCGATTTCATCGAAGGACTATATATCAATACCAAGACCATACGTGACAAAAAACGTTGGAGTTTGTTATTCCAAGTGATGAAGGAAGCTGGTATGAATACAGCTGTTGTGGATATGCAACCCTACCCGCCAACACCAGAACAAGTAGCAGAGGCAAAAGCCCTTGGTTTTTATATGGTGGCAAGAGTTGTCAATTTTGAAGGTGGACTGATCGAAAAAGCACCTAACACAAATTTAATGACCTCTATTCAAAAATCCATACGAAAAGCCTGTGAACTAGGTTTCCCAGAAATCCAGTTGGATTATATACGATATGCTGATGGCGGAACCAATTTCAGCATGAGTTATGAAAAACGTTACGAATCCATTCTTGGAATCATTAAAGATCATAAAGAAAAAACCAAAGACAGTTGTTCTAAAGACACTCGTTGGACTGCTGACGTATTTGGAAGAGTACCCTTTATCGAAAACGATGTGATTGGCCAAAAAGTGGAACCTTTCAGTGAAGAGCTAAATGGACTCTACCCCATGTTGTACCCGTCTCATTTTTATGGACTTACCAAACGAGTGGCTGATCCTTATGGGACCATCAAAGACGGACTCGACTTAACGGTCAAACGCGCCAAACAAGGTACAAAAGCCATCGCTTGGGTACAAGGGTTCAATATGATGGTAGGTCCGAGTAAACTAAGTTATACGGACTATATCAAAGTACAAATGCAAGGGGCAAAAGATTCTTTAGGACATGGGTTTATTGTTTGGAATGCTGGAAATGAATACATCGATACAATGAATGCATACGAAAAATACAAATCAGAACCCACTCCAAACAATCAAAAGGTAAGTCAAAACGACAAATAGTGATTTATCCTTTGCTTAACTAAGCCATTCTCAAAGAAGCAGGAATTTATTTTCCCGCTTCTTCTATGTTTTTACGCCTTAGATATGCATCTGCTTCTTCTTCAGAACCCAAAAATTGGATACGTAAGTCTTTCAGTTTCTTTTCTCTTTCAGCAACGGAAAGGTTGGGGTTCTCTCGTAAAAAATCTTTTTCTTTAGATTCATATTTAGAGATAGATTCTTTGAATTTAGATTCCTTGGATCTTTCTTCTGCTAAACTCCCTGCCCTTTCCTTTCCAAAGTATTTAATTTCAATTCGATTTAAATATTTTTCTTTTTCTTTTGGATCGGTAATGGCATTGAATTCTTTATCACGAAGACTCATTTCCACTTGGTAGTGATCAAACTTGTCCTCTCTCGATACTAAAGAATCGTAATAGGTTCCGTAAGTTTTTTTCTTTAAGTCTTCATACTGTTTTACCCGTTGTTCCGCAGGTAAGTTTGCTGATTGTTTAATGAAATTTTGTGTCCCTTCTAAAAAGGAAACTTGGGATTCTTCCATTCCAAAAATCAAATCTGCCTTATCGTTTAAGACATCCCTTCGTTTGGCTTTAATTTTTTCATACAATTCCACAAAGGATAAATCCGTTGGTTGTTCCCATTTTCTGTATTCTTCTTCATAACGAAAATAAGCGAGAAACAGATCTTTTACTTTTTCTTTATCGGGAGATTCGTATTCAGAATCAATATAAGCAAGGATTGTTGCATTACACTGGTCGGGAGTGTATTCGGCTTTGCACTTGCGGCGTAAGGCCCAAACTTCCCAAACAAAGTTGACCCTGCCCGTTTTTAAATCATCTAACAACTCTAAATAGGGTTTGGTTTTGTCTTCTCGAAAAGGAGAGATTGCCTCATCCCAAAAACCTTCGCCCGTTCCGAGGGGTGAGATTCTCTCCATAGCCATTTGTTCTTCGGGGCTGAGTGATTGTTTTGATTGGTTCGTAGCAGAGTCTTGTTTTAAGAAGTATAATAGACCCAAAAAGAAGATAAGAAATATAACAACGACGATAATAATTTTTTTAAAATCCATTCTGACTGTATTGAAACCTAATGAGGAGTTTAGATGAAAAGTTATTTAGAAATAAAAAAGCCGGATTTGGTGATCCGGCTTTTACACTGATTTTTATAAACCAGCTTTTGCGTTCTTTGCGATGTTCAAGTACCAACCTTGTACATCATAGTAGTTTTGTCCACTCCAAGCTAAGTTGGTTGCTTGTAGGTGGTCAATACCGGTTGCGAACCAATAAGAAGAAGGTGTTCCTTTCCAAGCTCCCCATTTTTGAGAGTTAAGTGGAACTACACCATCATTCGCACCACCGAGACCATAAAACAAACCACCAGCCCAAGTGATTGGGTGAGTGAGTGCCATGATTGGGTGTTGGATGAGGTCAGCCCAAGCCATTTGGCTTCCATAAGAGTAATATTTTATCCCAGAGTTATTTGGTGAATTTGCATTGAAAGTTTTCACATAACTTACAGTAAGTGATTTTCCCATGGCAATCACATCTTGTGGTCGTCCATCACGATATACCAACTGAGCAAGTAAACTAAGTGCAGAATTTGCGAATGGTTGTAACCAACTAGGAATCACTCCCAGAACGATGTCAGCCATAGGCGCCCCTTGGTGAAGGGAATTAATTGTTGTTACTGTTTGTGTTTTTCCAGAAAATCCCAAGTTAGAAACCATATAACGAATGACAAGCCCACCTTGGCTATGACCCATCAAGTGTACCTTAGAACAACCGTTTGCTGTCATCCAAGAGGAAACAGAGGATTGAATTTGGCTTGCACGGGTAGGAATGGAATTTGTGGCAGAACTTCCAGGAGTAGTGACTTTAGCACCTTGGCTACGAAGATAACCATCAAGGCCACCCCAATACTTTACGAGGCCACCAGCAAGTCCTTGAGTATCATCAAAACCAAGGATTCCATGAACGAGTGCAATGCACTGTCCATCAAGAGGACCGGCAAACAGACCGGAGGTGGGAACGGAGAGGAGGGTCGCTAAAACCCCAATCAAAATTTTCTTTTTCATATAGCACCTGAACTTTCTATGTTTTAACAATATAAGTTCACAAGAATGACATGAGTCAATTACTTATGGCAACTTTAAGTCAAATGTTTCGGAACGATGTTCTTAGCTAACGCTGTTTATTCTTATAGAAAACACCGACATAACTTCACAAGAGTCGTCAACTGTCGGCTAGCATAAAACCTTTTGGTGTTTTAAGTTTCTTCTTACAGCGTTAGGGTATTGATTAAAAACCTAACTCTTGTAAGTGTTTGACTGGACTG
Organism: Leptospira wolbachii serovar Codice str. CDC; assembly: GCF_000332515.2. Classification (NCBI taxonomy): domain Bacteria; kingdom Pseudomonadati; phylum Spirochaetota; class Leptospiria; order Leptospirales; family Leptospiraceae; genus Leptospira; species Leptospira wolbachii. Next base: position 1,096,742 of record NZ_AOGZ02000014.1, read on the forward strand.
AGTTCTAAAGAAGTAAATACTCCTTCTACTTCTTTAAAGTTTCCTTGAGGAATATAAACTTTGGAAATTCCAATGCCTGCGAGTTCTTTCAATCGCAAAGTAATTTGGCCCACACTTCGCACTTCCCCAGAAAGTCCCACCTCACCGAGAAATCCAATCTCCCTAGAAACTGGTTTGTCCTTAAAGGAAGAAGCAATGGATGCCGCAATGGCTAAGTCAAGACTCGGTTCGTCAATGCTAAGTCCGCCAGCTAAGTTGCTGAAGATGTCTGATTCGGACAATGGAAATCCCAAATACTTTTCAAGAACGGCGGAAAGTAAAATCACACGGCGGTTGTCTAAACCTTCTGCCATTCGACGAGCTTGTCCGTAAGAAGATTTGGTAACTAACGCCTGTACTTCGACACTGATCGCACGTGATCCTTCCATAACGGACGATAATACACTACCAGAGCGCTCTTCCGATTCCGGAGAAATAAACAAACGATGGCGATCTAAAACTTGTTTTAACCCGCCAAATACCATTTCGAATATGGCGGTGTCTCCCACCGCGCCAAACCTGTTTTTGACAGCCCGTAAAATCCGATAATAATTAAACCGGTCCCCTTCAAAATACAAAACAGTATCCACCAAATGTTCTAAGACTTTGGGGCCAGCAATTTGTCCTTCTTTGGTGATATGACCAATGAGAAAAATAGGAACTGAGGTGCGTTTGGCAGTCTCTAAAAAGATTTGAGAAGACTCACGCAGTTGGGTGATGGTTCCCGCTTGGTTGACCAAACTTTCTTTCAGAATGGTTTGGATGGAATCGATAAAAACCACTTTGGGTTTTAAGTCAGAAATCATTTGCGAAATATTTTCTGCATACACTTCGGAAGAGAGTAAAATGTTTTCGGAAGTGACACCCATTCGTTTGGCCCGAAGCCCAATTTGAGAAGCTGACTCTTCCCCGGAAATGTACAAAACCTTTCCTTCATCGGCAATGTTTTTGGCAATCTCTAGAACAAGTGTGGACTTACCCACTCCTGGTTCCCCACCAACTAACACCAAACTGCCGGGAACAATCCCCCCACCCAGAACCAAATCCAATTCGCTAAATCCCGTAGTTGTGCGGATGTGAGCATCGCTCACCACAGAACCAATGGATTTGGGATCAGTATACCTTCTGTCTTTGGGTTTTTCAAATACAGGGGAATCAAACCGACCAGAGGAGGTAATTCCCACTTCATCAATTTGATTCCATTCCCCGCAGGAGGGACATTTTCCAGCCCAACGACTAAAGGTATCCCCGCAGGATTTACATTGGTATTGGGGAAGTTGCTTTTTTGCCATCAGTGTTCGAAAAGATTAGGCACTTCCAAAAGATCCAGCTCCACCTGTGTTTCCAAAAAGCCAAAACAACGTTCGGCAAGAGCAAACCTATTTTCTCGGATCATCATCTCCGTAAGAATAGACTCAAGCGCAATTAAAAACCGAACATCTGTCGATGCATAGTCCACTTGGTCTTTGGTAAGAATCTTTTTACCCCAATCAGAGCTTTGATTTTTTTTATCGATATTTTCTTCAAAAAATTCGCGGATGAGTTCCTTTAATCCGTGTTTGTCGGTATAAGTTCGAGCGAGTTTACTTCCGATTTTTGTGCAAAATACGTTTTGTACTTTGATCCCAAGCCTTGCCCGAAGAAAGGTCATATCCATTCTTGCAAAATGAAAAATCTTTGTGATGTCTTTGGATTCAAATAATTTTTGGATGTGAGGGGCTTCTTTTTGTCCAGGGAGAATTTGAACAAGAGCGACTTTATTTTTGGAATCGGAAATTTGTACGACACAGAGTCTGTCCCTTCTGGGATTGAGCCCCATCATTTCACAATCCACAGCCAACCGATCATCCTTTTTGAAGGCTTCAAAGAAATCCTCGTTCAGATCTCCTTGGAGGACGACTGGTTTTATAGTTGAACGTTTTTGGGTCATAATGGCTTACTATGGAAACCACCCTATCAAAATCATCAAATAGATTTTTCCAAGATGAAAATTCAATACAGAGTTCATAATTCCGTCACCATTTCGAACTTCCTTCCCGTTAAGGCAGGGGTTTACCAATCCGAATGTAAAAAATTCGAACTTTTACTTACGTCTACAACCGATGCCAAAACGGGCACGGTCCTCAGTCCAAAACTCATTTGGCGAGAATCCACAAGACCCGAAGTGGGATTTTCCGTAGACCACTTGGAGCTAGAGTTATCCCTCCTTCCCGATGGGGGAGGGTATTCCCTCTTCCAACATGGATACCAGTCTTGGTCCATCTCAAGGAAAGTGGAGAGTACAGCTGTAGACAGACCACCTTTTTTATCTTTTTTACAATACTCACAAGAAAATATATATTCGAAACACGAATCCAAAGTGGGTAAGTTTATTTCCGAATACCTAACTCTTGTTTATAACAAAGATACGGGGAATGGGGTCCTTTATGCTCCCATCGAACAGGGAGAATTTGGGACTAAGTTTGAAGTTGTTTTTGGAGAATCAGGAAATGTAACGTCCGTTAAGGTAATATACGATGTACATTGTTTGCCAGACCTTCGCCCGAATGCAAAACTCAGTATTGCAAAAGTCAAAGTCCAAATATTCAAAGGAAATCCAGAAGGAAAACTCGCTAAATACTTTGAAGAACTAGGAGCAAAAGAAGGCCCAGGAAACTTACCGAAAAAAGTTCCCACGGGTTGGTGTTCTTGGTACTATTATTATACAAAAATCGATCAGAAAACCATTCTTGACAACCTAGCAAAAGTTAGGGAATTAAACCTGCCTTTTGAATTTTTCCAAATTGATGATGGATACCAAAAGGAAATTGGAGACTGGCTTGTACCGAACGATAAATTTCCAGGAGGGATGAGAATCCTTGCTGATGAAATCAAACGAGTAGGACTAAAACCAGGGATCTGGCTTGCCCCATTTCTTGTACGAAAAAAATCAGAGTTCTTTCGTAAGTATCCAGAAGCCATTCTCAAAGACCAAAATGGAAAACCGGTTCCTGCCATCTACCAACCACTTTGGGGAAGAGGGTATACCTATGCTCTCGACATCACCCACCCCACCGCCCTTGCTTATATAGAAAAAGTTTTTACTACACTCGTCAAAGAATGGGGATACCCTTATCTAAAACTGGACTTTCTCTATGCGGGTCTGCTTCCAGGTGATGTGTATAACAAAAGTTTATCACCACAAGCTCGTTATCGAAATGTATTGGAACTCATCCGAAAAGTGGTCGGTAAAAATACTTTTTTACTCGGATGCGGGGCACCTATGTTGCCTTCGGTTGGGATCTTTGATGGGATGCGAATCTCCTGTGATGTGGCGCCGTTTTGGTATCCGGAAAGACTCCGTGTTTTCTTAAAAGACAGAGACGCACTTTGCACAAGAACCGCCCTCATCAACGACATCACTCGTTCCTCTATGCACAGACATCTTTGGTTGAATGATCCAGATTGTTTGCTTGTTCGCAAAAAAAGAAACAAAATGAACGAAGCTCAGACAAAACTAATGGCTTCCGTCATGGCGGTGTCAGGTGGGATGTTACTTGTTTCTGATGATTTAACTAAGTTAGAAACCGATCGTTTGGATCTTTTGAAAAAGGCCTTCCAATTGAACCGAGAATGCCAAGCTTATACACCTATTCCTATTGGAATCTTTGAAGAAGAATTTCCACCGGCTCTATACAATCCTGCTGGATATCTTGGAATTTGGAATCCCAGAGAAGAAGAACATACGATTCGTTTTGCCATCCCGCAAGGCCTAAAAACAAAAGCGCCATTTTTAGATTTTTGGACAGGAACGATGGTAGACCTTCGCGTAGTGGATGGTCATTTTGAAACCACTTTACCAGCTTTTGGTTCTGTTGTTGTATCCGTTTGAGTGAGAAAATTAATTGACGGTTTTTAAAAAAGACTTAGAATCTTTGCAATTCGTCGTAAGAGGTTTTTTATGCGTATGATCAAACATTTGAGTGTAGTTTCCGTAATTGCGGTACTAATATCATTTAACAACTGTTCTTTCTTGGATTCTGCTTCTGGTAGTGCTAGCCGTTTAGGTGTCTCTGTATCTGATTCGGCATCTGCCCTTGTAAAATCAGTATCTAACAGTATTTCTTCTATTTCTGATGAAGGAAAAGAAAAGGCAATGAAAGAGTACAAAGAAGATGTAATTGCCAGTGTTGCATTACAAATTCGTTACGAAAACCAAAAACAAGAATTAGAAAACCAACTCTCTGCAATCGCAAAATCACACGGTGTTGTGGCATGGAGATCCAATAGCTCAACTTACATAGCCATTGGACAAGGACTCAAACAAGCAAACCTCTCTCCTTCGGAAATGAAAGCGGTAACAACAGACGTAGCAAAACAAAACGTTAAGGTCGCAAAACTGATCTTAAACGGGTACAATCTATAATCCAGATCGTCTTTGGGCGGAATCACGCCGCCCATTTGTTCCTTTTCTTACTTACCTATCTTTTTTTATTTTTCCCCCTACATTCGCAGTCGAACTCAAATCCTTACGGTTTTCTATACATAGATTCGAATTCGGGCCAATCTAGTGGCGGACATTCAGCACTCCGGTTTGGCGATAGGGTTTACCACCTCCAATATTCCTTCGAAGACAAAATCTTTCATATAATTCGGGAATCCTGGGTAGACTTTCGGTTCCAGTATGGGGTGGTCCAAAATCGAAATATAGAATTTTACGAGTGGGAAATTTCTGATCTAGCAAAACATACGTTACGTCAAAAATGGAATGAACTTTACTTAGTTCAGCAAACCCATATCCAAAACCAAAAAAAATTGGAGGAGGAATGGGAAACCTCGGAACTCAACGTCGATGGACACAGGTTTTCTTTACCCATCTCTGGATTTGGATATTTTACAAATATACCTGATCCCCATTCTCCAATTCCAAAGTTGTTTTCCTTTTCCAAAAAAGAAAAAGATATTCTAAAAAGTTCGAGTATACATTGGAAAGAGACTGCTAAAAAAATTCATCTTACAAAAACAGAAGTCTCTTTACCGGATACGGATTCTCCTTACCGCCTTATCCATTCTATCCAAACCAAAAGAGATCTACTCACAAATGCAGAGAAAAAAAGGTTTATTCGTAACTACCTTTTAGATCCCGTCCTAGTTTATGAATCTGCTTTTTTTCATTTAAATGGATCTGAATTCCGCTTAAGCGAACAAGAGATAAAGGTATGGAGAAGTTATCTTACTGGATTGGTACACGACCTACGCTACTGTGTATTAGAATCAGAATGTAATGACTGGGAAGAAATGACATTACTTATCCGGATTCTTTACACACAAAAATCCATTGCAGAAGGAATCATAGTATTTCCTAAAAAAAACTTAGATGGATTTCAATACCTTCCCGTAGTCGAACTACCCGATTCAGTCTTGGCCACCAAACAGGAAGAATACGCTAAATTATTTACGCTGCAAAAAAAAATCTTCGCTTCGGGATATGATTCCATCCAGTTTTTTAATTGGGAATCTTTCTTAGTTCGTTACCAAAGTTTTTTGGAACAAGGAGTGCCACCAGAAGGAATTGAATTCAATTGGGTGGGGTATAATCCTTATAAAGAAAATTCCCAAAACTTGGTAATTTCAGACGAAGCAGAAAAACAAACCAGACTAAAAAATTATGAATCCTATACCAATGGAATCCAAAACCTTTACGCCTATCACCTAACGCATCAAAATTGTACAACAGAACTATTCCGTTATATGAATGAAATGTTTCCAGAAGGTCAGATTGGAAACGAAACCTTTTGGGATCCACTCTCAAGCACTGTGAGTAGCCTTAATTTTATACCATCAGTGGCAGCATTAAAACTGGGATCAAATTCTGGCACCAAACAAAGAAAACTTTATCCTTCCTACCGAAATCTAAAGAGAAAAAAAATAGCAAACTTTACAGAAAAACATTTCAAAGAAAGTTTTGTTCCCACTTCGAAAATTTATAAACAAAATCCAATCGATCACCCCTTTTTATTTTTTACGGAAGAAACAGTTTGGAACCGTCCCCTTCTGGGTCTGGCGAATACAATCTATGGGGTTGGGTATACGGGAATGGGAATACTCAGTGCCCCCTTCGACAAAGGAAGCCGATTTTCCAAAGGAACAGAGTCTGTATTTTATAGCCTTCCTGAACTTGTGTTTTTTAATATCCGTAAAGGGCATTTCCCTTTTATCGCTGCAGAAGAAATCCCAAAAGAGTATTATCTAAAAGAATCCTTATGAAAACAGCATTTTTATACCTACCCTACCTCTTCCTTTTGGGTTGCCAATTTTTCCCCACAAAACCTTGGTTCCTTCCTGGAGAAAGAATTGTTTATATAACCTTTTCTATCTTTTTTATCCTACTCCAATCCATCATCATTTACGGAAAAAAAACTAACAATCGTTTATTGGTAGGATGGGAGAGATACTCCCCACCTAACTGGATACTCGCATCACTTTTTTTTGTTTTTTTGGTGTTATTTCCCATTCGAAATATGGATTGGGGAGACGGACTTTTGCTGCTCGAAACCAATCTTCTGGAAACAAAACTTTTTGGTTTCCAATTCACCTTGGATGAAATTCTAGAAACTGTTCTACATAGTCTGGTCTCTAACCTACTTTCTGGTTTTGGTTTTTCGGAAGACCCAAGAGTTGCTTACACATTTCTATCTCAACTCGCTGGGATCGGAATGCTTTCTGGTTTTTTATGGACAGCGAAAAAAAATCAAAAATCTAATAGAGCATCCATTCTCGTCTTACTTTCTTCAGGTGGAATTTTACTCACCTTTGGTTATGCCGAAAACTACACACTCGTCACTGTGTGCCATCTTCTATTATATATTTTTGTTATTCGATTTGTGCAAAACCCAAAGGACAATGATCTCTTATTGTATGGAGCGACTGCACTTGTAGCTGTCTCTATGTTATTCCATTTGGTTTCTGGATATTTAGTAATCCTATTGGGTTATTTATGGTTTATACATTCACCAAAAGATAAAAAGTTCAAACACCTAATCGTTTCTACTATTATCGGTTTTAGCATTCTACTTCCTTGGTTTCTTTATTTTCTTTATTTCCATGACCCAGCGATTGATAGAAACAGTACCCACTTAATCCACCCTCCCTTTTATCCAAAAAACCGATTGGTATCACTCAATCATATAAAAGAAATCCTCGCAGTTTTGTATTGGAATACAGCCATTGCCACTTTGTTTTTATTCTATCAGTTTTTCTTTTTCAAAAAAGAATGGCAGGTCTTTGTCCAAAGGCCAGAAACAAAAACAATTTTTGTAGCTTGTTTTGCATTTTTTCTCCATGGATTTTTTCACAATCCCCAGTTAGGTTTCCCTGCAGACTGGGATCTCATGGGATTCTATTGGTTACCCATCACCGTTTTGGCCCATCAATTCTGGATCCAATCTAAAGAGATCTCTCTCGAATGGATTCCACCTTTTTTATTTGGAACAATGATTGTTATTTTTTCAGCGATCACTTTAAACAAAGAAAATTCCAACAAAGAAATTCTTTGGGAAGTTACAAAATCGACAATTCAAAGTTATGTTATAGAAAATAAATCATACATAGATAATTTACCAAAAGAAGATAAAAAGTTCTTTGCTAAAGGCGATTTTCTTTTTTACAAAGGAGAAATGATCACAAACAAACTTTGTGACTTTCCTGCAAAAAATGAAATCATTCGAAAAATGAACTTACACAGAAGGGAATGGAAACAGGGATTTGCAACAGGCAGTTTCAGGTCCAAAGAAGTGCTCGGTCAATTTTTGACCGAGGCCACAAAAACCAATGTGGAATATATCAAATCTCTAGAAGTAAATAAGATATGTCATCCGAAGCTTTAGAGGATGTTTCTAGATATTGGATATAGTTTGTTATCTCTGTTTTCATACCTTCCACCCGACTGGCACCACCAGGAAGTTGGATTAAGGTTTGAACCAAAGGATGGGTACTAGAAGCAAGTAATCCGTCCGAATACAAAAAGAGAATGTCCCCTTCTTCTACCTGGATTTCATTTTCTGCAAATTCCATATCCTTAAGAATACCTAAAATTTGACCGGATTGGTCATGTAAAATCAAAGGAGCACGCGACTCTTTTTGAAATACAATGGGAAAAGGATGACCACCCCGTGCATAAGTAATTTTTTTCTTAACATGGTCAACAACGATACTAATGGCTGTCATACTATGAGTTCCAATTTCATTACAAAGTTCTCTGTTCAAACGAGAAAGTAAATCAGAAGGTGCTATCGTTGTTGTTCGAACCAATTCTCTATGAATAGTAGTCATAAGAATTGCGATCAGTCCTGACGTAACTCCATGGCCTTCAATATCACCCATCAAAATCAAAGTCCGATCTTCATCCAAAGGTAGTACTTGGAAAAAATCACCTGATACAAAACTGACTGGTTTGATATCAGCAAATATTTTGTGATTTAATTGAGGCAGATTCATTGTTTTTGTTTGAATCTTAGCGGCAAGTCGTAGATCACGTTTAATGGACTCATCCATCGATTCTTTATCTTTTAGAAAATTATAATATTCAAATGCACGAGAAATTGCGGCCTCAATGGATTTCGTGTGAAAGGGTTTTAAAATAAAATCAGAAGCTCTATGGTAAAGTGAGGAAACAACCGTCTGAATATCGTGTTCCCCTGTCATCATTAGGACTTGGGTTTTGGAATCATAGGCTTTGATCTTCTGCAACAGATCCAGACCTGAAGTCTGTGGCATGTTGACATCTAGGAAAACAATCGGATTACGTTCTCCTTCGAAGTATTCCAAACCTTGAAGTGGGTTAGTAAAATACCTTACAAAATAACCTAATCCATTAATAATAAGTTCTAAGGTTTCGCAGATTTCTGTATCATCGTCTATGATTAGAATCTCGGGTTTAAAAGAATATTCGGACATCTACTATAGTTATCGGCTTCGGAGGTCCCTATTTTGAGACCAATGTGAATTTTAGTTTTCCTTTCACTTCCTCTACCTTCTTAAAGTAAGCCTCATGAAATACTTTTTTCTCCAAATAAATATCCGTACAGGAAATCATCTCTCCATACTTCCACTCATAAGGTTCCCCGTTTTCGTAACGAACTCTGTTCTGATGGATCTGAGAGGACAAATTCCGAAGGTTGGTCCCACGGAAATTTTTCACAAGAGCACGAAAGGTTCCCTCTTTTTCAGGATCTATGAAACGAAATTTACGAGAAAATAAAACTGCGTCATGAAAGTATTCAGGCACATTAAAGGCACCAGATGTGCCAAGTTTTTTGGAAAGATCACGTATAAAATCTGTGAATTCGTTTAGAACATTAAGGCCTGGATATTCTTGTCCAAAGTACAATTCCTTTTTAATATCTCCTGGCTCAAAATTAATATTTTGAGTGAGAAGCCAATCAATGTAAATCATAGGGAACTGTTCATCGTCACCCTTCAATTGAAATTGAGATACTTTTAAACGAGTATGAACTAAGATTTTTCTATTTTCAGACTTAACATAAATACGATTGTCGTAATCGTTAAGAATTTCTAATTCGATGGTCGAGTTATGGAAGCCACGTTTTTCCACAGCCGTAATTAAACCGGCATTTACTAACATTTGTTCTACTTCATAATGAGTGAACCTATTAAATAACTTAGGTTCCATATTTAATGAAGTATTTAATTCTTTGGATACATCTACTAAAGACAAATCATCCAAATCCAACCAATCAGATTGGTTTTTCTTTTTGTCTGTAGAGGAAAAAACTCCCATTACTTTTCACCAAATGCAGTGATAGTATTAAAATGAATTTCAACAGTGTCTCGAAAGTCACGAGCATAACCGCCCGCAAGAGTCACAACGCATGGGACACCCAGAGACTCAGCAAACTTACGAACCATCAAATCACGTTCTTTTAGACCTTTCATGGAAACTTTTAATTCTCCAAGAGAATCATCTTCATAAGGATCAGCTCCTGCAACATAATAAATTATATTGGAGTCAAAATCTTTCCGAATTTGATTCAGTGATGTTTCTAATGTAGTTAGATACTCATCATCCTTTGTATTTGGTTCTAAATTTACATCTAAGTTAGATACTTCTTTCTTTGGGTAAAGATTTCCTTGATGCATCGAAAATGTGAAAACTTTGTCATCATATTGGAAAATATACGAATTTCCATTCCCTTGGTGCAAATCCAAGTCAATGATAAGCGCATTTATATTGGGGTTTTCCTCTTTTTGTTTTCGTATAGCAATTGCTACATCATTCAAATAACAAAAACCTTCTGCTTTGTCAGGGAAACTATGGTGGTATCCGCCGCCCATATTAAAGGCAAATTGAAACTTTTTAGAAAGTTCTGCTGCCATAATCGTTCCACCAACACCATACATAAAACTTTCCACAATACTTCGATTAAGCGGAAGTTCAGAATACATGGTTCGCGAAGTATGTTCATAACTAAACAAATCATCCAAGTATTCTTTTGTGTGAACGAGTTCTAAATCTGCGTCTTCTGCTTTTTTAGGTAGCAAAATGTCCCAGGACGCATAAACAGGATCTCTTTTTACACGATTGTAAAGGTGAGAATACTTATGAGCAGGGAATACATGTCCCGGTAATTCGAGATTGTAGGAAGAATGGTAGATGAGAGCGAGTGCATTAGATGCCATTAAAATGATATTTTTGTGAAAAATGACACAAGTCAATTCAAACCGTACAATTTACTTGCAGGAAAAAACAAAAAAGCTAAGAATAGGGTCTATGCCGGTAGATGAAAAAATCCCCAACAAACGCACAAAAATTATCTGTACCATTGGTCCCGCCTCTGCTAACCGTGAAACTATCTTAAGTCTCATCTATTCGGGAATGGATTTGGCCCGGATGAATTTCTCTCATTCTACCCATGAATACCATAAAGAAATTTTTGAGTTATTAAGGGAATGTGAACAGGAATCCGGCAAGTCCATTGGAATCCTCGCTGACTTACAAGGTCCTAAAATTAGAACAGGAAAATTAGGAACGGGGCCCTTAGAATTAAAAACGGGTGATCAAATTGCAATCAATAACAAATCCGACTTCCTAGGAACAGCAGAAGAAATTGGCTGCACCTACCAATACATCTTAAATGATATAGATGTAGGACACAAACTCCTGATTGACGACGGTAAACTCTCTTTTGTCGTAAAATCCAAAACAAAAGAAAAAGCAGTTTTAGAAACCGTCATCGGAGGGACCTTAAAAGACAACAAAGGAATCAATCTTCCAGGCACTCCAATTTCAGCACCAGCTCTTTCGGAAAAAGACATTGAAGATTTACAATTTGCATTGTCATTAGGTGTAGATTATATCGCACTATCATTTGTTAGACGAGCGAGTGACCTAGAAATGGCACGTCAGTTTATGAAAGATAGTTACGCTGGCCTCATTGCAAAAATTGAAAGACCTGAAGCAATCCAAAATATTGAAGAGATCATTGACAATTGTGATGGAATCATGATTGCCCGTGGTGACTTAGGTGTGGAATTAGACACTCAGTATGTTCCTATTATCCAAAAAGAGATGATTACAAAGCTGAACCAACAAGGAAAACCAGTTATCACCGCCACACAGATGTTAGAGACTATGATCGACAATCCGCGTCCCACACGTGCGGAAGCAAGTGATGTTGCCAATGCTGTCATGGACGGAACCGATGCGGTAATGTTATCTGGAGAAACTGCCTCTGGAAAATATCCGATCGAAACTGTTCGGACCATGACAAGTATCATCCAGGCTGCTGAAGAATCTGAAATTTATTTGTCTCACCTAAGACATATGGATCGTTCCGAATTTGAAGTAGAACGAACAGCTCTTGGTAGCGCAGCAGAATCCATCTCCAGATCCATCAACGCAAAAGCCATCATCAACTTTACAAGATCTGGGTATTCCTCCCTTCTCTCCTCTGAGTTTCGTCCCTTAAAACCAATCTATTCTTTCACACCGTTCCTTGGTACAGCAAGGAAGATGCAATTGTATTGGGGTGTGGAAGCCTATGTGATGCCAATGATGGATAAGTTTCCTGATATGATTGCCTTTATGAGTAAAACTTTAAAGTCAGAAGGAAAATTAAAATCGGGAGATACAGTAGTGATTTTGTCTGGTGCACCAGGATCTGTGGCACAAACTGTGGACTTCATTCAAATCCATAAGATTAAGTAACAGTTGTTTTACGAATGCCTCGGGCTGCGATGGTTGCTGTAGTCCAGGCATTCTGAAAATTAAAACCTCCAGTAATTCCATCTACGTCGATCACCTCACCGGTAAAAAAAAGTCCGGGGCAAAGTTTACTTTCCATGGTTTGGAACTGAATGTCTTTTCTAGAAACACCACCCGCAGTCACAAACTCTTCCTTAAACACTCCTTTGGCCACCATTCGGAGTTTGGTCTGGGTTAAAGATAAACTTAAAACCCGAATTTCAGATTTCGAAATATCCGAGTAACGTTTGTTTATTTGTATTTTCGATTCTTTTAAAATCCAATCCCAAAACCGAGAAGGCAATTTCCATTCCGGATCGGGTGCTAATTTGTCTGCCGGTGTTTTTTCTTTTTTAGATAAATAATCCTCTTCTATACTTTGGGTCTGTTTTCCGAATACCCAGTTCACAGATAGATCCACTTTGTAATCGGCTTCAAATAAAGTGCGGGCCTCCCAAGCAGACAAACGAAGGGCACAAGGCCCACTGAGCCCCCAGTGTGTGATAAGCAATGGTCCCTTCTGCGGTTTTCCTTTTGGTAACACTTTGATTTCACAATTAGGTACAACAAGACCTGTCAGTTCCATAAGATCCGTATTTTCTAAAGTCAATGTAAAGAGTGACGGAACAGGTGTGATGATTTTATGCCCCAATTTTTCTGCAATACTCCAAATTTTTCGATTGGATCCAGTAGCAAGAACAACTATATCAAAGTGCTCTTCCACTCCTCCTTCCCATAAAACTCTAAATCCTTTTGTTTGGCCAGAGACCTGACTTGAATATATTCCAACTAACCCTTGTTCAAAGTGGATTGGAATTTTCTTTGTTTTTAACTCAGTTAAAAAACATTGGATGATAGTATCAGAACTGTCTGTTGTTGGAAACATTCTGCCATCGGCTTCGGCTTTGAGAGTTACTCCCCTTTTTTGAAACCAAAGAATTGTATCTTTTGGTGCAAAACTTTCAAACGCCCAACGTAGTTCTTTATTTCCTCGGGGATACTTCTCGGAAAGAAGTTCTGGATCAAAAAGATTATGGGTGACATTACATCTCCCACCACCAGATATCCGAAGTTTAGATAAAGGTTCTTTTGATTTTTCGAAGATTTGAATCTCGCACAAACCTTGTAATTCTTCGAAAATTTGTAAGGCTGCAAAACAACCAGAAGCCCCAGCGCCTATGATTGCAATTTTCGGTTTCTTTTGCAAGTCTTACCACTCACCTGTATTTGGCATAGAAAGCCAAGGTTCCGTTAGAGGTAGAGATTTTCCTTTCTGGAGAAGTTCAATAGAGATTAAATCTGGAGACCTAACAAATGCCATACGACCATCCCTTGGAGGCCGATTGATAGTAATTCCCATCTTTTGAATCTGCGCACAAGTTTCATAAATGTTATCTACTTCGTAAGCTAGATGTCCAAAATTCCTTCCAGTTGTATAAGGTTCGGTTTGTCCCCAGTTGTAAGTAAGTTCGATCTCTGGTGCATCTGCTTCGCCAGTAGATAAAAACACCAAAGTAAATTTACCTTCAGGATGTTCATTCCTTCGGGTTACTTTGAGTCCAAGGACCTCCACAAAAAAATGGAGAGCTCGGTCCAAATCCAAAACTCGAATCATTGTGTGTAAATATTTCATCTGTCTTACTATAAGAAAAAATAGACCAAAAGCACAAGCCAAGAAAAATATTTTGGAATCTCAAAACGAAGCCAATCCTTATTTCCTTCCAAAAGTCGGCCCAGAGAAATGAAGGAAAAAACCAGGAGGACAAAGACAGAAACAATCTCTCCTAAAGAAAATAAATGCATTCGTTTCAGAAAATACAAAGTCAAAGTTGTCGGAACTAGAAAAGAAAATAACAAAAAGGACCTGTACAAGAAACTCCCAGACTTACGTCTGTATTGCGGTTCCAGAGCCTTATAAGCAATCTCCCCTCTGTGATGACTTAACCACACCTTTGGATCTCTCACACCACGATCAATCGCATTCTGAAAATCATCGGGTCTTACCGATGGATAAGAGAAAAAGGAAACGAGTCCCTGCCATTTGTTTTTTGTATGAATTAAATCCGAAAACAAATCTCGAAACACATGTAATTCTGCAGTGACAGGATCATAAGTCTTCAATTGAGAAACAAGTCCATATCTGGGTTCTTTGGTTTCCTCGCAAAAGGTTCCAAAAATTCGATCCCAAAAGATAAATACCCCGCCATAATTTCTATCAATGTATTCTGGATTCATAGCATGATGAACTCTATGATGCGATGGAGTGACAAACACATACTCAAACCAAGTAGGAAGTTTTCCAATGGAACGAGTATGAACCCAAAATTGATACGTACGATTGAGTGCATCGATAATTAAATAAGATTCTACCGGGAATCCGAGAAGAGCCAAAGGCAAATAAAAAAGTCCAATCCCAATGTTCCGAACAAAGGATTGCCTAAGAGCCACCGATAGATTAAACTCTTCACTAGAATGATGAACTACATGAGAGGCCCACAAAACTTTGATTTCATGACTGTATCTATGAGCCCAGTAGAATAAAAAATCAAGTAGAACGAATAAAACAATCCAATGTGCAGCCGAACTGGGAGATAAAAAAACTTTGGAAAGAAACTCGGCACCCCAAGAGATTTGGTATAAGGCGTTATAAACAAAAACTAATGCGAGTAGAATGACACCATCAAAAATGCGACTAAGAACTCCTAAACTCAAATCAGCCAAAGAATCTTCGTAAAAATAATAATCCTGTTTCTTAAACCGAGTATAGATAACCTCAGCCAACATGAGTAGAATATAAATGGGGGCAATGGTTTCAATAAGTCTCATAGGGTGTCCTTAAGTCCTTACTATCTATACGAGTCTTGTTTGAAAAGCAACCTCGTTTCTAGCGGTGTACCTCTACTGAAAATCCAAAAGAAGACATTTCAAGGAGAGTGTTATTTTATAATATTATCTTTATCCTTAGAATTATTTTAATTTATTACTTAGATCAGCGTTCAACTCGTTGAATGCGTTGGTAAGGCCAAGATTCCAGCCAAGAACTAAAGCTTCCGGTTCTTTTTTCTCGATAGATTGAATTTGTTTATATGTCTTTCTAAAAACAGGAGTAGAGACAGAATCTTTATCTTCATAGACAACAACTTCAAACTCAATGACTGCTTTTGGTTCTTTGGTACGGAAATCGCCATACATTTGTGTGAGATTCAATTCAATATAATGAGTGATATTGACTCTTGTATGGATACTTGCATCCCACTCAAAGTTGCCTGACTTTAAAAGTGATCGAACTAACTCTTCCTTGAAGTTATGAGACGGTGGAATAAAAAATCCATTATAAAAATCAGATTCGTATACAGCATTTTCTTTACGATATACAAATTCTTTTCCTTCAAATTTCTGGGATATAAAAACCTTACGAACAATGAAAGTTCTCGGTTTTGCAGCAGGAAACAATTGTTTGGTTTCACCAGGTTCTATTAAATAAAATCTTTTTTCAGGAAAGGTTTTACTGACACCAAAACATTGGCTAAGAAAAAAAAGTAGTCCAGTAAAAAGTATAAAACGGATTAAGGCTTTCATTGTATTTATTTCCAGAGTTTAGACTTGTTTGGTGCTTCTCCGAAGAGAAACTGTGATGGATATTTTTTAGCATTTGCAGTGACTTCTTTTAGATCTTCTGAAGCAATTCGCAAATTTTCAATCGATGTAGAAATATCACCTTGGTTCGAAGCAAGTAATGTGTCCAATCGCCTTAGTGTTGTTTGCAATTGGGTTACGGATGTATCCAGTTTTTTTGGCAACCCTTGGGTCTCAGGACTTGCAATGAGGGCCTTTACTTCTGCGTTTGTCTTACGCAAATCCATAAGCAAACCCGTTGATTCACGAGCTAGTTCTCCGAGTTTGGCTTCCTGAATTGTTTGATTCAAATTTCGAATGAGTTCACCAACACCCAAAAGAATTTTATCCACATCCGCCTTTTCGACTTTATCAAAAAACTTATCCACGGAGGCAGTAAACCTAGAGATAGTACTTGGTGCGGAAGGAATATAAATTGTTTTTGGTTCCCACTCGATGGACAAAGGAGGATTCTTTTCCGGATTTAGGTAATCCACTTCCAAGTAAGCCGTTCCAGTTAACCCTTGTGAGGCGAGACGTACACGAAGACCACTTTGAATCATTCGTTGGACCGTTCTCTTCAAATCGTCGCCATATACTCCTTTCACAAAGTCAGGGACGGACATTTTTATCAAAACATATCTACCATATCTAAGTTCAGTGTCGTGGTTTAGTTTTTCGGAATATTCATTTTGAACGAAAGTAATTTCTTGGACTGTACCAACTTTTACACCACGGTGTTTAACTGGTGATCCAATATCCAAACCTTGTACGGATTCATCAAAATAGGTTTCTAAACTAACTGATCTTTGAAAGATATTTCCGGCAGTAAAAACGATCAGAAACAAAATGAGTGTAAAAAAACTAACTAGGACGAAGACCCCAACTTTAAAATAGATTTTACTTGATTGATTCATAACGGGGAACTCTCCTGTGGAATACGATTAAAGAATTGTTTTACAAATGGATCTTTGGATTTTTCTTTTAAATCTTTTGGTTTGCCTTCGGCGATAATCCCTTTTTTGGATTTATCTAAAACAATCACACGATCTGCCATTGTAAACACGGAAGGCAACTCATGTGTCACAATTACAAAAGTGACACCTAGAGTTCTCGACAAACGTATGATTAGATAATCTAACTCAACACTAGTGATCGGATCAAGCCCAGCACTAGGTTCATCTAAAAATAAAATTTCAGGATCCATCGCCATCGCACGCGCAATGGCCGCACGTTTTTTCATTCCACCAGAAAGTTCAGCGGGATAAAGATGAGCGAAAGGGAAAAGGCCTACCATTTTTAGTTTGGTCATAGCGATTTCGTTCATGATCGCAAGTGGCAATTTAGTAAACTCTTCCAAAGGCAATCGAATGTTTTCCAATAAAGTCATGGAACCAAAAAGGGCACTCTGTTGGTACATCACTCCAATTCGATTCCATATCCCGATTTTTTTCTTTCCTTCTGCTAAAACAATATCGTCTTCATCGATCCATATACGGCCGCTAAACGGAGATGTTAATCCAATCATATTTTTTAATACTGTAGACTTACCACAACCAGAGCCTCCGAGAATTCCAAAAATTTCTCCACGGTTCACTTCAAAAGAGATATCTTCCATAATCACAGTATGGCCATATCCAGTGGTTAGATGTTCTACTCGAATGATTGGATTTTCTTTCATATTCGTAGGTAAAAGTATAAGACTGAAAAAATTCCATCTAAGATGGACACAAGTATGATAGAACCAACCACTGCGGAAGTGGTGGATTCTCCAACGGCTCCTGCTCCTGATGCCGTTTTTAACCCTCGGTAACAACCAATGGAGGCAATGATCATTCCAAAAAAATAAGATTTTAATAGTCCACCCAAGATATCGGAGAGTCCCACCGCAAGATTCACTTGGTTGATAAAAGTGACGAGTGGAAATCCAAAACTAATCAACACAACTGCCCCACCGATAAGTCCAAACAAATTGAATACAATGGTTAGCAGTGGAGTCATAATTAGCGAGGCCACCAAACGAGGGATAATGAGAAATTGAACAGGAGGAAGACCCATAGTCGTAAGTGCATCAATTTCTTCGGAGACTTTCATCGTTCCAAGTTCTGCCGCAAACGCAGACCCAGACCTTCCCGATAAAATAAAAGCAGTCATCAGAGGACCAAGTTCTCGAAACAAAGACAAACCCACAAGGTTTGCCACAAAGATTTCGGCCCCAAACCTACGCATAGGAATTGCCGATTGAAAAGACATGATAAGACCAAGTAAAAATCCAATCATAGCAATGATGGGAAATGCATTCACACCCATTGATTCCGCAACTCGGAAGGTGTCCTTCCAACGAATTTTGGAGGGATGTAAAAA